>JAZNUP010000098.1:0-41936 GCA_045592385.1 Acutalibacteraceae bacterium
CCCATACTCCAGATATGCTTTACCTTTTTCATTATTTCACGGTCAGTAAGCACGGCAAGAGCGATGTTGGTGGCAGGACCGAGAACGGCAATTTCAACCTCTCCCGGATATTTGCTCACCGTGTCAAGAATAAAATCAACCGCCCGTTTGTCGCAGGGCTTTCCTGCGGGATTGATAAGCGAACAGTCACCCATACCGTCCAGACCGTGAACGCTTACGGTAAACTGCTTTTCGTGGAAAAGCGGCCTTGCCGCACCCTTGTATACGGGCACCTCGCATGAGCACACCTCAAGGGTTGCAAGAGCGTTGAGCGTTGCCTGATTAAGTGAAACGTTGCCTGCAACGGTTGTTACGCCGAGGAGCTCAATATCCTGCGCAAACGCCGCCATAACGAGCGCCGCCGCATCGTCTGACGCCGTGTCGGTATCAATAATAAATTTCCTCATAATAATTCACCTTAAAAAACCGAAGCTTAATGATTGATTATACTTATATATATTTGCAGATACCGTGATTTAATACGGAAATTTACAAATCTATTTCTTCGTAGTTGTGAATATAAATATCCGAAATCTCTTTCAATTCATCGGCTTCTTCTTCGCTGGGGTCAAAAATTCCCACAAGATTGTAGCCGTTTTTCTTTGCCGTTCTTGCGGCATAGAGAGCATCCTCAAAAACCCAGGTTGTTTCCTTATCCGTTCCTATTGCTTCAAGCACCGTGTCGTACACCTTGGGCTCCCATTTTGATGCGCCTACGGTGTAGGTGGAGTAGATAGCGGAGAAATAGCCGAGCATACCGTATTTTTCAAGCACTGCTTCAAGCGCAGGCTCGCCCGTGGCGGTGGCTATGCCCATTTTAACTCCCTTTGCTTTAAGCTTTTCAAGGAACTCTATTATATCGTTTTTAGGCTGAGCTTCAACGAGATATCTCTCCTTGATATAATCGAAAAATATTGAGAGCAGCTCTTCTTTTGATTCTTTAAGGTTAAACCTCTCTTTGGCAAGGATAAGGGATTCGAGAAGGTAAAGCCCCTTGAAAGCTTCCTTATCCTCTTCGGTGAGGGTGAGACCCATTTTGTCAAAGAACTTGTACCTTATTCCTTTCCATACGTGCATGGAATCGAAAAGAGTGCCGTCAAAATCAAAAATTGCACCTGTGATGTTCATATGTGTCTCCTAAATAAGAATAAAAAAACAGACTCCTGAACGAGCAAGGCTTCAAACTCAGAAGTCTGTTTAATGCGGATTATTTCTTGAATGCGCCTTTCTTGATAAGTGCGCCGAGGGGTACGAAAACAAGCACTGCAACTACTGCTGCGAAAAGGAACATACTTGTTGAAGGAACAAGCTTTTCAACGCCGTATTCAATAATTGTGAGGTTTGAGGAACGGCAGGCGATATCGCCGATTGCGGGGCCTACAACCATAGGAATGAGAACAACGAAAATCATTCTGATACCGTGGAAAAGACCTACCTTATCCTCGGGGATAAAGTCACGCACAGCGGCATTGAGCTGAATCTGAAGCACAACGTAGCCGATAAGTGTGGGAGCAATACCGATAAGAACAACGAGTATATTGGTTGTGGTTGAAAGGATTGCAAGACCGATTATGAAAAGAACGGTTGTAAGAATATAAACCTTGAGCTTGTGCTTGCCTGCGGCCTTGAGAAGGGAGATAACTCCTGCTGCGAGAATGGCAACCGCAATAACTGCAACGGTGATTGTTTTTGCATCGAATACAACGCCGGGGAGAATAACCTTTTCAAGATAAACGAAGAGATAGGGGAAGAAAACCTGAACGGAAATGCTGTAAATGGAAAGCGCGGTAAGGATGAGGTAAAGCTTTGAATTCTCCTTGATAACAGAGGGTCTGAAGCCGTAGAAAAGGTCGCTCCAGTAATTGGTGTTGGTTTTTTCGCCTTTGATTTTCGGCTCTTCGAGGGTGAAAAGACCTGCCACACCGCAAAGAGCAACAACAAGGCCGAGGCCGAGGAAGAAATCACGGTAAGATACTACGCCGCCCTGTGCAAGGCTGCCTACACCCATAACTGCGAGCATTCCGAAAAGGCCTACAAAAATGAGTGCAGTTTCAACCGTGGGTCTTACGGTGGGATTGGTTACGTCTGTAAGCCAGGCGTTGAAGGCGGAGTCGTTACTGGTGGAGCCCATAAAGGTCATAATCATATCCATAATTATAACTGCCCACACGGAGAAGGCGAGAATTTTGACTTCATCTGTAAGACCGAAAACAGCCGCAATGTTTTCCTTTGAGATAAATCCGAATGCAGCGGTGATGATACCCCAGATGATGTAACCGACGGAAATGAAAACTTTACGCTTTTTCATCTTTTCGCTGAGCGTACCCATAATAAAAGTGGTAACAACAGCGGTTATTGCGGAAAGGGCAACCATTCGGCTGATTGCGGTGGTGGGCGCCATAACACCTGAAAGAGCTTCGGCAGAAACACCTTCGTAAATTGAGCCGTAAAGGAAGGTGTTGAAATACATATTTTCAAGATTCCACGCAATACCGCCCATAAGGCTGAAAATAACAATGTTCAGCCATATTCTTTTGCTGAGCTTGGTTTCCATAGCTTTTCCTCCTCAAAACGAGTAATTTTATTTATTATAGCAGAGCGCGAGTAATTTTAAAACAGTTTTTCTGATTTTTTTATTTTTTATTTATCCTGCGGATAGACTATACCTGTAATTCTACGGATTTCATCCATCTGGCGGGTTATGTAAAGAGTCTGCTCACGGGTGACTACAGGGCTTTCCTTAAGCCCGAGCGCAACGCACTCGCTGAAATGGGTAATCTGCTCCTCAAAGCCGTTGCCTGCGTAGGGGGTGGAAATGGTCTGTGTTTCGCCGTTGTTGAGGCGGATTTCAATCTCCTGAGGAGCATAGAAACGGCGCAGGTAAGCGTAGCCCTTGCTGCCGTAAACGAAGCCTTCGTTGGGCTTCCTTAAAAGGATTGCGCTTGAAATATCGGCTATTGCGCCGCTTTTGTATCTGAGGATTGCGCAGGTGTGGCTGTCAACGCAGTTATAGAATGATGACTGAGCATTGATTTCTTCCACATCCTTGCCGAGATACCAGCTTGCAAAGTTAAGTCCGTAAACTCCCACGTCAAGCAGCGAGCCGCCGCCGTTTTCGTTTTTGAAAACGTGGTGACCCATTTCATCCTCATCCATAGTGTAGCAGAATTTGCCCTCAACTCCGAGAATGTCACCAAGCAGGCCGCTTTCAACGATTTCGAGCATTCTGAGAGTACCGGGTACGAGCCTTGCCCACATCGCTTCCATAAGAAGAACGTTGTTTTTTTCTGCGCAGCTGAACATCTCCTGAGCTTCACGGGAGTTTACCGCCATAGGCTTTTCACAAAGCACGTGCTTGCCGTTATACATCATAAGGCAGGAGCAGTCTATGTGACCCGAGTGAGGGACTGCGATATACGCGGCGTCGATTGCGTCCGACTGAGCCATTTTTTCGTAGCTGTCAAATCTTACGGGGATATCAAATTCATCACCGAATTTTTCGGCATTCTCCTTTGTTCTTGATGCAACGGCAACAAGCTGAGCGTTGGCAACGTTTTTGATTGCGTTTGCAAAGCGGTGAGCAATTTCGCCCGTGCCCACAATACCGAATCTGATTTTTTTATCCATAATAAACTCCCTTCGGATAGTTTTGCTTAATTCCAATTATAAATTATTATTACGGCAATGTAAAGAATAAATAAACGTTGCAATTGCAACTGAATTGTTTGATTTATCATATTATAATAAGCTTATGGAATGAACGGAGGTATTTAATATGGTAAGAAGAATAATCAGGATAGATGAAGAAAAATGCAACGGCTGCGGAATTTGTGCCGAAGCGTGCCACGAGGGGGCAATAGGAATGGTAAACGGCAAAGCAAAACTGCTCAGGGACGATTACTGCGACGGGCTGGGCGATTGCCTGCCTGCTTGCCCCACGGGAGCAATTTCCTTTGAAGAGCGTGAAGCCGCCGCTTACGATGAAGAGGCGGTAAAGGCTGCTAAAAACGCACAGCCGCTTGCCTGCGGATGCCCCGGCACAATGCAGAAAACGATTGAAAGAAAAGAGGAGTCTGCCTCTGCCGCTTCAGTCGCACCTGCCGAGGGAAGGCTCAGGCAGTGGCCCGTGCAGATAAAGCTTGTATCGCCCGATGCGGCATATTTCAACGGCGCTCATCTGCTTGTTGCCGCTGACTGCACCGCCTACGCATACGGCAATTTCCATAACGATTTCATAAAGAACAAAATCTGCATCATCGGCTGCCCGAAGCTTGATATGGTGGATTATACCGATAAGCTCACTGCCATAATTTCATCAAACGATATAAAGAGTGTAACCGTTGTGCGTATGGAGGTGCCCTGCTGCGGCGGAATTGAAAATGCGGTAAAGCAGGCACTCATAAAGAGCGGAAAATTTATTCCGTGGCAGATTGTAACAATCTCCACAGACGGAAGAATTATTGACAACTGATTCCCCGTGTGCTACAATTACAAAAAAATACCGACTGCCACCGGGTAGTGAATGTAATAAAAACGCATTCGTTTACACATCGTTAGGTCTTTGAAGATGTGTATTCGAGTGCTTTTTTTGTGGAGGAAATATGCGGATTTTTAAAAGAATAACAGAATATTTCACCGCCGTTGAGCTGACATTGTGGAGTGCATCGGTGCTGCTTATCGTTGCATCCTTCTGCATTTTCGGCTCGGGCGATTACCTCACCCTTGCCGCATCGTTAATCGGAGTAACTTCGCTCATATTTGCCGCAAAGGGAAATCCCGTAAGTCAGATTCTTATGATAATTTTCAGCCTGATTTACGGGGTGATATCGTGGGGCTTCAGATATTACGGCGAAATGATAACTTACCTCGGGATGACTATGCCGATGTCCGCCTTTGCGCTTGTTTCGTGGCTTCGCAATCCATATAAGGGCAGAAAAAGCGAAGTGGCAGTAAACCGTATAAGCAGAAAAGAGCAGGTCTTTATGTGGGCATTGACCGCCGCTGTGACGGCCGTGTTTTATTTTATTCTTTCAGCATTCAACACCGCCAATATCATACCCAGCACGGTTTCCGTCACAACAAGCTTTGCGGCGGTATATCTCACCTTCAGGCGAAGTCCGTATTTTGCCCTCGCCTACGCGGCAAACGATATTGTGCTTATGGTGCTGTGGATTATGGCATCGTTTGAAAACACGGCTTATATCAGCGTAACGGTGTGCTTTGCGGCATTTTTTGCAAACGATGTTTACGGCTTTATAAACTGGCGCAAAATGGAGAAACGGCAGAGGGAAAATCAGAATTCCGTTTCGTAAGGCCAGTCGTTTATACCGCCGAATTCATAAAGATTGGTGTAGCCAAGATTAACCAGTTCCTCGCAGGCAAGCTTACTGCGTCTGCCGCTGCGGCAGTAGACGAGAATTTTCTGATTCTTATCGGTAAGCACCTGCGGGGCTTTTTCTTTTATTTCATAGTCGGGGATGAGTATTGCGCCCGGCACGTGGCCGGAGTCAAACTCCTCCTGAGTACGCACGTCGAGAATCACGTAGCCTGTTTCGGTATCCATAATTTCCTTTGCCTGCTGAGCGTTGATATTCATATAAACCGCCTCCGGGCTTTCCTGAGATTTGCCGCAGGAAACGGCAAGGATTAAAAAGCCGAGTGTTAAAAGTATGGCAAAAAATTTTTTCATTATAAAACCCCTTACATTTTTTGTGAATATTCATTTTTGAGTATACGGCACATTTCCTCAGGGCTTTCGGCGCAGTCGCCGTCAAGCCATTTCTTAAGGATTGCATTGAAGCCTGCCTGAAAGAATTCTATGTGATAGTCAATGTGCTCCATATTGTAATATTTTTGGGCGGCTTCACGGTCAAAGCCTATTGAATCCCAACGGAGATTTCCGAGTTTGAAATACGTTTTGTAAAAAATTCTGTTGGCGTAAATATGCTCAAAGAGCTTTGAAAAATCGTGGATGCGTATACCGCTGAGATGCTCTTCTCTGTAAAGATTCATCGTTTCTTCAATCATATGCTCTTTCATCTTTTCGGCAAGGTCGTAGATATCAAGAAAATTAGAATAAAAGGTGCTGCGGTTGATGCCTGCAAGCTTGCAGATATCGGAAACGGAGATTTTTTCAAGCTCTGAATGCTGCAAAAGCTCCGTAAAAGCTGCTTCGATTTTTCTTATACTCTCCTTACGGCGGCGGTTATTTTTCTTATTCATAAATATCCTTTCATTAAACCGACAATTGTTGACGGATTGTTGATTGAATCACACATAAACATTATAGTATAATTTTATTGCAAAGACAACTGTTGTTTTAATGAATGGAGAATGGCTTATGCAGGCAAGAAGAAATCCTGAATATCCTTTGGTTTTCGTTCACGGAATGTTCGGCTGGGGAGCAAACGAGGGTATAAATAAATACGTGCCGTACTGGGGCGCAACTTCGGGCAGCATAGCAAAGTTCCTCAGTGAAAAGGGGATTGAGTGCTGCGAGGCTTCCGTAGGTCCTATGTCCTCTGCGTGGGACCAGGCGTGCGAGCTCTACGCTCAGCTTATGGGAACAAGAGTGGATTACGGCAAGGCACATTCTGAAAAATTCGGCCACAGACAGTTCGGCAGGGAATATAAATATCCGCTTGTAAAAGGCTGGAGCGAAGAGAAAAAAGTGCATCTTATAGGCCATTCATTCGGCGGCAACACGGTGAGAATGCTTGCTCATCTGCTTGCAAACGGTGCGCCTGAGGAGATTGAGGCAAGCGGTGAAGACGTGTCGCCTCTGTTCAGGGGAGGCAATCAGGCGCTTGTGTGCTCCGTAACGGCCATATGCTCACCGCTCAACGGTACCTCCGCCCACGAAACGGCTTTAAGATTCAAGCTTGTTACTCCGCTCAAGTGCGTTGCGTATTCCTACGCGGCGGCGCTCGGCAGGAGCAGGGCAAACGGCGGATTTGTGGATTTTCATCTTGAGCAGTTCAGGTTTTCCAACACTCCGGGATATAAGGATACTGATACGTTTATAAAATCCGTAAAGCAGCTTTACAATACGCAGGACTGCATTGAATACGATATGTCCGTAGACGGCTCGGCCAAACTCAACGAAAGAATAGGAACGGCGCAGGAGATTTATTATTTTTCCTATCCGTTCAACAGTATCCGTGCGTTCAAGGACGGTAAATTCTATCTGCCTGCGGACGGCGGCTTCCCGTTTCTGTCGCTCACTTCATTGATGATGCTCGATACCCTCAGAACAAAGGGCGGCAGTGTGGAGAAGGTCTATAACGACGGCCTTGTGGACGTTGAATCGGCTTCATATCCGAAGGGTCAGCCGTTCTGCAATTACAACAATGCTCCCGTAAAGGGTGCGTGGAACGTTATGCCCGTAAGCAGCGGCGACCACGGCACGGCGATAGGTTTGTTTGCCAACAAAGAAAGAACAAGGGATTTTTACACGGAGCTTGTGTATCTGCTTGCGCGCACAGAAAAGAGCCTGCAGACAGTTGAATAAAAACATACAGACCGTCGTGCCTGATTGCACGGCGGTTTTTTGTTTCAACCCGCGGTTGAAAAACGTCGCCTGAGCGGTTATTGCAATATAATCGAGTGTGGGCTATACTGATAACCGAAAGAGCTCTTAATAAATACGGCAGGTGATTTTATGCAAATGCAGATAGGTGAAAGAATAAAAGAATTGCGCAAGGAGCGCAGAATGACTCAGGAGCAGCTGGCGGATATGGTTGGCATATCCTTTCAGGCGGTGAGTAAGTGGGAGAATAATCTTGCCCTGCCCGATATAACTCTTGTGCCGGTGCTTGCAAGGATTTTTTCCGTTTCAACTGATGAGCTTTTCAGCTTCAACAAGGCAGAAATTCAGGCGGAGATAGAGTCGGTTACGTGGGAATCCTATAAATACCGTGAGGATGACCCTGCAAAAGCCCGCGAAATCCTCGAAAAAGGGCTGGAGAAATACCCCGAAAACGATATTCTGCTCAACAATCTGCTCTATACTCTTAATTACAGTAAGAATCCCGATGAAACCATAAGAATTGCCTCGAAGCTGATTGACAAAACAACCGAGGCGGACGTTAAATTTGATGCCCTGCGCTTCCTTGCTTACGCATACAACGCAAAGGGGGATAAAGAGAGCGCGGTGGCGGCGCTTGAGCAGATACCTGAAATTTATTTCACTAAGCTTTCGGAGATGGCGTTTATCCTTGAGGGCGAGGCGAAGTATCTTGCGGCGGAAAAGCAGAAATGGATATCCTTTGAAACTCTTTTACAGATGATGTGGAAAATTGCCGAATGTTATATTGACGAGGGCAAAACAGCCGAGGCAGGGGAGCAGACTCAAAGAGCCCTTGCGCTTATTGATGCGATGAGGGGCGAGGAGAAAATTGAAAGATTTGACACCTACAAAGAATTTTTTGAAAAACAGCTTGCGAAAATAAAAGATAACTGAAAACTTTACTCCGTCTGCTGCAGGCGGAGTTTTCTTTTTGTTGACCTGTTAATTTTAATGTGATAATATAAAAATATAAATATTTTAAAGGGTTGGTTGCTTTGGAAAACATTCTTAATTCACCCGTTGAGGTATACGGCAGAAGATTTGAAAACAGAATTCTTTTTCACCCTATGGAAGGCTGCGACGGCACCGCTGACGGAGCGGTTGACGAGCTTACCCGCCGCAGATATCTGCGCTTTGCGAAATCGGGAGCGGGCTGCATATGGTTTGAGGCAACTGCAGTATGCGCTGAGGGCAGGGCAAACCCGCGCCAGCTTTATCTTAATGAAAAAACAAAGGAAAGCTTTAAATCTCTGCTTGAAGAAATTCGCCGCACCGCAAAGGAAGAATGCGGATTTTCGCCCGTCATAATCGTTCAGCTTACCCACAGCGGAAGATTCAGCAAGCCTGAGGGCACTCCTGCGCCGATTGTTGCATACCGCAACAGCGAGTGGGAAAAGGGTAAAGAAAATCAGCCCTACGTTATTGCGAGCGATGAATACTGTAAGAAGATTCCCGTTTACTATGCCGAGGCGGCAAGGCTTGCAGAAGAGGTCGGCTTTGACGGTATTGACGTTAAATGCTGCCACGGTTATCTTTTTAACGAATTTCTGAGCGCCACAGAGCGTGAGGGCATCTACGGCGGAAAGCTTGAAAACAGAACAAGGCTTTATTTTGAATGCATTGACGCTGTCAGTGCGGCGGTTAGCGAAAAGGTTTTTGTAACGACCAGACTCAACGCGTGTGACTGTTTTCCTTATCCCTTCGGCTACGGTGTAAATGAGAAAAACGAAATCGACCTCACCGAAACAAAGGCTATTATATCGGCACTTTCCGAAAAGGGTATAAAGCTTATAAATCTCACCCTCGGCAACCCTTATCTTATTCCGCATATCAACCGCCCCTGCATCAACTCGCCTGAGGACGGAAAAATCGGCATAAAGCGCATTTACGACGTCACAAAGGAGCTTAAAAGCTCTTTCTCCGATATTAAATTCGTTGCATCGGGGCTCAGCTTTGAGGGTGAAAATGCAGTGGATTACGCGGCAAAAATCATTAACGACGCAGTGGCGGATTTTGCAGGCTTCGGCAGGCTGACCTTCGCTTACCCCGATTTTTACAGGGATTATCTTGAAAACGGTGTACTTGACAAATCAAAGGTGTGCCTCAAGTGCAGCAAATGCTCTGAGCTTATGCGCAATGCGAGCGTTGTAGGCTGCCCTGTAAGGGACAGTGAGGTATATATGCCTTATTACCGCAGAGACGTTTTAAAAAAATAAAGGAGAAAACTATGGTTGCAGTTATTACGGGAGGCAGCAGAGGTATAGGCGCAGGTGTTGCCGCTTTACTCGCAGAAAACGGCTTTGATATTGTGGCTTGCGCAAGGCAGGAGAGTGAGCAGTTAAAGGCACTTTCGGAGAAATATCCCGATAAGATTCACTTTGTTAAAACGGATATTTCGCGTATTGAGGATATTGAAAACGCAGTCCGTTTCGTAACGGAAAAATACGGAAAAATAGATCTTCTCGTAAACAATGCGGGTGTTGCGCCGCGTGAGCGCAAGGATATACTTGAAATTACGGGCGAGGATTTTGATTTTGTTACCGATATCAACCTTAAGGGAACGTTTTTTGTAACACAGAAGTTTGTGCCGCTTCTCAGGGCAAACGGCGGCGCAAGGATTGTCAATATTTCCTCTATGTCGGCATACACCGCATCTGTAAACAGGGGCGAATACTGCATATCAAAGGCGGGCATTTCAATGATAACAAAGCTCTTTGCCGCAAGGCTTGCGGAGTATTCGGTGAGCGTTATTGAAATCCGACCCGGAATTATAGAAACCGATATGACCGCAAAGGTAAAGGAAAAATACGAAAAGCTGATTGACGGGGGTATTACTCCCATTAAAAGAATGGGTCAGCCTGAGGATATTGCGAAGTGCGTTTTATCGGTGGCGCAGGGAAATTTTGATTTCTGCACGGGTACGGTCATAGACTGTGACGGCGGCTTTAATGTGAGAGTATTATGAGAAAAATATATGATGCCGTAATTATCGGCAGCGGTGCGGCAGGCTACAGTGCCGCTGATTGGTTTTATAAAGAGAACATAACGGATATTGCGGTTATAACCGAAAACAGACTGTGGGGCACATCGCGCAACACGGGCAGTGACAAGCAGACCTATTATAAAATCTCTATGGACGGCTTTTCGCAGGACAGCCCGTATAAAATGGCGTGCGATATTTGCTCGCTCGGCTCGTGCGACGGTGAAAAGGCATATCTGCAGGCGGTGAACAGTGCAAAATGCTTTTTGAGGCTGTGCGAATACGGCGTGGGCTTTCCCTCGGATGAATTCGGCGGTTACCCCGGCTATAAGACCGACCACGACAGTACCACAAGAGCTACTTCCGTGGGTCCTCTTACCTCAAAGGTTATGACTCAGAGGCTTGAGGATACCGTAATAAACAAAAACAAAACAGCTCTGCTTGATAACAGGCAGGTAATTAAAATCATAACGGAAAACCGCCGCGTGTCGGGCGTTGCGGTGCTCAACGGTGAAACCTCAGCGGTTGAGGTGATAGCGGCAAGGAACGTAATTGTTGCCACGGGAGCGCCTGCCTGCGTTTATGAAAGCTCGGTTTATCCGCATTCTCAGCACGGTATGACGGGTGTGCTTATTGATGCAGGGGTAAGGCTCTGCAATTTTTCGCAGTGGCAGTACGGCTTATCCTCCGTTGATTTTCGCTGGAACGTTTCGGGCAGCTTTATGCAGGTTGTGCCGAGGTTTGTAAGCGTTGATGAAAACGGGGAAGAAACGGAGTTCTTAAAGGATTATTTCGGCAGTGCGGAAAAGGCGGATAATTACGTTTTCCTCAAAGGCTATCAGTGGCCGTTCAGCTTTGACAGAATGGAGCAATCATCGGGAATTGACGTTGCCGTGCACGAGCAGATGAAGCTCGGGCGGCAGGTTTATCTTGATTACACACGCAATCCCGAGGGTTTCTCGTTTGATTTGCTCAGTGTTGAGGCAAGGGATTACCTTGAAAGCACGGGCGCAACTCAGGCAACTCCGATTGAAAGGCTCAGGGCTCTCAACTCAAAAGCCATTGACGTATATTTAAGGCAGGGCATTGATATCGGCAAAGATAAGCTGAAAATTGCCGTATGCGCTCAGCACAACAACGGCGGAGTTTATACGGATAAAAATTATCAGACCGACGTGCAGGGTCTTTACGTTATAGGCGAGGCGGCAGGCTCTTTCGGGCTTACAAGACCGGGCGGCTCTGCGCTCAACGATACTCAGGTGGGAGGTCTTGTGTGCGCAAAGCATATCGCAGGCAAGGAAAAATGCGGCGGTGATGCTGAAATCCTTGATACTGTTGAGAAAGAATTGAGCACTCTTATAAACCGCATATGTATTGATGGAAGCGTTGATTATTCTTTTATAAAATCGGCTATGAGCGAATGCGCCGCATTTATGAGAGAGAATGAAAAATGCCTTGAGCTTCTCGGTAAAATCAACGGGATTCTTGAATCTTATCCGAAGAAGCACAGAAGCGTGAGCGGATATTTTTATGACCTTGATATGCTCATAAGCGCAAAGGCTTTGCTTGAAAGCATAACGGGTGAAATGCCTCTTACTGGCAGCAGAGGCGGAAGTGTGTTTATAAAAGACGGTGAAATCCTGCCCGAAAATACGCATTACAGGAAGTATCTTACCCTGACTCAATCGGGTGAGGTCAGCTTCATAAAGGCTGCCCCCGTGCCGCAGGTAAGTGCGCCGTTTGAAAGCTATCTTTCAAAAATTGATGAATCTGAATTGACGGAAGTGACGGTATGAACAGCTTCAGAATAGGCTTTACAAGCACCACCTTCAAGAAAAAAACTGTTGCCGAAGTGGTGGAAATTGCAAAAAAAGCAGGTGTGCGCTACGTTGAGTGGGGCGAAAATTACCACGTGAACTCAATTGATGACGCAAAAGCGGCAAAGGCTCTGTGCGATGAGGCAGGAATTGAAATCTGTTCGTACGGCAGCTATTACCGCGCAGGCTGCGGCGACGCAGAAAAATGGAAGCAAATCTGCAAAATTGCCGCCGCTATGGGAGCGGAGTCGGTGAGAATCTGGCTGGGCACAAAAAACAGCGAGGATACCGACGAAGCTCTGCGTAAGGCTTTGCTTGAGGATACAAAAAGAATGTGCCGTGTTGCGGCGGAGTATTCCCTGCTTGTCTGCGCGGAATGCCACGATAACACCTTCAATAACAACACCGATGCCATTCTATCTTTTGTGAAAGAGCTCGGGGCGGAAAACTTCAAAACCTATTTTCAGTCAAGATATTTCAGGTTTGAATACGATATGGACAGAATTGACAGAACTTATTCAATAACGGAAAACGTGCACGTTTCCTACTCCGAGGTGACCAGAGAGCAGCGTTTTCGCAAAAAGGATAAGAGCTATCTTGATGCAATTCTTAAAAAATACAGGGAAAAGAATTACGGCGGCATAGTGATGATTGAATTCACAAGCCGCGCGAGTGAAAGAGCATTTATAAAGGACGTTGAAAAACTTAGAAAGTACTGAGGGTGACAGCGGTGAAAATTGCTTTACTGGGCTCGAATGCCCGAAAAATCAAAGAGGTATACAGTGAAGAAACGCTTGCAAGAATTGCTTGCCGCGGTGAAGTGTCGCAGCGCATAGGCAAGGATAATCTTGAAGGAAACGCAGCCTTTCTCAGGGAATGCACCGTTGCGTTTTCAACGTGGGGAATGCCCTCTTTCAGTGAGGAAGAAATCAAAAAGTATATGCCGAATCTCAAGGTGCTCTTTTACAGTGCAGGCAGTGTTCAGGCTTTTGCAAGGCCGTTTCTTAACTGCGGTGTAAGAGTTTTCAGCGCCTATGCGGCAAATGCCGTGCCTGTGGCGGAGTATACTTTTTCGCAGATAGTTCTCGGTGCAACGGGATTTTTTCAGGGCTCAAAGCGGTATAAAATCTCGCCCGTTTCCGCTCTTTCCCACGCTAAAAAATGCACGGGAAATTACAGGATAAAAGTCGGACTTATAGGGCTTGGCGCAATCGGCTCTCTGGTTGCCGAAAGGCTTAAAACAATTGATGCCGAGGTGCTTGCCTACGATCCGTTTGTAAGCGAAGAAAAAGCGGTGGCGCTCGGAGTGAAGCTTTCCGACCTTGAAACCGTGTTCAGGGAGTGTGAGGTGGTAAGCAATCATCTTGCAAATAAAAAGGAGCTGAAAAATCTGCTCTCGGGCAAATACTTCAGCCTTATGAAAAAGCATTCCGTGTTCATCAACACGGGCAGAGGCGCTCAGGTGGATGAGTGGGCGCTGGCAAAGAATCTTATTCTGCATCCGTCAAGAACGGCGGTGCTGGACGTGCTCAAGCACGAGACCGTGCCGTATATAAGTCCGCTTTTCTGGTGCCCCAATGCGGTGATTACTCCCCATATCGCCGGCAGTACGGGCAACGAGGTGTGGCGAATGGCAGATTATATGGCAGATCAGTTTGAAAAATATCTCAACGGCGAAGAAACGCAGTACGAGGTAACGGCGCAGATGCTGGAAACCATGGCGTAGAAAGGGCGGTAATTATGGATTTTGTAAAAGCAATGCAGTTATATAAAAGCAATCCTGCCGAAGAAACTCTCAGCGAGGCTGTAAGCGCGCTGATGAAGGAGATGACTATTAAGGAAAAATTGCGTATGCTCAAAGGGCACGCGATGAAAATAACCGCAAAGAATTTCCTTAAAAACGGCAGATTTTACAATGCTGAGCCGTACCCTGCAGGCGGCTGCGAGCGTCTTAAAATTCCGGAGGTGCTTTTTACCGACGGGCCCAGAGGTATCGTTCTGCGCAAAAGCACCTGTTTCCCCGTTTCAATGCTCAGAGGTGCCACCTTTGACGATGAGCTTGAGTACAGAGTGGGCGAGGTTTTTGCAAGGGAAGCGAGCGCAGGCGGAGCAAATCTTTTTGCGGGCATCTGCATAAACCTGCTCAGGAATCCCATGTGGGGCAGAGCGCAGGAAAACTACGGTGAGGATCCGTTTCTGCTGGGTAAAATGGGTGTTGCGCTTACAAGGGCAATGCAGGATAACGGAATCATAGCCTGCCCGAAGCATTATGCACTCAACAGTATTGAGGATTTGCGTTTCAGCGTTGATGCAAGGGCGGATGAAAGAACTCTCCACGAGGTGTATCTGCCTCATTTCAAAAAGTGCATAGATGCAGGCGCGATGTCCATAATGGGCGCTTACAACAGAGTGAACGGCACCTATTGTTGCGAGAGTAAACCTCTGCTTACCGATATCTTAAGGGATAAATGGGGCTTTGAGGGCTTCACCATTTCCGATTTCTTCTTCGGTATTTATGACGGTGCAAGGAGTCTCAAGGCAGGGCTTGATATTGAAATGCCCTACACCTTCAAATACGCAACCCTTTCGCACAGACTTAAAAAAGGTGACATTACCGAAAAGGACGTTGACACAAGCGTTGAAAGAATCCTGCGCGCGATGATTAAAACTCTTTGCGATTACAAGCAGTATCCCAAATCTGTTATCCTTTCAAAGGAGCATACCTCCCTTGCGCGTGAGGTTGCGGCAAAGGGTACTGTGCTTCTTAAAAATAAAGATTGCGTGCTTCCCGTAAAGAGCGGCGCGAAGATTGCAGTTGTGGGCAGATATGCAGATAAAATCAACACGGGCGACCACGGCAGCAGTAACGTTTTCAGCCCCTATACCGTAACGGCGTATCAGGGAATCAAGGCACGCTTCGGCACACAGAACGTTGCTCTTTATAACGGATGCAACACCAAGAAAGCGGTTGAAGCCGCAAAATCAAGCGATTATATTGTAGTTTGCGTTGGCAGTGACTGGCTGCAGGAGGGTGAATTCCTTGTAAACCTCGGCAACGTAAAGAAAAAGCCCAAGGGCTCCGGCGGCGACAGAGTGGATTTAAGGCTCCCTGCCGAGGACGTGAAGCTCATAAGGGCACTTTCGGGCTGCGGCAAAAAGCTGATAGTCAACATAATGGGCGGCAGTGCCTACGTTATAAACGAATGGCTTGATATTGCAGATGCCGTGCTTATGTCCTTTTACAGCGGCATTGAGGGCGGAAATGCGCTTGCCGATATCATCAGCGGCGATAAGAATCCGGGCGGCAAGCTCCCGTTTACGGTTGCAAAAAGGGCTGATGATTATCCCTCTTTCCTGCACATCGGCGCAAAGAATAAAGAGATTGAGTACGGCTACTACCACGGATATACTCTGTTTGACAAAAAGAATACCGAGCCCGAATTCCCCTTCGGCTTCGGTCTTTCATACACAAGCTTTGAGATTAAAAATGCTTCCTCAGTGCGTGAGGGCGATAAAATTACGGTAAAAGCCGAGCTTGCAAACGTCGGCGCAGTTGACGGCGAAGAGGTGCTTCAGGTCTACGTTTCAAGCAATTGCACGGATAAGGACAGACCCGTAAAGCTTCTCAAGGGCTTCAAACGCGTAAACGTTGCGGCTTCGCAGAGTGCTGCCGCTGAGATTCAGGTGGACGTTGAGGATATAAAATTCTACAACCCCGAAAGCGGCGAGTGGGAGCTTGATTCTGCTTACACCGTATACGTCGGCGCAGACAGCAGAAATATCATCGCCGCAGGCGAGATTGCATTTTAAGGAGCGGTTTGATGAAAAACAGTCCGTATTCCCCCGATGCTTTTATGCAGGGGCTTTATGAAAAAATGCGTGCGGAGCCTTACCGCGGTGTAAAAAATGCCGCCGAAGCGCTTGAGGCAGGCAGAGCTGTAAGGGAAAAGGCGGGAATTCTTTTTGATGCGGATAAGCTGACGGTGGGGGAGCTGCACCCCGAAAAGGTCGGCAAGGCGCTCGAATATCCCGGATATACCCTGCAGAAATACAGCGTTGAAATATGCGAAGGGCTTAAAACCGCCGTGTTTATTCTCTCTCCGAAAAATATTACTGCCCCTTGCGCGGGCGTGGTTGCGCTGTGCGGCCACGGCTACGGGGTGAGGCAGATTCTCGGCATCTCAAAAAGCGGAAGAAAAAAGCGCGTAAGATATATTGATAATTATCAGAAGAATTTTGCGGCAGAGCTTGCAAAAAGAGGCTGCGTGGTTGCCGCGCCTGAGCTTTTCGGCTTTGGTGAGGCGAGGCTTAAAAAGGATCTGAAAAAGCCGTTTTATATAAGCTCGTGCGATGAGCTTTCGCATCATCTGCTGCCATACGGGCTGACTGTTGCATCGCTGAGAGTTTTTCAGGCGAGGGCTTGCGCTAAAAGTCTGTTTGAGAATGAAAACGTTGATGCAAACAGGCTCGGATGTATGGGAATATCGGGCGGCGGACTTACCGCGCTTTACGCATCCGTTATTGACGAGAGCTTTAAAAAGACGGTAATAAGCGGCTACGTGAATACTTTTTACGACAGTATTCTTTCGCGTTGGCATTGCCCCGATAATTACATACCCGATATACTTACCGTTGGCGAAATCTGCGATTTTGCCGCAAGCCTTGCACCGCGTGAGCTGCTTATAGAATCGGGCACGAGGGATAAGCTTTTCCCCATTGAGGCGAGCGAAAAAGCGCACGCGCATATCAGGAAAATATATGAGCTTGCAGGCGCGAAGGATAAGCTTCATATTGACGTTTTCAACGGCAAACACAGTGTAAGCGGAAGAGAATCCTTTGACTTCCTTGCAAAATAATGGGCTTTCTCCCTAAGCGGAGACCAAAAGAAACTGACATAAATAATAATCGGCTTGAGCAGGATTTTGTTCCCGCACAAGCCGATTTTGTTTTTAAAATTTTAGCCGTTTTTCCGATTCGACGTATTTATATACGTCTGTCATCTTAAGAACGGCTTTTTCATCTTATTGAGTCAGCCCTTTGGGATTGTTACGTTACAGGCTCAAGAGTTACGCAGATTTCAGCGCTTCTTACGTTTTCAAGATGAACGGTGAGCTTTTGCAAATCCTTATACTCTGCGTCGTATTCGTAAGCACCTCCCAGTGCTTCGGCAGGCATTGTGAGGAATTCGCCGTCAGCGTGCAGGGTTGCTTTCATCTGCTTGCCGTTGATGGTGAGAATTGCCGTTTTACCGTTATCAGATATTTCAATATCGGCCCTTGTGTGCATAAACCAGTAGATTTCGCTTGGCAGCACGCATCTTACGTTATCGGTGATTTTTAAAGATGAGCGGTTGCCGTAAAGCTCAAAATCCCTTGTCACCTTTACTGCGCCGTTCATACGGTATGCGTCCGTCATATCAAGCGAGCATCTGCCGCCCTGCGCGGTTTCTTCGGAATAGGTGAATTCCCCTTGGGCGAGAGCGTACTGGTCATCGAGCGCGTAATCGGGGTTTATAACAAGGGTGTTCTGACCCTCGGCACGCTTGCAGTAATTCTTCCACCTGCCGCCTGCAGGGAGATTTACAAAATAATCGGGCGCATCGTAGCTGCCGGGACCGAGCTCCTCAGCCCAGCGCTCACCCATACTGTCAAATACAAAGGTGCCTATATCAAGGTCGCCGTGGTTTGTGTAGTTATAACCGCTTTTTATGGCGGCAAAGGTTGCGTTTTCATCAAGATATGCGCTTCTCATAAGCACAAGCTCCTGCCCTGCATCAGACCTGAGATGAGCAAACAGAGGCTCGTTTTCAAAGCTCGCAGTTTCGGGGGTGTAGCTTCTGTTGTACCAGAGAAGCGAGAGTGCGTGCTCCTTACCTGAGCCGTTTCGTTCAACGTAATCCGAAGTGTTTACGGTGAATTCATCGGGCATATTCTGCATCTGATAAATCGCAAGTAAAGGCGAAGAATACTCAGAGGCATACCAATGAAGAGCAGGGGAGTAAGCCTGCCTGTCCGCATTGTCGCCGAAGTTGAAAACTCCCGTGGGAGCATTGATATAAGCAGGGAAAAATCCGAGCTGCCTGAAGCCGTCAATTTCCGACATCCCGAAATCCGTGCCGAAAAGATTTTTTGAGCTTGCAACAAAGAAAACTATTGAGTTCATACCCGAAAGACTGTAAACGGGACCTTCAGCATAGACACCGTCGGGGGTGAAGTTTTCAAAAGCAATGGGCATATTTTTGTAACACATAGCGAGAAATTCAGCCGCTTCATCAGGGAAATATCGGCCGAAGGTCATACAGGCTATGCCTACTCCGCTGTAACAGATGCTGTTCCAATTGTTTTTTGACCAGGTGAACCAGTTTTTCAGATAATTCTTTGAAAGAGCAGGCTTTACTGCATATTCCAGTGCTTTTTCAGCAAGCAGGTCCTTCTGCTCATAGGTAAGGTAACCGAAAAGCCAGTCATATCCTACGGAAACGGCAAGCGCCATTTCTGCCGTTGCAAGGAAATGACCCGTGCACCAATCGTCATAATTGCACACGTTTTCAAGCTCAGCCCAAGCTTTGGCGGCATATTTTTCATTCCCCGTAATCTGCCACGCATATCCGAGGATTACAATTCGGTTTATCACCTCGCGCGAAATGGGGAGGATACTGTCCTCTTCATCGAGCTCATACGGCATAAGCGGATAGATATCTGTGTTGAGCAGAGCGTCCGCATTAGCAAGCACGTTGGAGCTGAGTGCTTCGGTGTAAGGAGAAAAACTGCCCGAATTATACTCCGCGCGTGCAAGGTCAAAATCCTCTTTTGAAGCGAGCACAAAGGGATGCTCAGACTCAGTGCTTTCAATCAGGGCTCTGAGTTCCTTTTTGCCTGCACCGCCGTTGTAAGGATTGAGCGAGATATAGTCAACCCCCACCTTTACCATATCGGGAATAACCGCAAGGTGAGGGGCGATATCCGTGATGCCCGAAGCGGATATCAGCATAAGAATTGCCGAAAGAAAAGCGGTGATGATTTTCAATATAACCATAAATATAACCCATTTCCTGCAAAAAATTTTTTAGTTGCTTTTTTGAAATTATAACAAAAACACACGACAGTTTCAATATGCAATCAGCCCCTCTTTATATGTACATATAAAGAGGGGTGTTAGTTTTTTGAGGTAATCCCCTTTTTTGGTCAGTATATGAGTGGTGATAAGATTTTATCAAAGCTAAAACAGACGTTTGCGGCAGCAAACTTATGTGGCGGCAAAAATATTTTAAAGGAGATGCTCTTATGGTAATCGGTTTTGATTTTGGCAACTATTATTCTCAGCCCTGTGTAATCGTCGGTATGGACGAAAAAACGCTCAGAGGCGGAACTGTTTATGATCTGGTGGATCCTACGTCGGTTTGTTTATGCGGTATTCCCTCCGCTTTTTTCTATTCTTCAAAAAAGTATAATGCCGAGCCTCAGTTCGGGCATCAGGCTGAAACATCATCCCCCGCTACAAACTGTGTAAGGTATCTTAAAAGACACCTCGGAGAGCAGGTTACAATTGACGGAAAAACCTTTGATTACGATGACATTATAGTGCAGGTTTTTTCATATTGCGTAAGGCAGGCAAACAAAAGGCTTTCGCAGTTGCTTCAGACTACAACCAACAAGATAGCTCTTTCATACCCTGCTTCGTACAATTCTTCTCAGAGAGAACACCTTGTTTCACTTGCTAAACGCGCGACGCTTGAGGACGGAACTCACGTTGAGGTTTGCGGAACAATTGCAGAGCCCGCCGCCGCTGCGTTGGATTATCTTGCTGAGAACTCGGAAAATAAAGAGAAGGTAGTTCTTGCCTATGATCTGGGCGGAGGAACATTTGATGCATCTGTTGTAAAAATCTATCCCAACGGTGCAAAGTCGTCAAACGGAAAGAAAAAATACTACGAGATACTTATTAACGACGGCGCGAAAATCGGCGGAGCTGAGTTTGATGAAATAATCTGCAGAATTATTGCTCAGAAGAGCGGTAATGCACTTGAAGGAAGATTTGCGGATATAGTTAGAAATCTGGCAGAGCCCCTTAAAAGAGAACTCAGCGATTCCGAATCTTGCCAGCCTATGTTTTTTAATCCTGTTTCAAATAATTTCTTTGATCAGGAGATAACGCGCGATGAATTCGAAGCACTGGCAAGACCTCTTATCAAAAAAACGGTTGATATGGTTAAAGAAATGCTTGCCAATCCCAACATACCCAAGCCCGACAACGTAATACTTACTGGCGGCGCAAGCCAGATGCCGATTGTTCAGAAGGTTCTCAGGGAGGAGCTTCCCGAATACGCTGACAAAATAGTTTTTCACAAGCCGTCAAAGGCGATAGCCTGCGGTGCTGCCCGTTTCCATACGGACGAAGGCGACCCCGATTTTGTTGAGAATATAGTTGAACAGAGAACTTCATACGAACTCGGAATACGTTTTTATAAAAATAAAGCCGATAAAAAAGGATATATTACTCCTTACATTCCTAAAGATACGCCTGTTCCCTTTGACTCAAAATCCATAGTGTCTTATCAGCTTTACAAGGGAGACCATGCTGATTTCTGGGTGTATGAAGCGAAATGCAAAAACCCCGACCGCAACGAGGTTGACAGGGATTACAACAGGATAATGGCGGTTACTTACTTTCACGACAAGGTGATGCCTGAAGGAAAATCGGCAAAAACGAAGCTGACAATGGATAAAAACAACCTGTTGCAGATTACTGTCACAGACCCGGACGACCCCTCAAAGCCTCCTCTTAAGGAAAATCACAAGCTTTACAGTCTCAGTTAAATTTATTTATGAAAGGAAGAAAATAAAATGAGCAGAATTCTTGCCGCAGATATCGGTAACGGTTACGGTAAAATATCGGTTATTTTTGAAGGGAAAGAAGGCGAGCCGCTTCTGCTGCTCCCACCCGAGTTGAGTGCAGGTATGGATACAACAGCATACGTAAGCCCTGAGGGCGAAATTGAGGTTTACGAAGTTAAACGCAAAAGACCCAACAGAGCAGTACGCGCTGTAAAGACAAGGCTTAACGAGGAATATATAGAGCTTACAGAGAACGGACAGACTTATACGGTAAAGCCGGAAGATATATATGCCGCCGTAGCTGAAAAGCTTGTTACACTTGCCAACAGAACGCTCGAAAGCAGAGGAGAAGAATCCGCATATGAGGTGGTGCTTACATATCCTTGCGCATTCGGTGATTCTCCTGCAATTCTCGGCAAGCTTAAGCGCAGCGTGGAATCGGTTGTTATTGACGGAAAGAATCTGAAGGTCAGGGCGTTGGTTTCAGAAGCCGCCGCCGCGGCTACGGATAACCTTTTCTTCAGCAGAAACCTTGCAAGCAACGCTGTTTATACCAAAGAGCACAACGTGGTTGTTTACGATTTCGGTCACGGCACTGTAGACGTTGCGCTTGTAACATCAACGAACAACAAGGACGAGCCTTACAAGCTCATCAGTCAGGACGGTGACGCCGAAACCGGCGGTAGAGTACTGGATGATATTCTCTTTAAAGAAATATGTTCCTTGATTGATTATAAACCTGCCAACGAGGTGGAAAGAGAGCTCATTCGCAGCCTTGCAGTTGAAATCAAACACGAGCTGAGCAATGCGGATGCCGTTGAAAGGGACGTGCTTTTTCCTTGCGAAAAAACGGTAAAGATAACAAGATCGCGATTTGAAGAGCTTATCAGGCCGCATATCATCAAAACAATGGAGCTTGTTGCAAAGCAGTTCCATACTGCGCAGAAGAAGGGCATAAACGTCAATGCCGTTATCCTTTCGGGCGGCTGCAGCAATATCCCGTATATTAAAAAGCTTATAGAAGAAACAACGGAAAACAAAATTCCTGTTTCGGTATACAAGCCCAGCAGTGCGGTTTCGTTCGGAGCGGCAAGAGTTGCCTTTGCACTTGAGGATGTTCCCGAAGAATCCGAGGCAGGTAAGCAATCAAGCACAGTGCTTGAGCAGTATACTCAGCGTGATTACGGATTCAGCATTCCCGGTGGCGAAAACGGCTTGAAGAACAAGCTCAGGCAGCTAATCAAGGAAGGCACAAAGCTGCCCAATAAATCGGAAGAAATCGTTTTAAAAAGCAATTCTGACTGTGCCGTATTAAGGCTTGCGTGTTCTCAGGACAGCACCTCTGACGGTACGAACACAATTAAAGAAATAATAAGAATGCCTTTCGACGTTGCCGAAAAGGCAGCTTGTAAATTTTCACTGCAAATGGATGAGGACAGGTGCATCACAGTTGCCTGCACTTTGCCCGACGGCAGAGTTGTTGAGAAAAAAAGCTTCGATATATTTCATAATTAAAGGAAAGGAAACAGAACCATGAATTCATTACAGATTTACAACGAAAGACTTGTAGCGATAACTCAGATAAACGGCATCAGAGACCGTAGTTGCAATTATTTTACTTTTCTCAGTGATGTGATAAGAAACGAAATTGCCACTGCTGCATACAGCCCATTGGTGGAAAGCTTTCTTGAAAACCGCAAAGCGGAAGCGGTTTCGGTTATGGCGGCTTTCGATGCCCTGTGCTTTATGAACAATGTTGAAAGTCCGGTAGAATGCCTCGATTTTTACATCCGTTTTATTCCGTCGGGGAAAATGGTTGCGTGGCGTAAGCTTGATTCTGATTATGAAGTTTTCGAATTCAATTATTTAAAATTCCGTTCCTGGATGAGCGATTTATATGTCGGTGCGTGTGAGAAGGTCAGAAGAATCAAAGAGTTTGCACCTACTGTAAGCAGGAATTCAGAAAAAGCACAAGCTGTTGAAGATGCTTCAATAAAGCGTGCCGAAACGCAGGCAGAAAAAATTCTTGATAAAGCAAAAGCTGATGCACAGACAACAAAAGAAAACGCAGTTAATGAAGCAAACGAAATACTGCGTGAAGCGAAGAAGCAGGCGGAAGAGCTTTTGCGCAAGGCTAAAGAGAAAGAAGATGCGCTCATAAAAGAAACGCTTCGCCAGAATGAAGCGGCAAAAAGAGAAGCGCGTTCACAGATTGAAAAAGAAAGAATCGAGGCTGTCTGCAATGCTGAAAGAGAGCGCAAACAAATTCTTAACCGCGATGCAAAAAGCGAAACCGAGAGGATAATAAAATGCAACCTTGACGGTTATATGAGCGAAAGGGAGCGCGGTTGGGCTGAATACGTTGAAGAAAACAGAAATCAGTCTGATGAGGTTGCCCGCGAATTCGCTCAGGCAAAAGCAGATGCGTGCGCAAGAAGTAACGAGCTCCAGAGCAAAATCTCCGAATTCGCCGGCAACGTAACTTCTTTTCTTGATGCACTCAAATCAGAAACATATGCTTATTTTAACGAGTGGCAGCAGAGCTTCTATAAAGGGGAATTCAGACCCCTTGCTATATGCTACATAAATCTTTCTTATATTATAGCGGATCTCGACAAGAGAATCGAAGCCTTGCTCCTTAATCCCGAAAACGGGGAGCTTGAGGAATTGCAGAAAATCCGCTGCACGCTGGACAAGTTCAGAAAGAGCCTTGAATCCGCTATCAACAAAGTCGGTCTGAAAACAATTCAGCCCGATAAGGGAGAGGTTTTCAATTCTGATTATCACGTTGTTGACGGTGAGCAGGACAATGAACTCTTCAACGGCAGACTTATATCCAAATGTAAAGGTGCGGGTGTGATGTATTCACCCAATGGTGTTGCACAGACTCTTTACGTCCCCGCACTGGTTTCGGTAGAGGAAAACAAACAGGAGGAAGAAAAGAATGAATAATATCAAGGCATTTGAAGCGGTTGCTGAGTACGATTTGCTCAACCTGAAAATGTCAACGGGAAACGATTATAAAGGCTACATGGTGCTTTTCGATACGGATACAGCCTCTGCAGCCATTTGCCGTTGCGACGAAGAGGTAACGCAGGTGTGGGAAACAACCGAAAAAGCAGGCGACTTTTTCGGTGAGCTTTCAAAACGTATTCTCGGTGCAGGAGAAGACGACGTTGAGCTTTGCCGTCAACTGTATAGCTTTTTGCGCGAATGGGATAACCTCATCCGCAGCTACATACGCTCCCCAGACATTAATGATACTCTGCCTTTGCCGCCGTCAATGAAGGATTCGGTGCAGAGCGTCGTCACCTGCAAGGAGCTTGCCGATATCTTTGAAAAAGAATTGAAACCGCAGCTTGAGACGGTTGCTGATTCTGCCAAAAAGCAGCTGGAAGCCTATGGCGAGCAGTCACCGAAGATAGTTGTAATGGGCAAAACGGCGGCGGTTTACCTTGTAAGCTATTGCATTAAAAAGGTGTTTTACCCCTTGCCTCTTTTACAGATACTTCCCGAATTCTCGCTTTACTCACTCTTTGAAGGCAACGGCGAGATAATCAAAAACGGTATGAAGTGCGCTCAGAACAGAAGAGGAGGCTCCGGTACTCTTGAGCATAGCTTTGCGCTTCGTCTTTATAAGCGAGGAAACGAAAACTCGGAAGAAATCACAATCCTTGCGCAAAAGGGGACTGAGTATTCTCAACTCGCAAATGCCAGTTATTCAAAGACATTTGCGGCATTCCCCGATGATGAAATAACTCTTTTTATTGACAGTGAAATTTACAGGTTTGCATTGCCGAAGGAGCTCTTTGAAAAGAACTCAGACTACGCAAGGCTTAAGGTTGCAATCGGTATCAGGGAGTCGGAACCCGTGCTGCTGATTGAAGCTGATAACGGAAATAATACTTATATTTGTTTGCAGTCAAGGAGGAACGAAGAATGAATAAAATGATGATATCGCAGCAGTTGAATGCTCTTTCCGGAGCTGTAATGAAGGTGCAGGATGATGAACTCTCTCTTGCTATGCTGGATGCTTGTCTGTTCTTTATGGGTGAGGTTGAAAAAGCAAGAAACAATTTCTCTGATATGGATGAGGCGAGCAGGAAAGAGTTTATAAGCGCATATTCGGCAGTATCGGGGTTTGTTTCTAATTTTTCAAATAAGGCGGCGAATGCTTGCGATACAGAACTCCGCGAGCAAAGCTCTGCACTTGAAGCGCAGCTCAAAAGGGTACAGACAGAGTATCTTCAGACTGATGAAATACGCCGTAAAGCCGAGAAGGAGAAAGAACGCGGTATACGTCTTTCTCACGAGCTCAACTCGTTGAAAGATGAGTTGAACAGTCAGGTTAAGCTTTGCGAAACGTTAACCAGAGAAATAAACGCATATAATCCCGATGCAGTTGAAGAAAAACGCAACGAGAATGAAAGGCTGCTCATTCAGCTTGCCGATTTGCGAAGGGAGAACAGTATCCTTGCCAAAGAAAAAGAGGCATATGATAACGAAATCTTTGACTGGGAGAAGAAAAATTCCGAGCTTAAGGAGCTGATTTCTCAAATGCCCGAGGAAACAAAAGCTCTGCTTGAAGAGCACGATGCTTTGAATGCAACGCTGACCAAGTTGAAAAAGGCTGAGACTGAGTGCAGCAGAGAAAAGCAGAAGGAGCTTGAAGTGCAGATAAGGGCTCTTGCGCCAAGGGCAGAGAAGCTCAGTGAGGAAATGAATGTACTCGAAGAGCGAAAAAGCAATCTTGAAAAAGCAACTTCTGAATACGACCGCAGGAAGAATGAGATAGCAACCAATCTTTTCGACCTTTTCGATGAGCATTTTTCGGAGCTTGCAGCAATTCTCAGCGAGCATAAAAGCAGCCTCACCAAAACCAAGGAGATGGCAGATAAGCTCAGGGCAGGCTTTGAGGAATGCAAAAGCCTCAGGGATGAATACCGCGAGTGGTTCGAGTCTGATAAGAACATTATGCAGGCGATGATGGCGGCGCTTGATTCAAGCGAACACAATACGCTTTGCGAAACGCTGGATATCAATAAAACAAACAGTGTATCTTCACTTTGCAAGCAGATATCCGATGCACTTAATGAGTTTGACTGCATCCTGAGCAAATGCGCCCAGGCAGCCGATAACGACCAGAGGATTATAAGAGAAAGGGCAGGTAAAAACTGATGACAGACCAGCTTTACGTATATATGCGCGAACCTGAAGTGACAACGCTTGGACCGGGAAAAAGGTATGCCTTATGGCTGTCCGGCTGCAACAGAAACTGCCCCGGTTGTATCGCTCCCGAAACACGCGAAATGAGCAACGGTACCCCCTATCCTGTTGAGCTGTTGGCAACAGAGATAATACTATCGAAACCTGAAGGAATTACTGTAAGCGGCGGTGAGCCGTTCCTTCAGGCCGAGGCATTAAGCAAATTCATCAGCCTTGTGAAAAAGAAGAATAAAGAATTGGGGGTGATAATCTACACAGGCTTTACTATTGCTGAACTGATGGAAAAGCCTGAAGCAGTAGAAGTACTCAAAATGACGGATTTGCTTATTGACGGTCCCTATGTAAAAGAACTTGACGACGGCAAAAGCCTGCGCGGTTCTTCAAATCAGTCCGTTATTGCTCTGACGCCAAGGTACTTGAATGATTTACATTTATACGGTGCGGATGAGCGCGAAACACAAGTTTTTAATCACGGCACATTCAAGCATTACGTAGGCATCCCTACAAATTCAAAATATGAAAATAAGGAGTAATTTAAATGAGCGGTGTAAAAGAAAGCAGAACAACTATCACTACAAGAGAACTCAGACGTCTTCGCGACATGGCGGCGAGAGCAGCCTCACTTGCCAGAGATAATCAGGCATTGCAGGCGCTCAACAGCAGTATCAGCAACTCTCTTGCTAACGCCAACAACAACATTAATAATCTTAACGGCAGACTCAACAGAATGAACAATCAGATGCAGGCAAATGCGGCTGCTGCAGGCGCAGCAGCAAGGGAACTGCGCGATAATCTCAACGAGGCAGTCAGAGACTCAAACAGACGTCTTGCGCAGCAGGCAGAAGCTCATCAGCGCCAGATAACAGCAATGAAAGAGGATTTCAATGCTGCCATCAAGGAGAACAGACGCGATATTGAACAGATAATCAATAACAACAATGCCGTAATTCATACGGAAATCAACAATCTGCGCAACGACGTTAACGGTCAGATTGCCCAGACTAACGCAAGGCTTGAGTCTATTGAGAACAGCGTGGCGGGAATGGCAGCTGATAATGCAACGCTTCTTGAAATGGCACGAGAGTTCCTTTCGGTTGCAGACTCCATTAACGCTGATTCCGAAACTTACCGCTGTGAAACTCTCCTGCCCGGCAGATTTGCTCAGGTGAGAGCTCAGATGCAGAGAGCACAGCAGGATATTGCTCTTGCCGAAAAGAATCCCGCAAACAGTTCTGTTGCAAGATTCAGCGCCCGTGATGCTTATGAAAGTGCCTTGCGTTTTCACGAGGATATCATTCTCGCGGAGCAGGAATGGCTGCTCAGATACCAGCAGGCAAGGCAGACGGTAGATTCTGTGGCGCAGAGAATTGAGTCCAACCCGAGCGTTGAGACAGAAGGCTGCGAAGTTGACGTGGAATATTGGTCCGGCGGTGCATACAAGCCTCTCAAAAACAGAATCCACAGCGTGTCTGAGTATCTCGAGAGTGACGACGTAAGGGAGAATCCGGTTGACAATCTTGAAAACGTTATCACCATCGCTCAGCAGATAGATAACGATACTATGGATGTGATTGCATTTTCAATCGCAGCTTTCGAAAACAGCCAGAATTACTGTGATAACTCGGAAGACCTCGGTTACTTGCTGAAAGAAAGATTTGGTCTGATAACTCAGAGCGAGGGCTATCAGGGTAATGATAACAGAGCAGCACATATGCTTCATCTGAAAAATCCCATTACGGGCTTTGAGATGGTTATCACTCAGAAGCCTGAAACTGACGAAGAAGGCTCGCTCTCAACCTGTTTCTCAACGGATATTATCGACTACGGCTCCAACAATGAAGGCGAAGCGAGGGCAATTGCTTGTTCTGTGTTCGAGGTTGTCAGTTTACTCGGTTTCCCCGTAGGTGAGGTGTGCACCGGAGAAGGCTATGAAACAAAGCCCTCAGACAGAGTAACTCACCGTGATATCAGCACATGGACAACGCAGACCGCTGTTACGGCAGCCAAGCCTGTTACCCGCTCCGGAGTAACGGCATCAAAACCCGCCAAAGGGGAGGCGACTGCCTGACACGATATGTAATGCTTAATAACTTTTAAATAAGGAGAAGATTATAATGAAAGAGAATATGCAGACGTATTTCACACCTGAAAAAAACCTCTCCGGCCACTTTATAGTTGCAGGACATACGAACGATATCTTTTGCAATGATAAGTTACAGATTGAAGACGTGTGTCAGCAGCTTCGCGAGCATCTTATTGCACAGGGCTTTGAAGCGGTATTCTTCTTTGACTATACGGGGGTTCTTTATTGCTACGACAACCACTCCTTCGCCTTACTTACAGGAGAGAGTGAAGAAGCAGCAAGAGGAAAGGCTCCTGCTTCAAGTGCAGGTCCTATGGGGCGCCGCAGGCGCCCCCCCATAAGCGAAACGGCCGCTGCTGAGCGAAACGTTACTTTATGCAATGCACCTTTGAATATGGGCAGGATTGATATTTCTGCCGCGTGGCAGCAGGTGCTTGCACTCATCCGTCAGCGCAAACACAGATGCGCTCTTGTTTTCAGCAACATTTCAACTCTTCAGCTTCAGTTCCCTGATATTGCTTTGCAGGTGCTCACTGAGATTAATACGGTTGAAAACGACTGTGCAAATATAGCTGTTTATCTCTTCAGAGGCAATACGGAATCTGAGCTTATCAGACACGCCTCGTTCGGCAATGATCGATGGAGCCTGTTCTTTGAGAGCACTTTAAGACCCATTATTGAGAATTCCGACGAGCATCTTATCCGCCTCGGTACTCCGAACAGTGATGAGGTTAAAAATCTCCTTAACAAGCTCAGACTTCGCCAGGATAATCCTCTCCGAATTGAAGCAGGAAAACTCAATGCTGTAGCAAAGTCATTGGCATACTGTTGCGCTCAGAAAAACTGGGGACTCAAAGAGCTTAAATTGCGCCTGGAGAGATTTATTTCAGGCAGGGACGAAAAGACGATTTCAACCGATAACTGCTTTAAGGCAGTTGGGGTTTCGAATCAGGCTACAGCTCTTGAGGCTCTCCACTCTCTCA
Source organism: Acutalibacteraceae bacterium (assembly GCA_045592385.1). GTDB lineage: Bacteria > Bacillota > Clostridia > Oscillospirales > Acutalibacteraceae > CAG-177. Next base: position 29,530 of record JAZNUP010000098.1, read on the forward strand.
TCGGTCTTGATGAAGTGAAAAAAGCAGTTGACGAATGGGTTGAAGCTATAGCCGACAAAGAGGCTCAGAATAAACTCTTGCAGTCTAACCGCTTTTCTCCCAAAAGAACACAGAGAACCGTTCCCGATTTCTTGCTCAACGTTTGCCTTATGGGAAAGCCGGGCTGCGGCAAAACCGAGCTTGCAGAGATTTACGGCAGGCTGTATTACGAGCTCGGCCTGTTATCCAGCGGCAAGGTTATTAAGGTTAATGCAGGTAATCTGGTTTCCCAGAATGTAGGCGGAACGCCTGCGCTGGTAAGGTCGAAAGTGCAGGAAGCACTGGGCGGAACCCTTTTCATAGACGAAGCTTATGCCCTTGCATCGGATGCTCACGGGCGCGAGGCAATCGACCAGCTTGTTAATGAACTTACAGAGCACAAGGGTGAATTTGCCTTGATTGTAGCCGGATATGAGAATCGTATGAGGAGATTCATTGATACCAACGAAGGTCTTGCATCACGAATCGGCACAACGCATATTCTCAAGGATTACACTCCCGATGAGATGCACCGAATATTTAAACTCTTTGCTTCAAAGGATCCGGATGGAGTCGAGATTTCTCCTGAGTTCTCAGAGGCTCTTCCTGATTTCTGCGACGAGTGGGCAACAAATCACGGCGATGACTGGGGCAATGCCAGGGAAGCAAAAAAGCTTCTGGACGAGATGAAACGTCACGCTCAGGCAAGAATGAGAACGAACGGCGAAGATACTAAAAGAATCATTCTGACCCCCGAGGACGTTCCCGAAAGACTCAGGGAGTTCCTTGAGGGCAAAGAGGACATTAACAGTATAGTTGCGCAGATTGCTTCAATGATAGGCCTTGAAAACGTAAAGAAGTTTCTTTACACACTTCTTAACAACGTCAGCTGGGATGTTCTGGAAGACCCCGAACTCAGGTTCGTTTTTTACGGCCCTCCCGGTACAGGCAAAACCCATTGCGCAAGATTAATGGGCAAACTTCTTAAAAAGATTGGGGTTTTGAGGCGCAGCTACGTATACGAGATTGCGGCAAAAGACCTGCTTAGCCCGGACCCGAACGTGGACTATTCAAATAATTGCGCGCCTTCACCAAAGGAAATTCTTGACAAGGCGGTTGAAAAGGCAAGAGGCGGCGTTTTGTTTATAGATGAAGCGCATCAGCTTGCAGACACCGCCGAAGGAGTTGCTCTTCTCAGAGCTCTTGTTCCTATCGTCGAGGATAAGGAAATAAGAAACGATACCGCTTTTGTTCTTGCAGGCTATACGGCGGAAATGAAAGCACTGCTGCTCAGAGATAAGGGTCTTGCACGAAGATTTGTGGAAAAGAAGCGAATCAGATTCGACAGCTACAATGCCGAAGAATTAACTCAGATTGTTGAGATGTTTTCTCGCGGCAGAAGTCAGATTCCGAGCAAGGAATACCTTGAACGTTGCTGCGTGGCACTTGATAAATTCATTGAAACCGCACCCGAGGATTATGGCAATGCCGGTTACATAAGAGATTTTTTTGTTCCCGAATCTGTTTCAGAAAGAAACAAAAGGCTTAACATCAAGTACGGTTTCAAGGGTAAGGTTGTTGACAAAAGCATAGTGGAAATGGTTTCAGACACAGAGAAGAGAACACTCACGGCAGAGGATTTACCTGAGGAGTTTAAAAAGCTGGCAGGTCCCTTGGGTCAGCCTACGCCTAAAAAACTTACGGTATGGGAAAAGGTTGAGAATCTCGTTGGCAAGCCCGAGGTTCAGGAGTATCTGCGTTCATGCAACGTGAAAGAATCGCAGGGTACGGTTTTCTGCGATGATTTCAACTCAACGGGAATAAACTATGCAATCACAGGCCCTATCGGAGCAGGCAGACACTATACGGCGCGTATTATTACAGCTGTTAACAAGGAACTTGGCTTGCTTGACAGAAACCATATAAGATGCGTCGGCAAAGGCGACCTTGAAGCAGGGTTTGTGGGTCAGACCGCAATAAAAACGAACGAGGTCATTGAACAGACAAAGGGCGGATGCCTCGTCGTTGAATACCCCAGCTCTATGCTTAGAAGAGGTGCCAACGACAACTCGTTCGGTCCTCAGGCGCTGGGCACTATTGAAAGCGCAATGGTTTCATTCGGCGAAAAGTTTTCGGTAATCTTTATCGACACACCCGAAGGAATGGAGGAGACCTTCAGACAGTTCCCCGGAATACAGAGCAAAATCAGCAGAGTTTTCAATCTGGAGGATTTTTCGCCTGAAGAAACGGAAACCATTTTCAATATGAAAACCCGCAATTCCTTGGCGTTTGAACCCAAGGTGAAAAGTCTTCTTTCGGATTTCTTCCTTAACTGGGTAAGCCGCAGAGGTGATAAGGGTGAGCTTTCAAAAAGCTGGGGCAACGGCAATGAAGTTGATTCCCTAATTGAAAGGCTTATTTCTGCATGGGAAAAAGCCGAGGGTGAAACTGTTTGCGAAAACGGCGTTCCCAAAAGATGCATCACGGCGGAAATGTTCCCCAACAACCTCAAAAGGTATCTTACCGAAAGCCGCGCTCAGGCTCAGACGGCACTTGATGAGCTTGATAATATGACGGGTCTTAGCGGTGTAAAGAAAGCCATTAAATCTGATGAAAGAAGAGTTCGCCGAGTCGGTAAAGAAAAAAATATGCCCGGGTTTTATGCGTTTCTCGGCAATTCCGGTGTCGGTAAAACTACTGTTGCACAGCTTATGGGCGGCATTAAGAGATCAGTTGGAGTTCTCTCCCAGGGTCACGTTGTTGCACGTACGGCAAGGCAGCTTTCAAATAATCCCGAAAGCTTCAACGAAGCAGTGAAGCTTGCCAGAAACGGCATACTTTTCATTGATGAAGCTCATCAGCTTTTGAACAGTTATGGCGGTGAGGAAGTTATTCAGAGATTGCTTACAACTATTGAAGACGTTGAAATTACCAAAAATACCTGCATAATTCTTGCGGGCTACTGCAAGGAAATGCTTGCGTTGATTGAGTTTGATCCCGGTCTGAAAAGCCGTTTCGGCGCAGAGGGCAGCATACTTTATTTCGAAGATTATTCCTCAGATGAGCTTCTGAGGATTATGGACGAAATGGCTGCTAAGGCGGATAAAATGCCCCAGATAAACGCAGGCTCGGCTCTTGACGTAAGCGATGATGAGTTCCGCAGACTCTCAAAGATTGTTTTTGAGGAAGTAAAAAAATCTAAAGATTTCGGCAACGCACGCTTTGTCAGAAACTATCTTCACGATTGCTTTGACAAGTTGCTTGAACGAATAGATTCACTTGCTGAAGTAACCCCTGCGGATATGAGCCGCCTTACGGCTGAGGATATTCCCTCTAAGTACCGTAAGCTGCTCGAAAAACACGGTAAAAACCGTAGCGCGGCCATTGATTCCTCAAAGGTCATAATGGATTGCAAAACAAAGATAGACAGAGAAAATTATCACTCGGCGTGTGATGAGCTTTCCTTGTCAACTGTTCTTCTGGAACGCTATACCAATGGCGAAAAGAGCGGAGTAGGAACCGGAACAATTGTCAGCGCTGACGGTTATATCCTCACCTGTGCCCACGTTGCAAACGGATGCGACGAAATAAGAGCCAGGGTTTACTGTCCCGGCGGCATCGGCGGAGATTACAGATGGTTTGATTGCGAAATACTTGAGCCCACGTGCAAGGATTGCGATATGGCTCTCCTTAAAATGAACGGTACAAACTTTGTTGCGGCATCGCTCAGGGGAGAAACGGAGGCTATTGCTCATACGGAATCAACCCTTATCATAGGCTATCCTCTCGGAGGACTTCTCAGCGGAGGAAACGTTGAAAATCTCCGAGCAAGCAATTTCTCCGGCAAGATATGCAGTGAGCAGATTGCCGGCGAAAAAGGAATCACCAGATTCTTCATTGACACAACTGGTCTTCACGGCAATTCAGGCAGTCCCGTTGTATCTCAGGAGGACGGTAGGGTGATCGGAGTGTTCTCTGGCTCGGTAACTCCCGGTGGCGACGGTAATCTGGATGAACTCAATTATTTCTATCCCATCAGATATTTCTGGGAAAAATTCGTGAAAGGAGAATAAAGATATATGGAAATGAGTGCAGGTTGTGTTTGCCCCGTTTGCAACACTCATAGAGTTGATTCCGAATCCTTTAAGTGCGGCCGCTGTGAAAACAGCGGCGCATATGAGGAATATTTCGCAAGTGAAAAAACTTATGAAAAATGGAGGGATATTCAGAAAGAGCTTAAAGAGAGCTTTTTAAAGAAGTTTTACGGCAAGCTGAAAAAATCATTTGAGCTGATTACAAGTGAAGGGAGGGTTATTTTACACAACAAAGAAAAAAGCAGAGCTCTGATTATTTCTGATAACGAAGAACAGAGTGTTATTGAGGACGTTAAGCAGATAAGCGCAAGCAATGCATATCAGCTGGTTTTGCATAATGATCTGACGGTAACGGCACACGGCGATAATGAGTACGGTCAATGTGAAACCTCAGGGCTGAAAGACATTTCTTTTGTGCTTGCCGCTCCCAGATGCTCATATGCCGTAAAGACCGACGGAACGGTAGTTGCCAAAGGCGCTTGCCCTATTCGCGAAGAGATTTCAAGGTGGAGCGGAATAAAAGCTCTTGCTTGTGGCTCTCAGCATATTGCAGGGCTCAGGAATGACGGTACAGTGGTACAGACTGCCCCTCCTTCCACATGTGTTTCAGAAGAAACGTCGGGCTGGAAAAACGTTACGGCAATAGCCGCCGCGGCAAACTACACCATTGGCTTGCACGAAGACGGAAGAGTATCGTTTGCAGGAGCATTATCAGATAAAAGAAGGGAGGTTGAAAACTGGACAAACATTGTTGCCATTGCGGCAGATACACAGTATGCAATCGGCGTGACAGACGGCGGAGAGGTTTTGCTTGCGGGTGAATGCAGTTTACCCTTCATAGACATGAACAGAAGTAAAGCGAAACTATGGAAGGAAATTTCCTTAATTGCGGCGGGACACTGCGTAATAGCCGCGATAACTAACGACGGTCAGATAAAACTCGCAGGCAACGTTATAAGAGAGGAGGAAACGTGCAAAAAATTTATATCTGAGGTCACCCAGGTGATGTAAAAAACAAACGGTATATTCTCGCGTAAGAGAATATACCGTTTGGCTCTTTATTCAGATTATATCAAACCTATGGTTTACGGTTTTATAACCAAGGGAGGCGGAGGTGAAGTTGCCGTGAGTTGCGGCATATTCTCCGTGCTGTAAATCGTCAAAAGCAAGCACGCCTGATTCGGTGATGAAGTTTGTTACCCGCGTAAATATTGCGCGGTAAAGGCTGTCTGATTCTTTTCCTTTTGCAAAGCGTATGTTGCAACAGTTATTGAGACGCAGTCCGTGGACTTCGTCAATTCCGCATCCCGCAACGGCAATCAGCTCGTTTGACTGAAAGATGCCGTACTCCAAATTGTTTTCATCGGCATAATCCTGTTCGTTCAGCAGATTCCTTGCGCGAATGATGTTGCCCTTGGGCGGTACGTGCCGATATTTTTTGTATAAAAATTTGCTTTCTGCTTTACAAATGGTTCTTTGTCAGCTATATTACCGAAACCGTAACGTAAAGCATAGCACACATTTTTTGCTTGCGCGAATTAAAAAACAAGTCCGCAGATTGGACTGCGGACCTGAAGCTTTATCTTATATTGTAAATGCCTGCGTATTTTATGACCATATCGCAGAAATGCTTGTGGCGGAAATTCTTTCTGACGTCGGTAAGGTCTACATATTTGCCTGCCTTGAGATTCTGTATTATCGCTTCCGCAAGGAAGGCTTCAAACACGTAACTGTCCTCAAAACACGCCTCAATATCGGTATTCATTGCTGAGTCGATACCCCTGATTGCGCTTAGGTAAATCAGATTATCCCTGCCGAGCAATTCTCCGCATTCCTTGAGGGCAAGCAGACCGTTTCTCATATCCTCAACGGTGATTCTGCCCGAAAAACCAACAGCCTTTTCGCCTGAGGTAAGAATGAAATCTACTGAGGTTTCAAGGATATCCGCAAGGTCAACAAGCAGCGCAGTGTCGGGAAGGCATTCTGCCCTTTCCCACTTGCTTACCGCCTGAAAGCTTACGGAAAGTCTTTCGGCAAGCTGCTGTTGGGTAAGACCTTTTTTCTTTCGCAAGTAGGCTATCTGATTCCCTACTTTTTGTAAATCAATGCTCATATTATCCCTCCGTTCTGCCTTGATTATATCATTACCGCATCATTGTGGCAATAACGGGGACGTTGAGCTTTTTTGACTGATTTTTCAACCGAGCAGGTCCGTATACTGATAGCATTTAACGTAGTCAACCTTGAATTCGGCAGGCCAGTTTTCCTCGGGAGTGAGACCTATTTCGCCCGTACCGTGACGGTCGGAGAACTGCACGCCGTTTTCGCCCGCAAACTCAACTGAGAGCAGGAGATATTCGGGATTCTGTGATACGCCGCCTGCTGAAAGTCTGCCTGTTTCATAGCCGTTTATGTAGAAAATATATTCATCCTTATTCCACTCAACACCGTAGGTGTTGTATTCCTCATATGGGTTGCCCTCAATAAAAATTTTACCGAGAGAGTCGCCTTTCTGAGCTTCACCGTAGCCGTCATAGAGGATGCCTGTTGAGATACAGTCATTACCCCACCATCTGTCTTTATAATAGAAAGATTCAAAAACGTCAACCTCGGTGCCGTCCTTGCCGGAATTATCCTCCTGAGTAACGCCGCCGTTCATCATCCAGAAAGCGCTCCACATTCCCGTGGCGGCAGGGAGAATGCATCTAACTTCATAGTAGCCGTAGCACTGCTCATGCTTATCACGGGTGGTGATACAGCCTGTGTACCAGCCGGGCTTGTATTCCTTGAAATCAATGGAATCGTGCCACTGATCATAATAATAGTTTTCAAGCGGAGTGTCCTTATACTCGGCTTTGATTATGAGGTTGCCGTCCTTTACGCTTACCATATCCTCGTGCCAGTAGCCGCCCTTGCGCTCGGTAATCCACCAGGAGAAGCCCCATTTTTTGGTGTCCAGCTTGTCACCCTCAAACTCATCCTCCCACACAAGAGAGAATTTGCTCATATCAATCTTCTTGCTTTTGTCGGGAAGCTTGCCGAGGTCCAGATATCCGGGCAGGGCAGGGTTGATGAGCATAAGCAAAGCTATAAAGATTTCAAGTATTTTCTTTAACATAAGCGCACTCCTTATAATTCTTATATACAATATATTACCATAGATTACGGATATAATCAAGAAAAACCGGCCTGCAAAAGCAAGCCGGCTGAAAAATCAGGTTGTAACAGAAACCTCTTTGATCTGAGGAATTTCGTGAGCCATAGTGAGAAGTTCCTCAAGAGCAACGTTTTCGTTCATTTTAACCGTAAGCAGGAGAGTTACGGTGGAGTCTTCATTTCTCTTGAGTGAGAATTCCTGAACGAGGATGTTACGGTCAACAAACTTCTTTTTAACGGAGTTGATGATGTCGTTATCGTCCTCAAGTCTTATAAGGATTTCGTTGGAGGAAATGGTTTCAGAGCTGAGGTTGTAGCGGTGGAGTATAAACTGAATCAGGATAACAAGACCTGCGGCAAAAAGACCTACGGTGTAAAGACCTGCACCGATTGCGGTGCCTACGCCTGCAGTGGTCCACAGACCTGCAGAGGTGGTAAGACCCTTTACAGAGCCGCCTTTAAGGAAAATTACGCCTGCGCCGAGGAAACCGATGCTTGTGATGATGTTGGAGGCAAGCCTTGATGCGTCAAGCTGGATACTGTCATATATAACAACGTCAAAGAAGCCGTATTTGGAAACAATCATAAGCAGAGCAGCGCCGAGGGAAACTATAATGTGAGTTCTGATGCCTGCTTCCTTCTGCCTTTTGCTTCGCTCAAGACCTACCAGCGCGCCGCATAAAACGGCTACGACCATTCTTACCAGATACTCCCACTGGCCTATTGTTGCGTCAAGAAATTCCTGAAGTCCGTCTGAAAGTTCCATAGCTCCTCCATATATTTCAAAAAAATTAACATTGCAAATGTAATAAATAATTATAACTATCTTTTTTGATTTTGTCAAGATTTTCTGTGTATTATTCACAAATCCCCTTTGATAATATGCAAAAAAACAGTACCTTATGAAAAAATAACGGATATACACAGAATTTTAATAAAAAATTAATTGAACACTAACAGAAGATTTGCTATTATTTAATTGGTAAAAACAACCGAAAGGCGGTGTAGCTTTTATGAAAATTATGAAAAGAGTCATTTGCTTTGTTTTGTGCGTTGCGGTAACGGTGAGCGGTACAGCGCTGCTTTCATCTGCGGCAGAGGCGAAGAATAAATACCCGTTTGTTTTTGTTCACGGTCTTAACGGCTGGGGTGCAGCCGAGGGGGTTAACAATATTGTGCCTTACTGGGGCGCAACTTGCGGTGACCTTATGGAATATCTCAGCGAAGAGGGCTATGAATGCTATTCTGCTTCCGTAGGACCGATTTCCAGCGCTTGGGACAGAGCCTGCGAGCTTTACGCACAGCTTGCGGGAACAACCGTTGACTACGGTGAGGCGCACTCAAAGGAGCATAATCACCTGCGCTACGGCAGAACATACGATGAGCCGCTAGTTGAAAACTGGGGCTCGCTTGATAAAAACGGAAAAATTCAGAAGGTTCACTTTATAGGTCATTCCTTCGGCGGCACCACGGTGCGTCTGCTGGTTGAGCTTCTTACAAACGGAAACGAGGCTGAGAGAAACGCAACGCCGGAGGGTGAGATTTCGGAGCTTTTCCTCGGAGGCAACGGAGAATGGGTGGAAAGCGTTACCACTATCTGCACTCCGCACAACAGCGCTACAACCTATTATATTGCACTTGTACTCGGCGTGCTTGAAATACTGCCTGTTTTCAGCGCGATTTACGCATCCACTCTCGGCAGAGGTCCTCTGAACGGAACTTATGTTGATTTTCATCTTGAGCAGTTCGGGATGACGAATATACCGGGGGAAGATAATGCGGGCGGATATTTCAGGTCAATCGTAAATTATCTCAGGAACAGTGACGATTCCGCGCAGTATGACCTCACCCCCGAGGGTGCGCAGGAGCTCAACAATATGATAAGCATAAATGAGGATGTTTATTATATCTCCTATGCTTTCTCTGCTACAAAGAAGCTCAGGCTTACGGGAATCAACGTTCCGTATCTTGCAACCAATCCCCTTATTGCCCCTGTTGCTCTTATCGCAGGCAACACCCCGGAATTCACCGATTTCTTTACGGGTCAGCATTACGATTCCTCGTGGCGCAGCAACGATGCGCTTGTGAACACTGTTTCGGCGCTTTATCCGTTTGATGAGCCGCACAGGGAATATGACGGCAAGTTTGAAAAAGGTGTATGGAACGTGATGCCCGTGCAGAAGGGTGACCACGGCCAGGCGATAGGTCTGCTTGCGGACAGAAAAACAACCAAGGCTTTTTATCTTGAGCTTGCTGAGCTTATCTGCGGAATTGAAAAATAAAGCATAACTGCTCCGCCGTGCTTGTTGATTGACAAGTGCGGCGGTTTTGTTATATAATTATGTATCCTGAAAGGAGGCGGAAATATGAAAGCTGTTTATGCAGGAAGCTTTGATATGTTTACAAACGGTCATCTCAGCGTGCTTGACCAGGCGATTGGTCTGTTTGATATGATTTACGTTGTTATAGCCACCAACCCCGAAAAGCAAAGACGGTATTCCGTTGAGCTTATGGAGGAGAAGATTACTCAGGTTGTAAAGGAAAGAGGCTATGACGGCAAGGTTAAGGTTATGTCCAGCGACAAGCTTGTGGTGCGTCTTGCCCAGCAGCTTGGCTGTCAGTATCTCATAAGAGGTCTGCGCAATGCTACCGACTATGCGTATGAAGAGAATATGGCGCTTATAAACACGGCGCTTGATGAGGAAATCAAAACAATATACGTGCGCGCAAAGGATGCTTCAATTTCATCATCCATGGTTTATGAGCTTTATATTCACGGTGAGGATATTTCGTCTTATCTTCCTTATTCTCTTTAACCGAATTGTAGCCTCTGCTTCATAATCTGTTCATTTGCTTGTGGTATACTTTTATCATAAAATGAGGCGATAAGTACCAAAGGAGGTAAGAAAAATGCCGGAGAGTAAGTATTCGGAAATAACCCCGAAGATAATAGAACTTAAAAATAAATGTGTTGCAAATTCAAATATTGACCCGTCGCTTTATCAGGTGCACAACGTAAAGAGAGGTCTGCGCGACCTTAACGGCAACGGTGTGCTTACCGGCCTTACCGAGATTTCTGAGATTGTTTCAAGCGAAATCATAAACGGTGAAAAGCATCAGTGTGACGGTCAGCTTTATTACAGAGGATATAACGTTGAGGATATCATAAACGGTTCCTTTGCAAGGCGCCATTACGGATTTGAAGAAACGGCATACCTTCTGCTTTTCGGCGAATTGCCAAACGAAAAAGAGCTTGACGATTTCTGCGCGCTGCTTTCGGAATACCGTTCACTGCCCACAAATTTCGTGCGCGACGTTGTGATGAAGGCATCGAATCCCGACATAATGAACTCAATATCACGCAGTATTCTCACTCTTCATTCCTATGACGATAAGGCAAACGATATTTCGGTTGAGAACGTTCTGCGCCAGTGCCTTCAGCTTATGAGCGTGCTGCCGATGCTGTCCGTTTACGGTTACCACACCTATAATTACTATCACAACAAGCAGAGCCTTTATGTCCACGGCGCATCCCCCGAGCTTTCCTCGGCGGAGAATCTTCTTTATCTGCTTCGCCCCGATTCAAGCTTTACCGAGCTTGAGGCAAGGGTGCTTGATGCTGCGCTTGTGCTTCACGCGGAGCACGGCGGCGGCAATAACTCCACGTTCACAATGCACGTTGTAACCTCTTCGGGCACGGACACCTATTCTGCCGTAGCTGCGGCACTCTGCTCACTCAAAGGTCCCAGACACGGCGGCGCTAACATCAAGGTTACGCAGATGTTTGAGAATATCAAGCAGAATATTTCCGATTGGAAGGACGATGAGGAAATCTCCGCGTATCTTACAAAGCTTCTCAACAAGGAAGCGTTTGATAATTCGGGTCTTATCTACGGTATGGGTCACGCTGTTTATTCAGTTTCCGACCCGAGAGCAAGAGTTTTCAGATATTACGTTGAAAAGCTCAGCGAGGAAAAAGGTCTTACGGATGAATTTGCCCTTTACCGCAAGGTTGAGGAGCTTGCAGCACAGTGTATAGCAAGCAAACGCAGGATTTATAAGGGCGTCAGCGCAAACGTTGACTTTTACAGCGGATTCGCTTACAGAATGCTCGGGCTTCCCTGTGAGCTTTATACTCCTATTTTTGCGGTTGCAAGAATGGCGGGCTGGAGTGCGCACCGCCTTGAAGAGCTTATAAATGCGGGCAAGATTATCCGCCCCGCATATATGAACGTTTCACCCAGGAGAGAGTATATCCCCATCGACAAAAGATAAAACGAGTTGTTTTTGCAGGCAGAGCTTCGGCTCTGCCTGCTTTTTCTTAAGAAATTTTTAAGATTTTTAATTTTGTTTCACTGAAGTTAAAAGAATGTTCATATTTAGGTAGTATTATTATATAATAATTTACGGAAATATTTGTTTATTTTGCCATAGACTAAAACTGAAATACAGAAAAGAGGTAAAGAAAGTTGCTTAAGCTGACGGGTATCAAAAAGAACTACGTTACCGGCGACACTACGGTTGCCGCCCTTCAGGGTCTTGACCTTGAATTCCGCAGCAATGAATTTGTTTCCATCCTCGGTCCCTCAGGCTGCGGAAAAACAACTCTCCTCAACGTAATTGGCGGCCTTGACCAATACGATGAGGGCGACCTTACCATCAAGGGTGTTTCCACAAAGGAATATAAGGACAGTGATTGGGACACCTACCGCAACCACAGCATCGGCTTTGTTTTCCAGAGCTACAACCTTATCCCTCACCAGACCGTACTCTCCAACGTTGAGCTTGCGCTTACTCTTTCGGGCGTTACAAAGGCGGAAAGAAAAAAGCGCGCAAAGGAAGTTCTTGAAAAAGTAGGCCTCGGTGACCAGCTCAACAAAAAGCCCAACCAGATGTCGGGCGGTCAGATGCAGAGAGTTGCCATTGCAAGAGCTCTTGTAAACAATCCCGAAATTCTGCTTGCCGATGAGCCCACGGGTGCTCTTGATTCGGAAACCAGCGTTCAGATTATGGAGCTTCTCAAGGAAATTGCGCAGGACAGACTGGTTGTAATGGTTACCCACAACCCCGAGCTTGCAGAGCAGTATTCCACAAGAATTGTAAGATTGCTTGACGGTAAGCTTATCAGCGATTCCGATC
>JAZNUP010000099.1:0-2571 GCA_045592385.1 Acutalibacteraceae bacterium
TAATGATAACCTGCAGCTCTACCGGCAGCGGTGCATTTCTGTCCTGCTTGAGCACTTCGACAATGCGCGCCCCCTGCTCCAGACGGGATTTGGTATCTGCGTCAAGGTCGGATCCGAACTGCGCAAAGGACTGCAGCTCACGGTACTGCGAATAGAGAAGCTTGAGCTCACCTGAAACCTTTTTCATACCCTTAAGCTGAGCCGAGCCGCCAACACGGCTGACGGAAATACCGGGGTTGATAGCAGGCATAATGCCTGAGTGGAAAAGCTCGGTTTCAAGGAAAATCTGACCGTCGGTAATTGAAATAACGTTTGTGGGAATGTAAGCAGAAACGTCGCCTGCCTGAGTTTCGATAATGGGCAGAGCGGTGATTGAACCGCCGCCGTATTCCTTTGAAACGCAGGCCGCGCGCTCAAGAAGTCTTGAGTGAAGATAGAAAACGTCGCCGGGGTAGGCTTCACGTCCGGGGGGACGGCGGATGAGCAGAGAAAGTGCACGGTATGCAACCGCGTGCTTGCTCAGGTCATCGTAAATAATAAGAACGTCCTTGCCCTGCTCGCGGAAATATTCTGCCATTGCGCAGCCGCTGTAAGGGGCAATATACTGTAAGGGTGCGCTTTCGGCGGCACTTGCGGATACGATTATCGTGTATTCCATAGCGCCGTTGCGGAGAAGCTCGTTTGCAAGCTGGGCAACCGAGGTGCTCTTCTGGCCGATTGCAACGTAGATGCAGATAACGTCCGAATTCTTCTGGTTGATAATGGTATCAACGGCGATTTCGGTTTTGCCGGTCTGTCTGTCACCGATTATAAGCTCACGCTGACCTCTGCCGATGGGAATCATACTGTCAATAGCCTTGATACCCGTCTGAAGAGGCACGCTTACGCTTTCTCGTTCAATGATGCCGGGTGCTTTGGATTCGATAGGTCTTGTGCCGCTGTATTCAACGGGACCTTTACCGTCAATGGGTTCGCCCAGAGCGTTTACAACTCTTCCGAGGAGCTTTTCACCTACCGGAACGGATAAAACCTTGCCTGTTCTGTGAACGCTTGTACCTTCGCGGATATTGTCCTTATCCGAAAGAACGGCAACCGAAACGGTTTCCTCCTCAAGATTCTGTGCAACGCCGAAGCTGCCGTCATCAAACTCAAGCAGCTCGTTTGCCATACAGTTGCGAAGTCCGTAAACACGGGCGATACCGTCACCTACAAGGATAACCTTGCCTGTTTCGGTCATATCAATTTTTGCTTTGTAATTTTTAATCTGATTTTTGATTATATTGCTGATTTCTTCGGGTCTGTTCATGAGTTCATCACATCCTTAATCTCGCCCAGGCGGTGCTTGATGCTTGAGTCAAAGGTTTTTCCGTCAACCTCAACCTTGATGCCGCCTATCAGTGATTCATCAATAATATAAATGGGGTCAATACTTTTTGCCGTAAGCTTTTCAAGCTTTTTGCAAACTGCGGTTTTCTGTTCTCCGCTCAATTCAACAGCGGAATAAACCGTTGCAACTGCTCTGTTTGAAAACTCCCTTGCAAGCTTTATGAATTCGTCAATGCAGCCCGTAACTGTGCGCATCTTGCCGTTTTCACAAAGCACCTTAAGGAACGAAACAACGTATTCTGGCATACTGCCCTCAAACGCTTCGTCAATTGATGCAAGTCTTTCACTCAAAGCGATTGCGGGGGAGTTGAGAAACTCGGCATAATCGGGATTTTCCTCAAAAAGCTGCCTGAGAATACCGAGTGAGTCAAGATATTCTTCCGCTGCGTTTTCCTCTGCCGCAAGAGTAAACAATGCCTCTGCGTATTCACGTTCAGTCTGAATCATTTTCATCACCTATGCTTTCAATAAATGAATCAATGAAACGCTGATGGTCCTCGGCGGAAATCTCCCTTTCGAGTACCTTTTCTGTGAGAAGAGAGGAAACCTCAACAATTTCTTTTTTAACTGCATCCTCAGCCTTTTTGCGCTCAAGGATTGCCTCGTTTTCAGCCTGACGCACAATACCGTCCGCCTTGGCTCTGGCTTCGGCGATTATCTCCTTTTCACGCTCGCTTGCAACGTTTACGGCGGATTTGATTACTTCGTCCGCCTCAGCCTTTGCACCGAGAAGCTTCTCTTCATATTTTACTTTGTCCGAATAAGCCTGTTCCTTTGCCTGAGCTGCTGCGTCGTAATCACCCTGAATGGCATTCTTGCGCTGTTCAAGCATCTTTTTTACAGGCTTGTATAAAAACTTTTTCACCATCAGAAACAGCAGAACAAGATTTCCGAGGGAAGCGAGCATCTGCCATATATTGACGGAAATAACATCTAATGACTGTATCATCTGTAATCTCCTTAGTTAATGATTATAATGCGCTTTTTAATACATTGATAAATATACCGGGCGCAACAAAAATGAGAAGAATTGCAACAACAAGAGAATATATACCTGTTGTTTCAGCAATAGCACAACCCATAATCATTGTTGATGTTACTGAGCCTTTGCTTTCAGGCTGACGGCCGATTGCTTCACATGCTTTGGATACAGCATTACCTTCGCCGATACCGGGGCCGATAGCT
>JAZNUP010000100.1:0-23755 GCA_045592385.1 Acutalibacteraceae bacterium
CGATTGGGACTACATAAAATATGTTTCCGATTTGTTCAAAGAGCAAGGTGCAGAAATTTATTATGTTGAGCTTGTTGCATCGCAGGAGATAAGACTTGAAAGAAACTCAACAGAAAACCGTCTTAACAATAAACCGTCAAAGCGAAATCTTGATTTTGCAAGAAAAGATTTGCTTGACACCGATAAAAAATACCGTACAGAAAGCTATGACGGTGAAATAACTTTCCCGAACTATATTAAAATTGATAACTCAACTCTTGCGCCCGAAGTTGTTGCAAAAATGATAAAAGAGAGATTTGATTTATAAGGAGAAATTTATGAAATTGCTTGTAATCCGTCACGGCGAATCCGAAGCAGATTTGCTTGATGTTCACGAAGGCAGAGCAGATTTTGCGTTAACCGAAAGAGGGCACAGACAAGCCGAAGCAATGGCAAATTATGTTGCCGATAATTATAACATCTCCAAAATATACGCAAGTACATTGACAAGAGCAAAACAGACGGCACAGCACTTATCTGATAAAACAGGAATTCCTATTGTTTTTGACGAGAACTTGATGGAGTTCAATAATGGTCTTCTTGCAGGTTTACCCCGAGCGGTAGTCAGAGAGAAATATCCCGAAATTCCCGATTTGCCAATTGATAAAGCGGTTTACGGTCAGGAATCTCAGGTTGAGTTCAGGCAAAGAGCGGAGAATGCACTTTCGAGAATTATAAATGAATCTGAGAACGATGAAACCGTTGCTGTTGTTTCACACGGCGGAATGATAAATCAGCTCTACCGTTCGTTCTTCAATATGCCCGTTGATTGCATTTATTTCTTCAATACCGCCGATACGGGTATTCATATATGGAGCTTGACAGACAGAGAAAGACGGGTTATCAAAGCTAATTATGACGAACACACCAAAGGAATTTAAGGTGATATTATGAGCAGACAAAATATATTTGACAACGAAACATTTTTCAACGGATACAAGGCTCTGCGTGACTGCGATTGCAATGCAAATGATTTGAGTGAACAGCCTGCAATGCGTAAACTGCTTCCTGATTTAAACGGCAAATCCGTTCTTGATCTGGGTTGCGGCTACGGTCACAACTGCATTGATTTCATAAACAGAGGCGCAACGAGGGTTGTCGGCATTGATATATCCGAAAAAATGCTTGCCGTTGCAAAAGAAGAATCCGCACACAGAAAAATCGAATATCGCAATATGAGTATGACAGATATATTAAAGCTCGGCGAAACCTTTGATTTCATTTACAGTTCACTTGCTTTTCATTACGTTGAAGATTTTGATGCTTTTGCAAAGGATATGTATTCTGTTCTGAGCGAAGGCGGTCAGCTTTTGTTCTCGCAGGAGCATCCGATTATCACCTCAACCGTTGGCGGTGCAGGTCATT
Source organism: Acutalibacteraceae bacterium (assembly GCA_045592385.1). Classification (GTDB taxonomy): domain Bacteria; phylum Bacillota; class Clostridia; order Oscillospirales; family Acutalibacteraceae; genus CAG-177. The sequence continues at coordinate 1,405 of JAZNUP010000100.1, forward strand.
TCAACAAGAATGAAAACGGTGAAAAAATATCTTATACTTTTTCAAACTATAACCAACCCGGCGAACGCAAAATCCATTGGTATGTTGACGGCGTTATAAAGTATCACCGTACTTTCAGCAACATTGTAAACGCACTTGCCAAAGCAGGATTTGTTATCGAAGAAGTCTGCGAACCGACACCCGAAGAATGGGTAATCGAAAAAGTGCCTGCGTGGGTAAAGGAATATATCAAGCCGAACTTTTTGATCGTGAAAGTGAGAAAAGTATGAGAGAAATGTTAAAATATACTAAAATAGATTCAGAAACCAATGGCGGGTTGATGGAAGAGAAGTGTGAATGTTTGCTGACTGATACGCTGAAAACGCAGATTAATGTTAAAAATGGCAAGCCCTTTATTTCCGTCAACGGAAATCTCCACGCTCCGTTTGCGTATACAACGTATTTTGAAGAATGCGGCGAATACTCCGATTTTATTAAAAGCGGATACAGAATGTTCTTTGTGAACGTTTCGTTTACTGATTTACCCATAAATAACGTTACGGGGTTTACTCCGTTTTTAACGGGTGTATTTGAGGGGGATAAGCCCGATTATTCCGAGTTTGACGCTGCTGTGCGCCGCATTCTTTCGGAGTGCCCGGATGCGTTTATTTTCCCGAGAATCAATATTGCAATGCCGCGTAAATGGATCAAAAACCATTCCGACGAAACTGTTGAAACTCCGAACGGCGCAAGGGAATCTCTTTTTTCTGATGCGTTTCTTCGCGACGGTGCTAAGCTTCTTTTCACGCTTGTTTCCCACATACGCTCTGCCGGTTACGCTCACTCAATAGCGGGCTATCAGCTTTGCGGCGGTACTACGCAGGAGTGGATTCATCACGATCTTTTCGGCTCGTTTTCTGATATGTCGCTGCGTAAATTCGGTGCGTGGATGAAAGAAAAATACGGTGTAACCGATATTCCGACGCTTTCCAAATCTGATTTTTGCGGCGTTTTCAACGAAACCGCCGGCAGATACGGAGAATTCTGCGGAGAAATGACTGCAAAAACCGTTGAGCATTTCGCGAAAGTTCTTAAAGAACAGATAAACGGTGAGCAGATTGTGGGTGTTTTTTACGGATATAACGCTTTTGTGAATGATTATCTCTGGGGTCTTCACGGTTTGAGATTTATTGTTGATTCTCCGTATATAGACTTTTTTTCGTCCCCCTGCGGCTATGATGATAACAGGAATCTCGGCGTTGACTGGGGAGATATGCTTGCAAGTGAATCGGTTAAAAATCACGGTAAGCTCTATTTCGTTGAGTGTGATATAAGAACGCACCTCACCCGCAGAATGCAGGATTCCCGAAGCGGCAGATATCCCGATAATATCTATAATACCTTAGATGAAAACGGCAACAAAACTGTATGGAGCGGACCTGATACACCTGAGCTTTCACTCTCTGCCATACGCAAGGCTTTTGCTCATCAGATTACAAAAGGGTCAGGCGTGTGGTGGTTTGATATGTGGGGCGGCTGGTATCACGATGCAGAGATTATGGCAGGGCTTAAAAAAATGAAAGCTGCTGCCGAAGCATCAAAAGATAAGAAATCTGAGGATTTTCCCTGCGCGCAGACGGTTTTGTTTGTTGACGAAAAGGCATATCTCAATAATCCACGCGGCAGTCAGCTTTGCCACAGTGTGAATGTTATAAGGAAAGCGATGGGTAACACGGGTATTCCGTTTGACCTTTGTATGGTTGAAGATGCCGCAAGAGTGCTCCATAAATACCGCGCGGCAATCTTTGCCGCACCCATACCGTCACAAAGCGGCAAATTCGCAGTTGAAATGTGCGAAAAGATGGGAATTCCCTATGTTCAGGCAAGTGAGGAAAAGCCGTTTTATTCAGATGTTGAACTGCGTGATTTTCTTGTGTCGGCAGGTGTTCATTGTTATGATACTGACGGTAATGTTATTTATTGCGGTGAAGGCTTCCTCTCAATTCATAGCGTGAATGACGGGGAGGTTAAAATATCCTTGCCCTCAAAATATAGGGTTGCACCGCTTTTTGGTGCAGATTTTGCCGAGTGTGAAACAGACGTTATTTTGATTGATATGAAAAAGCACGGCACTGCAGTTTTTGAGCTGATTAAAGAGGTGGCAGAATGAAAATAGCTGTTTTGGGATATGCCGGCAGTGGTAAAACATATCTGTCAGAATATATATCCGAAAAGAAAAATATCCCCGTTCTTCATCTTGATGAGATTAAGTGGGATAAGGAATGGAAACCGATTGACGATTCACTTGTATTGCCGCAGGTTTCGGAGTTTATGGCAAAGGACAGCTGGATAATTGACGGCTATTATAAATATCTGCTTTATGATGAACGGCTTGAAAGCGCGGATATGATTGTGTTGCTTTTGCTTAATCGGTTGACTTGTTTCTGCCGTGCGGTAAAAAGAACGAAATCACGCAAATCAGACGGCTACAATAATGATTTGAATTGGTGGTTTGTGAAGTTTACGCTGTTCGGCTGCAGAAACAGGGAAAGACGGCAGACATATGCAGAAATTGCTGAAAAATATAAAGATAAAACCGTTGTGCTCAAAACACAACGGCAGGTGAATGAGTTTATGAAAAACGTCTTGGATAAACAAATTACAATTGACCCTCTTACTCCCGAAGATTATCACAAATGCTCAAACATCTGGAATATGAAATCTCAGCCGCTTGCCGATAAATGGCTTGATGAGATAAAGTCAGGTAAGCGCCTTGTGTTCATTTACAAAATTAACGGCGAATTCATCGGTGAAGGTGCTCTGGTTACGGATGCAGGCGATCCCGATTACACTATCCCCGATAAACGCATTTACGTTTCAAGAATGATAGTTAAAAAAGAATACAGAAACCGCGGCATCGGCAGTGAAATTCTTGAATTTCTTATAGCAAAAGCAAAGGAAATGGGTTTTTGCGAAATGACAATAGGTGTTGATAAAGATAACGTCAATGCCCTGCATTTATATAAAAAATACGGATTCACGCAAGTGCTGTTTGACGGTGCCGACGAAGACGGTGAGTATTTTAAGCTGATGAAAAGGATATAAAATGAATAAATATCTGAAAAATCTTAACCGAATAGAGTTTGTTGTTACTATGGCTTGCACGGGGAAGTGCAAACACTGCTCGCAGGGTGAACATAAGAGCAACGACAGAATTGATAAATCTCTGGCATCGGATGCCGTGCGTAAAATTGCAAAAGAATACAACATTAAATCCGTTATGACATTTGGCGGTGAGCCTTTGCTCTGCTGCGAAACTGTTTGTGAAATTCATAAAGCCGCAAGAGAAATGAGTACCCCTCAAAGGCAACTGATAACCAACGGATATTTCAGCAAAGATTATGATGAAATAAAAATTGTTGCTCAAAAGATAATTAAAAGCGGTGTCAATGAAATCCTGCTTTCGGTTGATGCTTTTCATCAGGAAACAATTCCTCTTGAATACGTTAAGGCGTTTGCAAATGCAGTTAATGTTCACGGTGTTAAATTGCAGGTTCACCCTGCATGGCTTGTGAGTTCCGATGATGATAATCCGTATAACGACAAAACACGTGAGATGCTTTCTGAGTTCAATTATGCGGGTATTGAAACAAGCAAGGGCAACGTAATCTTTCCGAGCGGAAATGCAATTAAGTACCTTGGCGAATATTTTAATTTGAAAAAAGAAATCAAAAATCCCTATCAGGAAGACCCTGCGGATATCCGTGCAATCTGTCTGAGCGCAAACGGTGATATTCTCGGCAGTAATATCTATAAGCAGGATATAATTGATATCTTAGATTCGTATACACCGTAAACTTTAATTAACAAAATATCAAAATGCTTTTTGAAGAAAAAGCTTGCGCAATCTTTTGCTATACAGAGGTTGAGATTTTATGATTTGTTTTGAATACTTGAATAAGCCCGAATTTCCGTCTGTTGCAAATAAAATCTTTGATATTCTTGCCGAAAATATGGAAAAAATTGCTCCTACGGGTAACACAAGGGCAGAGGACTTCAAATGCTGGTATGATGCTGTAATCGACGGCCTCTCACGCGACAATCGGCAGATTGTTTTGATAAAAGATGCAGAGTACATTATCGGCTTCTTTCAGTACTACACAAACGAAAATACTTTTATGATGGAAGAAATTCAGTTTAAGCCCGAATATCAGGGCACGAATGTTTTCAGGAATCTTTTCGGCTTTCTTATCGGGAACATAGGCGAAGATTTAGAATTTACAGAAGCCTATGCCAATACGGAAAACCTGAAATCAGCAGGGATTCTCAGGCATCTCGGGCTTTCGGAGATCGGGATGAATAAAAACGGGCGCAGTTTTCATTTCAAGGGCAGATACAGCGATCTGATAAAATGGAATAAAGGAATGTCTGAAGAATAATTCCAATGCGCAAAAGAATAACAGGCTGCATCATTGTGCTCTTTGCACAGATACAGCCTGCTTTTATTTATATCAGTTTTTCAAGCACTTCGCCGATTGCGTCAGCAAGGTATTTGAAGCCGAGGTCGTTGGGGTGGCAGCCCTCTACCGTGGCACCGTCGGCATCGCCCTCGAAAAGAGAGTTTGCATCTATAAAATATACGTTTCTGTCTCCGTTTGCAAGTGCGTTTTCATATGTAGCGCGTATGATGCTTTTTCTTTTGTCGCGGTCGTCAAAAAATCTTTCCATCGTGGTTGACGTAAGCATAATTATAGGTAAATCGGGATTCTTTTTACGCACTGTTTCAAACATTCTCTGATGGGTGTTTTTTAGGTGGTTACAGTCGGGAGCGTTGTGGTCATAGTCATACACAAAAACGCTCATTTCAAGCGAAGCTACGTAGTCTGCTATTACCTGCTCAGCCTTGCCGCTGCCTGAAAAACCGAGGTTTATGAAGTCGGTATCAAAGCGCCTTGAAAGCATAGAAGGATAAGCGTTACCCGGTCTTGATGCGCACCCGCCCTGGGTTATTGAACTTCCGTAATATACCACGGGCTTTTCGGTGCGGTAATCGGAAGGTGGGAGAAGCTGAGCGCCTTCCCGTATTCCTATGTGAAGGCAACTGACGTTACTGTAAAGGGGAAAGTTAACAGTGATTTCCCTTAGCTCAGCGGTACTGAAATCAAGCTTGCTTTCAAACCCGTTTTCAATGTCGTACGCGGGGATGAACGAGCCGTAAAAACGTTCTTTTCCGTTTTGTCTGATATACATATCAAAGCCTGTCGAGCCGGAGAGAGCGAAGTGCGGCATTTTGCAGATACCGTTCATCTGAGCATAGACCGTAACAAACGGACTGTCTGTCCGGAATCTCACCCTGCCGCCCGATGTGTTGGCATGCAGGGCGTAAACTCCTTCGTTTGTGTTGCGTGCAATCTCTTCCGGCATTCTGCGGAACAGTCCGTTTTCGTAAAACACTCCGTATATTCTGAACGGAGGTTCATTAACATTGTAGAATTCTGTTCCCTCTTTTGATACGGTTGGCTTTACCTGTAAAGCCTTGTCAACGTCAGATGCCGTTTTCATATTTTACCTCTTTTCTCAGAAATCAAGCTCCTTATCTGCAACGATTACGTTGCCGTTTCTTGCGCTGATTTCATATTCGTATTCATACTGACCTGCCCTGAATTCAACCTCATAGTGAGGGATTGCATCATCAGCGTCAAGAGTAGCAGCGAGTCTTGTAACGTCGGCATTCTTTAAGCCTGCGTGGTTAAGAGCGATTTCCTTTGCTTTGTCGGCTGTGATGTAATCTGCGGTGGCGGAGACTGATTTGCCTGCTTCTTTTTCTTTTTCAGAGGCTAAAACCTTGCCGTCCTTTGCGTTGATTTCATAATCGTATTCGTAGCCGTTTGCATAGAATTCCACGTCAAAGTTGGGGATAAGGTCGTTGCCGTCAAACTCTGCTTTTTCAAAAACAGCATCTTCTGCGGCGACACCTGCAGCCTTGAGCGCAGTCTGCTTTGCTTCGTCAACGCTGATGTAGCCTGAATTTTCCTTTGCAGGGGCAGAGGGGGCGGGCTCAGAAGCATCGGGTGAAGCTTTGGTGGTATCGGCTTTTGCAGGTGCGGAGCGCAACGCTTCAACTTCGCTTTTGAGTATTCTTCCGTCGCTTACGGCAACCTCGTAGTCATACTCTTTGTTGCCTGCGTTGAATTCGATTTCGTAGTTTGCGGTTTTATCGTCGTTATCAAGCTGAGTCTTTGTGAATTTTGCATCTTCCTTTGCAACCTTTGCGTGTTCAAGTGCAAGGTTAACTGCTTCATCAAGTGTTACTTCCTTAACTGCTGAGGCGGTAACCTGCGCTTTGGAAGCGGGGGCGTTGTTGTCAGGGGTCTGGGTGGTGGATGTGTTTGCCGAGCATGCGGCGAAGGTGAGCAGCAGAGCTGCGGATAAAGTCAGAGCGGAAACCTTAAATAAATTCTTTTTCATTTTTTAATCCTCCTTTGTCTGGTTAGTTGATAAAGTGCTTATCTTCTGAAAATCTTTTTAAAGAAATCTGAGAACCATCTGATGAAGAGGCCGAATTCAAAGAAATCACGGCGTTCAACATCATAGTCAAAATCTGAAATTCTGCCGTTTTCAGCGTTTATGCTGTAATCGTATTCGGCATTGCCTGAGCGGAATTCGATTTCATACTCATAAATACCGTCATCAAAGTCAAGTCGGGCTTTTATGAAATCCACATCAGCAGCATTGAAGCCGGCGTGTTCAAGAGCTATTGATTTTGCTTCTTCAATGCTGATTAAATCTGAGGGTGCTGCAAAGGCTGAAACACAGACCGAACCGATTACTAACACTGCGAGGATGAGAGAGATGATTTTTTTCATTTTGATACTTCCTTTCTTTACGGGAATCGGTGTTCCCTTTCTGTGACTACATATTAACCCGCAAAGATTAAAGTATCATTAGAAACTCAAACTTTTTTAAAAAAAGTTACGATAAATTCGGAGCCTTCTCCGAATACCGATTTTACATCTGCTTTGCCACTGTGAAGATCGGCAATTCTTTCAACGAGAGCAAGCCCGAGTCCGAAGCCTTCACTGTTGCTTCTTGAGGAGTCTGCGCGATAGAATCTGCCCCATATTTTCGGCAGGTCATCTTCTTTAATACCTATTCCGTCATCTTTTACGCTGAGGATTACTTTATTATCCTCTTCGGTAAGGTTTACCCATATGTTTCCGCGTTCCTTGCCGTAGCGCACTGCGTTGGAAATCAGATTTTCAAGCAGATGGCGGATTAAATCAGCGTTCATATTAAGGTGAATACCGCTGGTAATATTATAATGTAATTGAATATTCTTTTCTGTTTTATATGAGCGGCATATATCGGTGGAGAGAGCACTTAAATCGGATAGCTCAAAACGGAACCTCTGTGTGCCTTGTTCAGCTCTTGTAAGAGAGAGAAGGGCGCTTACAAGCTTTGTCATTTTATCCGTTTGTTCGTTTATGGATATGAAGGCCTCTTCCTTTTCGACGCTGTCTGCATCGGGACCCATAGCGTATTCACATTCCGCTTTGATAACGGCAAGGGGAGTACGCAGCTCGTGAGAAGCGTCAGAGGTGAATCGCTTTTCATTTTCAAAGGATGTCTGAAGTCTTTCAAACATACTGTTGAATGTGTCGGCAAGGTCGGAAATTTCATCGTGACCGCCTTCTATTCTGATTCTTCGGGATAAATCCTTGCCATCGTTTATTCTTCTGGCAGAGTTGCCTATATCTTCAACACGCTTCATTGTTTTTTTGGCAAGCAGATATGCGCCTGCTGCGGTGAGAAGAACAAACAGCGGCAGAATATAGATTATGGATTTTACAACTGTATCAAGCACCGACGTGACAGGGTTTGCAAGCACGAGCCCTCTTACAAAGACGCTGTTGTAATGCGGTACGGAGTCGGTGAATTCCACTTTAAAAACCTGTCTGTCAGAGTAGCCGGGCAACTCAACGTTAACGATCTTTACTGTTTCTTCAGATGCACCTGCGTGCTCAAGAGCAATTTCTATTGCCTGCTCGGTGTCGATTCCGTTCTGAAAGCTTATCACAGAGTATTCTTTCGGGGTAAGCGCGGCATCGTGCGCAGAGCCTGCCTCGTATTTTATTATCTGCCCAGAAAAAGCGTCAATTTCGTATTCGTACTTATTAAAGTTGATTAATACATCATAAAAATAGTATTTTGTTTCATTCTCAGGGGTGCATTTAACGGGTTGACCGTTGTTTGGATTTGAAGAAAGATTGAACGGGATTTTTCCGTCAACGCATTGCCAGCTGCCGCCGTTGTCCATATGGTAAACGTCAAAATAAATGCCTTCCGAATAAAACAGAAAATCGTTTTCAATCTCAAGAATACCGTTTTTGTATTCGATTTCATCAGCGTTTCTTTCAACGGCGGATATGAGCCTCTGTTTGGTCTCTCTGGTTGTCATAACGTGGCTGGTTGCAATAAGACCTGCAATGCTTACGGCGCAAACTGCGGTAATAAGCAATGTAGTCCAGAGAGCGGTTTTCAGTTTGAAGGATATGTTTTTCATTTCATCACCTTGAGCGTGTATCCTGCACCCCTTACGGTGTGGATAAGCTTTGTTTCAAAATCTTCGTCAATCTTTTTGCGAAGGTAACGGATGTAAACGTCAACAACGTTTGTGCCACCTTCGTAATCGTAATTCCATATATGATTTTCGATTTTTTCGCGGCTAAGAACAATTCCGCAGTTTACCGCCAAATAATGTAAAAGCTCGTATTCTTTGGCAGAGAGCTTTATTGATTTTTCGCCGCGGCGCACTTCCATGGACGAGGTGTCTATCACCAGGTCGTCAACTGTTATGATGCTTGATTTATGCTCCGTGTTTTTTCTGAGCATCACCCTAAGCCTTGCAAGCAGTTCTTCGATGGCAAACGGTTTTACAAGGTAATCGTCTGCGCCTATATCAAGACCTGTTACACGGTCCTCAATGCTGTCACGCGCTGTGAGGAATAAAACGGGCGTTGAATCGCCTCTGTTTCTCATCTTTTTTACAAGGGATATTCCGTCAAGCCTCGGCATCATAATATCAAAAACGGCAGCGTCATATTCGCCTGAGAATAAAAAATCGTCAGCCTCCTCGCCGTCAAAGGCGCAGTCAACGCTGTAACCCGCTGCTTTGAGCTGCTTTGCCAGAATTCTGTTAAGGCTTTTTTCATCCTCTGCTATAAGTATTCTCATATTCGTGCCTCCTTGCCATTTTGAAAAAACTATATAATATTATCATTAAAATATCATTAGAATAATTACAGTTTACAATAACAAAACAGTATGTGTCAACGGTGGCTTTTTGTCTTAAGGGAAAAGTTTATTGCTAAATATGAATTTTTGCTGTTTTTGGTTGTATTTAAGTTTATTTTGTAGTAATATAGAAAAGCAAACTTAAATTTTTGCTGAAGATAATGCGCGGTAGCAGTAACGTATCGAAAAACATAAAGAAAACGGAGAAAAATATGAAAGCTTATATTCAACGACTTAAGGATAATTGCCCCAAAAGAAGATTTGCCTTCTGGTGGATTTTCAGGCTGCTTATGGTTTACGCGTTTGTGGCGGGATTTTTTAAGAAGCCGTTTGACATAACAGACCCGCTTCAGGTCGGTGCAAATCTTGTTGCTATGTTTGCGTGGGAAATTCTGATGCTATGTTCACCGAAGAGAGTTTTCCGCTATATGCCGTCAGTTGTGCAGAGCTTCTCGATTGTTATTGTTTTTGCGGCATCTTTTTGCGGTAAGTTCCTTAATTTCTATTATGATATCCGCCTTTGGGATGCAGCGCTTCATTTCCTCGGCGGCGCGGGATGCGTTTTCCTCGGTTACGAGCTTGCCTGTGCGCTTATAAAGAGAGATAAAAAAGACGCTTCCCTTTCTATGGTGCTTCTTGCAGCGGTAGGATTTTCGTTTATCGGTTCAACTGCCTGGGAATTGTTTGAATTCACCTTTGATCAGGTGGCGGGTATGATGAGCGGTTATCCCGGCGATTCTCAGCACTGGTCGCTGATGCTTGCGTTTGATACGGCAAAGGCTGTAACTCTTTTTGATCCGATTGTCCCTGAACGCTGGCCCATAATGGATATAATGGGCGATATAGTTCTTAATACTGTTGGCGCGTTGGTGTCCTACATATTCCTGAAGCTTGTTCCCTACCGTCATAAAGGCAGATTTAAATTTGATTTTAACTTTGAGCAGGAAAAGGAAACCGCAAGCGTATAAAAAAATCCCCGATTTTCGTTAATGAAAATCGGGGTTACTTTTTGCTTAGAAGTTGAAGTCAAAGATGATGAATGCTTTGAAGAGGTAAGTGAGGATGTACTTCATATACTTGACGATATCGGAGAAGATTTTTGCAGCTTTATCGCTGATGTTGCTGAGGTTGGAGGAAACGGAAACTGTTCCGTAGCCGTCGAGAGTTCCGTTGTTATCGTCAACGTTATCGTTATCAAAAGCAAACTCATAAAGAATGGGGGATGCGATAGCAAGCAGGAAGTATTCTGCGGATGTTGCGCCGCCGAAAACCTTGGTGCCGAGCTTGGTAAGTTCATCGGAGATTGATTCGATGCCGTAATCCTCGAGGAAAGCGTTTGCAGCCTTAAGGAAAAGCTCATCGCTGATGCCGGCAAGGTCGGTTCTGAGGATGAGAGCAACTGTTCTCAGGAGAATTGCAACTTCAGTGCTTTCAAGGTCTTTGTTCTCTCCGCCTTCGTAGTGAGCGGCAACAAGCTCAGTTGCAAGATCCCAGGGATCTTCATAGTCACTGTCAGGGATATCAATATTATATTCCTTTGCAAGCTCCTGAACGCCGCCTTCACCGTAAAGAGGCATTTCAAGAATGTCGGTAAGTCCCGTTACTGCGGTGTAAACAAGGTCATAGTAGAAAGCGTCCTCGTCAATTCCCATTTTCTCCATTGAAAGGGAGAGAGAAAGGCGGTATTTGATGCCTTCCTTGAGGAAGCCTTTTGCGTATGCGTTAAGGCCGCTGTTCATAAGGTCGATGTGCTCCTGAGTGAAGCCGGAAACTGTCTGAGTGAGAGCGTCGGTATCAATGCTTTCGATTGTTTTGGATTCATATTCGATTTCATCCTCGGTAAGGGTGAAGAATCTGTAAGCAAGGGGATACATTGTGAGGGAGGTTGTGGCAAAGTCGGTGATTGTGTTGCCGAGAAGGCTTGTGAAGGTGGTAACGTCACTGCAATGCTCGTGGCCTGTGAAAACAAGCTTGATTCCCCAATCGGCAAAGAGCTCAGCGGTGGTGTTGTGGAATTTTACGATAAAGTTTTTGCTGAAAATGCTCTGAAGGGGCATATGGTTGTTGAGGTTATGATGCATCATAAGGATGGGATATCTGCCGTCAGCGTTAGCGGCATTAACCTGCTGATGTACCCAGTCGATTTTTTCAGCTGTCATACCGTCCTCGGTGGAGGCGGTTTCGTCGCAGCTGTCAAGAGCGATAAGGCGGTATTTTTCACCGAGGTTGGCGGTGTAGGAGCAGTCATTTTCGTTGATTACAAGAGCCTGATCGTAGCCGAAATCGTGGTAAATGCTCTTGAACTGAGCAAAGGTGGTTTCTGAGCCTTCGGCGGCGTCGTGGTTACCGTTTATAACGTAAACCTGCTTGCCGTAGGCTGCTTCAAAAGCGGCAAGCTTTGCGGCCATATCGTAGTGCTCCTGAGGGATGGCACGGCCGTTGTCAACAAGGTCGCCTGAAAGAAGAACGAATTCAATTTCATCGTTTTCGCCGCACTGCTTAAGGAATTCGTCAATAATAAAACCGCTTTCATCCTCCATAGCGCAGCGCCTGTTTGCATACCAGTAAATGGGGTCGTCGATTTCGCCTTCAAGCACTTCTCTGGGGATGTTGTAGTGAAGGTCTGAGGCAACGGCGAAACTGAGGTCGGGCTCTTCGTTTGCGAAAGCGCCAATAACGCAGGAGCAAACAAGAAGGCACAGCGATAAAAGAATACAAACGGCTTTTTTCATAAAAATCCTCTTTCCTATGCATATAAAGCATAAAATAAATAATATAAAAAGTTTATCATAAGCCTTTATATTTGTCAAGAAAGCAGAAAAGAGGCGGAGAAAAACAAAAAAATAAAAGAAATTTTGCAAAAGGGCTTGATTTTTTCTGAAGGTTAATATATAATAGCCAATGCTGTTTTTAATAATTATTTGACAGATACGGAGAGTTGTCCGAGCTGGTCGAAGGAGCACGATTGGAAATCGTGTAACCGCCTAAAACGGATCGAGGGTTCGAATCCCTTGCTCTCCGCCATGAAATCAAGAGAGATACCAAACGGTATCTCTCTTGATTTTTTTATAAAGAAAAGGGATTCGAACAGCGAGGGGATTCGCGCAAGCGAACAAACTCTCCGGTGGAGAGTTTGCCGAGTCGCAACGAGCGAAGCGAGGCGATAAAAATCCCTTGCTCTCCGCCAGAACCCCATAGAAGTAATAGCTTCTGTGGGGTTTTTCTTATGTTTTCACCCACAGTAAACTATACTAAAAACCCACTCCCGACGACAAAAAGACGACGGTAGAACGAGCATAAATATCCCCAAAGTCGGCAAGAACTTCCGTCACCGTCGGCAGATGATGTTTTAATAGTGGATTTTTTGATATAAATATGATATAATTCAGTTAGAAAAATATGAATTTATAGAGTTAGGAAATTTGGAATTTTTGTATTTTCTTATTGATTTTTGAAACTTTTATGATATAATATATGTGCTTGCTCGGAGGGCAAGTCATTCGTGGAAATGACTCGCTGGATAAGGCACAGGCTGGAATGCCTGCACCTTATCCGGCGTTTTTTATTTTAAGGAGGATATATGGATATTTTAAAAGACAAAGTGAAACCATTGTATTTAAATTTTTTAATGGCAGCATTGGGCAGTTCCATGGTTGGTTGCATCTTTGGTATGATTGATGCAATGATGGTTGGTAAATACCATGGTCCGACTGGTAATGCGGCACTTGCGGTTTTCAATCCAATATGGACTATCATTTTTTGTCTCAGTATGATTGCAGGCATTGGCGGTTCAGTATTGTTTGCAACCTGTCGTGGCAAGGGCGATGAAAAAAATGCACAGCAGTATTTCACGTTATCAATCATCTATGGCATTGTGCTTTCTGTACTTGCAATGATTGGTATTGGATTGTTCAATGAACCTTTGCTTCGTTTCTTTGGTGCAGATGATGAACTACTTGTATTGGCACAGCAATATCTTACTCCAATTTATTTTGCTATACCTTGTTGTCTGTTCAGTAATATTTTGTCTGCATATCTTCGTAATGACGGAAATCCTACATTAGCAACAAAAGCAGTAATTATTGGCGGTATCTTCAATGTATTCGGCGATTACTTCTGTGTGTTTACCCTTGATATGGGTATTTTCGGTGCAGGACTTGCAACTGCGATTGGACAGAGTTTATCTACATTGATTATGTTAAGCCACTTTTTAGGGAAGAAAAACACCCTACGATTTGTTAAACCTGCTCACGTGCTTAAAAAAATTGGAAACATTAGTGTTACAGGGTTCTCCACGGGCATCAACGACCTTGCAATGGGAATCATCGGTATTTGCTTTAACCGTCAGATTATGGCACATCTTGGGTCAGATGCATTGGCGGTTTACGGTGTCGTCACACAGGTCACTACCTTTGCCACATGCCTTTCCTACGGTATCGGTCAAGGAGCACAACCGATTGTTTCACAAAACTATGGTGCAAGGCAGCACAACCGCATTAAGGAGTGCTTGAAGTATTGTTTGTATACCTGCTTAGGTTTTGGCATTTTGTGGACAATGGCAATGATGCTTGCACCAAATCTGATTCTGAATCTCTTTATGAACCCCACTCCGTCTGTGATGGAAATAGCACCTGGTATTCTTAGAATGTACGGTCTCTCTTATCTGTTATTGCCGTTCAACATCTTTGCAACATACTATTTCCAGGCAATTATGAAATCGAATATTTCGGTGATTGCATCTTTGGCAAGAGGTCTTGTTATCAGTGGAGCAACAATTATGCTGTTTCCCATAATTTTTGGTGCAGACAGCATTTGGTTTGCAATGTTGGTAACAGAACTTCTTGTTGCGGCATTTGGTGTGTATTATATGGTGCGGAGCAAAAGTGAATTGATGTAAATTCCAATTTGTCGGACTAAATAATAAAATATTTAAGTGCAATGGGATATAAAATCCTGTTGCACTTTTTCTGCTAAATAAGGAGGTTTTCAATGAAACAAACAACACTTGAAGATTTATACTATGGCAACATAAACCCTAATGAAACAAGCTTTGTGAGGGGTTCTGAATACGGTAAATGCTTTGATAAAGTAACGGAGCTGTCAAAGTCCGTATGCAGTCAGTTGTCCGAAGAATACATAAATAAGATGAATGAACTTGAATCAGCCTACACCCGAATCCTGTCTGTAACAGAACGAGAGTATTTTATATCCGGCTTCAAACTCGGTGCTAAAATTATGCTTTCACATACCGCAAAATATATTCAAATCCCATTTTCGACGACCAAAAGACGACGGTAGACTGAACATAAATATCCCTATAGTCGTCAAGGATATCGACACCGTTGTTGGGCGATGTTTTCATAGTGGATTTTTTGATATAAGCATGGTATAATTCAACCCGATAAATAAGAATTCCCAGTTTCACATCATATAAATTATCTGTACTGTATATATTCAATAAACCGTTTCATGGCAAGTGAAGCGGTTTTTATATTTCTTAATGCAAGTCCGATGTGTCTATATGCAGGAACATCAAGCTCTTTCGCAATGATTCTGTACGGAACTCGCTTTAAAATGAGTTCAGGAAGAATGGAAATACCAAGTCCGCTTTCAACCATTGACATAACAGCGTAATCATCCCAAGTAGTAAATTTCACATTGGGAGTAAGGTTGTTTTTCTCGAAAATTTCCGAAATCTCCGCCTTTGCTCCTTTTTCAAGAAGCATAAACGGTTCATCACAGAGAGCAGAAACAGGAAATTTGTCACAATCTTTAAGATGGTGGTTTTCAGGGATAATCGCCATAAGTCTGTCTTTTTCTAAAAATATTGTTTCAAATTCGGAATGAGTCGGTAACCTTAAAAACCCGCAATCCACTCTGCCTGTGTGTATCCATTCTTCAATCTCCGTGTAATCGCCAAGCAGGAGCTCATAGTCAATATTTGGGTAATCCTTCTGAAATTCTTTGATGATATTCGGAAGCCAATGCGTTGCAACACTTGAGAATGTGCCGATTCGTATTAACCCAGATTGAAGTCCGTTTAGCTCGTCAACCTGCATTTTGAGCTTGTCAAATTCAGCACAAAGATTTCGGGCACACGGTAAAAGCTTTAACCCGTCGCTTGTTGGCTTTACTCCGTTTTTTCTTCGTTCAAGCAGTGTGACTCCCCATTCTTTTTCAAGGTCAGCTATCATTCTGCTGATACCCGACTGAGTGTAATTAAGTATTTCTGCCGCTTTTGTGAAGCTGCCGTATTCCGCTGTTTTTACAAATGACAAATATTTTTGTAAGTTCATATCCATATCAACACATCCATTACAATTTGTGATTTTAAACATTATAAACATTCGCTTTTGTTTTGGACGCGATTATGATACAATATTTTCAATGTTAAAGCAAGGGGTTATAATATGGATAAAAAAGCATTTCTGAAATATATATCCGCATTATTGTTGTTCGGTATGAACGGCATTGTTGCAAGCCATATTGCTCTGAACAGTTATGAAATAGTGTTTATGAGAACACTCATCGGAAGTGTTCTTTTGATTGTGTTGTTTCTTTTGGGTAAAGGTAAATTTCATATCAAAGAAAACAAAAAAGATACCGTCTTTATTGTTGCTTCGGGTATGGCAATGGGTACAAGTTGGATGTTTCTGTACGAAGCATATCAGCAAATCGGTGTAAGCCTTGCTTCTCTGTTATACTATTGCGGTCCTGTAATTGTAATGATTCTTTCACCGATTATCTTCCATGAAAAACTGACATTTCCTAAAGTTGCAGGTTTTTTAATTGTGCTTGTCGGAATACTTCTTGTAAATGGAAATGCAACAGAAAACAACAATAATTTTTTTGGAATATTCTGCGCTACAATGTCTGCGATAATGTATTTCTTTATGGTTACATTTAATAAGAAATCAACGAATATCAGTGGAACGGAAAATTCTGTAATTCAGCTTGTTGTCAGTTTTCTGACTGTTGCTTCTTTTATCGGAATTAAACAAGGTTTTGCTATTGATGTTGCCGCAAACGATTGGATATGGATTTTTATTCTTGGTATTGTAAATACGGGTATCGGTTGTTATCTGTATTTTTCGCCACTTTCAAAATTACCTGTTCAAACAGTAGCGGTGTGTGGTTATCTTGAACCGCTTTCGGCTGTTGTTTTTGCCACCGTTTTGCTTGGTGAAAAAATGACACTTGTTCAGGTGATTGGTGCCGTTTGCATTATCGGTGGAGCTATGATTGGTGAATTGGTAAAAACAAAGAAATAAACAAATTCCAATTTGTCGAACTAAATAATAAAACATTAATGTGCAATAGGATATAAAATCCTGTTGCACTTTTCTATTTATAAGGAGTTATAAAAATGAAACAAACAACACTTGAAGCGCAGTCAGTTGACCCGGAATACATAAGTTGAAATTATGAATTGCTTATGGTAAAATACTTCCGGCACATATTCTGATAAGATTATTTCAAATACAATAAGCTTTATCGCCAGACGGCATCGGGGAGGGCATTATGAGATTTTTACAGACGGTTATTTCATATCTTGCAATAGCGGCGGCGTTTATTTCCTCGCTTTTTTCGTGGGGTGAATCGGCAATGGTGCCGTATACAAACGATTATGAAATTCCGGAGAGTATTCCTGACTATCAAACGATTTCCACAGAAGAAAAAGACGATTGGAACGCCAAATGGATTTGGAATAAGGAAAATCCTGCCGAAGAAAACGTGTGGATGTGCTTTTGCAAAAAAGTAAGCCTTGATGAAGTTCCTAGTGAACTTGTTGCCGATATATCGGCTGATTCCAAATATTGGCTTTACGTAAACGGAGAAACCGTTGTGTTTGAGGGAAGTGTGAAACGCGGTCCCGATGAAAACAGCGGATATTATGACAGCGTAGATATTGCGCCGTATCTCAAAGAGGGTGAAAACTCAATTTGTGCTTTGGTGTGGTTCTGGGATGATGAAACGAGCTATTCCTACAACGGCAGCGGTCAGGGCGGATTCCTTTTTGAAGCCGTCGGCGAAAACGTTACCATAGTTTCCGATAAAAGCTGGAAGGTAAAAAGAAACGGCGCTTATATAGACAGTGCACTTTATCCGCCCAACTACAGACTTCCCGAATACAGCGTTTATTTCGACGCAAGGAAGGATATGGGCGAGTGGACAGATGAATCTTATGACGTTTCCTCGTGGGAGAATGCAACTGAATATGCTACGGGTGGCGAGGGTGTATACGGTAAGCTTTATTCCAGAGGAATACCGTTTTTGAAGGATTACGGTCTTAAGGAATATGAGAATTCCAAGGATTATGAAAACTATACCGTAAGTAAGCTTTTCGGTGAAAAAATCACCGTAGATATTCCGTATAACGCGCAGGTTACCCCGTATCTGAAAATTATAGCGCCTGAAGGAAAAAAGATTCGCATAACAACGGAGAATACTTTGATCGGTGCGGTTTCAACCACCTATAAAACAAAAGAGGGCGAGCAGGAGTTTGAGACCTTGGGCTGGGTTAACGGTGAGCACATTACTTACAAGATACCCAGAGGTGTTACCGTTGTTTCCCTTATGTACCGTGAAACGGGATATAACAGCTCTTTCTGCGGTGATTTCAGGTGTGATGATGAATTCCTGAATTCGCTGTGGCAAAAATCTCTGCGCACTCTCTATGTCACTATGCGCGATAGTTTTATGGATTGCCCTGACCGAGAAAGAGCGCAGTGGTGGGGTGACGTCACGAGTGAAATGATTATGACTATGTACTCTATGGACAGCAACTCCTATCTGCTGTATCAGAAGGGTGTAGAGGCTATGCTTTCTCATGTTGACGAGTCCAAGGTGCTTCAGACTGTTGTGCCGATAAACGGCGATTATTTTGAGCTTCCCGTTCAGCAGCTTGCGGGAATCGTGGGCTTCCTCACTTACTATGAGTATACGGGCGATAAGGCATTTATAGAAAAAGTTTACGGTGTTTCTCTTGATTACCTGAAGCTTTGGGAAATCGGTGAGAATAATCTTGTTGTTCACCGTGAAGGCTCGTGGGATTGGGCTGACTGGGGCAGCAAAGCGGATATGACCGCCATAGAAAATGCCTGGGTTCATTATGCGCTTTCCGCTACGGAAAAAATGGCTGGCATTCTCGGAAAAGATGAGGATATCTCATTTATTACCGAAAGAAAAGATACTATTGAAAAGGGCTATAAGTCTCTTTGGACGGAAGATGGCTTCAGAAGCGAAGATGTCAGAAAGCCTGATGACAGAGCCAAC
This sequence comes from Acutalibacteraceae bacterium, assembly GCA_045592385.1. Taxonomy (GTDB): domain Bacteria; phylum Bacillota; class Clostridia; order Oscillospirales; family Acutalibacteraceae; genus CAG-177. The sequence continues at coordinate 19,954 of JAZNUP010000100.1, forward strand.
GCTCTTGCGGTTTTATCGGGTCTTGCGCAGGAAGAGCAGTACCCCGCAATAACAAAAGTGCTCACAACCACTGAGAATTCAAGCCCGTATATGGAATACTACGTTCTTGAAGCTCTTTGCAAAATAGGAGAATACGAAGCGGCAAAAGAGAGAATCAAGGGCAGATATGAGGGCATGATGAGCGAGGATTACTCTACTCTCTGGGAGTTCTGGGATTCCTGGCGAGGCACTAAGAATCATGCGTGGAGCGGCGGACCGCTTGTTATAATGAGCAAGCATTTTGCAGGAATTGCTCCCTTGGAGGCCGGCTATGAAAAGGTTAAAATAGATCCGCAGTATGCTTTGTCTGACAGCTTGAATTGCACAGTCCCGAGCGTGAAAGGGTTAATTACTCTGGATTTTGAAAAGGTTTCAGATGAATATATCATCAATCTTGTTATTCCTAAGGGCATCAGGGCTGTTGTATACGTACCGAGTGATGCTGTTGTTAATATTAATTCAGAGGTTTATTACCAAAACGGCGAGTATGTAAACGGCGAAGTTTGTGACGTGGAGATTGTGGAAAAATCACTTTGAAGTTTCAGCTTGTGAAGATGAACGACAAAAAGGTTGTAAAAAACAGCCTGAATATATGAATGGCTCACAAAAGTGGACCTCGGATAGAGTGGCGGATTATATTCGCTACTCTGATATACGGTTTTTTTCGGAGTCAGCAAGCTGCTGTATTTGCTGCCCGGAACCGTAATGTGTTGTTCGTTAAAAAAACAAACAAATAAGTGTGTATGCTTAATTTCTTAATATTTCATTATTTATTTAATGTTACTATTGAAAAACTCAATATTTTGTGGTAAATTATACAAGTCTTAACATTATGTACGAAATGAGAGGAAAGAAATGAAAATTTTAAAGAAAACCGTTGCAGTTGTTATGGCTTTGGTTATCGGATTGTCCGCCATACTTTCAACTGTTGCAATCAGCAGTGACGTTCGCTCAGGTCGTCCTCAGTTTATGAGCTTGAGTGACTATAAGCAAAAGCTTTGGGATGAAGGAATCCCTGTATTTACTACTGAGCAGTTTATGGCAATATATAATTTTATCGGCGGTATTTTCAGCTTTGTTTCGGGTCAGTGGATTTTTGCTCCTGACCGTATTGAGGTTACCGTTGATGAATTTGTAACAGAAGCCTGCAATCATATTATGGTAAACTGCGGCCTTGATATCGTTTCAATTCTTACAAATGCTCCCGATATCAACGATTTGGCTGAGATTGCAAACAAGGTGTTTGAGATTGATACTGTTGAGTTCAGAAAGCAGATGTACGATAAGCGTGATGAGTGCTGGGCTCAGGGCGACAGTACTATGGCAAACCTTTACTATTTCCTCGGCGCTTATTTCAGCCTTATAGAGAAGTGTGAGGTTGTATCCGAGCCTACGGCTGAGAATCCTGACGTTTATGCCGTTTACCTTCGCCTTACATATAAAGACGGCGGTACGGATGTATACAGACCCCGTATTTTCATCAACACCGTAACAGGTGAATGCACCGGCAATGACGATACAGGCCTTGTAGGTATCGGATTCAATTATAATCTTGCTGAACTGATGGTTTATGCAACTATTGACGGCTGGATGAGAGAATTCGGCTTCTGCATTATGTATGATCTTGCCGCAAATTCAATGCCTCTTCTCTGGCATTACGTTACCCGTCGCTTCAGGTTTGAATATGACGGACTTGAGTGGATGATTCAGATATGGAAGGGTAATTATCTTATCACAAACGGCGGTGAGGTCGGCGTTTATAACAGAACTCCCGACAAATGGGGCTCTTTCTATAACTGTGCAACTGATGATCAGCTTATGGAAATGACTCTTCAGATTTATCACGGAGATGATCTGCTTGTTAATCAGGAGCCGCAATATCACTGGTGGATTAACGGCTTCAAGATGTGTGACAGAATGTATATTCCCAACAGCCTTACAATGCATTTTACAATTGAAATGCCAAATGAAGAAATGCTCAATGCGTTTTGTGAATCAATAGATAATCATTATCGCAGAGACGTTAAGTATACCGTTGACGGTCTTAAAATCAGCGTTGTCTGGTAAAGTTCAAGCTTTACACCCTCGGAGTTTTCCGGGGGTGTTTTTTTATGAAATCATTTTCAAACAGCACTTGAACTGATGACGAAACTGATGTATAATTCTGTTGCAGAAAAACAAAAAGGAGTAAATTCCGTGCTTTTTGAACAAACACACATTTCGGGCATCAGCGTTAAAAACAGAATTATCCGCAGTGCAACGCATGAAGGCTTGGCAGATGAAAACGGTGCGCCGAGCGATAAACTGATTTCAAAATATGAGTATCTCGCTCGCAATGAAATCGGATGTATTATTACAGGATATGCCGCTGTCAGCAAAAACGGCGTGTCACCGTATCCGGGAATGCTGAGGATTTATGATGACTCTGTGATTGAAAAGTACAAAGAGTTAACCTCTGCCGTGCATAAGCATAATACACCTATTGTGCTTCAGATTGCTCATTGCGGCAGGCAGACCTCGTCAAAGGCTATCGGCTGTCAGAAGGTTGCGCCTTCTGATGTTTTGCACGCGTTTTATCCTGATAAGGCAAAAGTGCTTGATGAAGCTGAAATATATTGCATTATTGATGATTTTGTTTCAGCTGCAGCGAGGGCTGAAAAGGCGGGCTTTGATGCAGTGCAGCTTCACGCAGGTCACGGATATTTGCTGCACGATTTTCTTTCACCCTACGGAAACAGAAGAAAAGATAAATGGGGCGGCACTTTTGAAAACCGTTGCAGAGCGGTTGAGATGATAATTAAAGGCATTAAGGAAAAAACCAATCTTCCCGTATGGATAAAGCTCAGTGCAGAGGATAACAGAAGGGGAGGAATGCGCATTGACTCTTCCGTTGAAATCTGCAAAAGGCTTGAAAAGGCGGGCTGTGATGCAATTGAGGTTTCCTGCGGTACGGTTCAGGACGGAATGAATACAATGAGGAGTAAGCTTATGCCGATGGATGCTGTTTTTAAATACAGAGAACCGTGTGCATCGTTTCCCTCAATTCTCAATAAAATTGCTTTGCCTGTTGCAAACGCTGTAAATCCGCTTATAAAACAACCTTCGCCTCTTGAGAATTTTAACGTTGACAATGCTCAGGTAATAAAAAAGAACGTTTCAATTCCCGTTGTTGCGGTTGGCGGAATATGTAAAGCGGCTGATATGCAGAGCATACTCGCGCAGGGGAAAGCTGATTTTGTTTCAATGTGCAGGCCGTTTATCTGTGAGCCTGACCTTGCAAAAAAACTGAAAAACGGTCAGCTGGCGGCAAAATGCATTATGTGCAATTATTGCGGCCTTGTGATTGAAAAAGAGCCCACGAAGTGTCTTTACGGCAGGGTATGAACAGCGTATTAAAAAATACCGTACGGTGTCATCTTTAACCTTCTTACAATGTGTAAAAGTTATGGTAATATATAAATATACGTTAAAAATATTGCAAAAAGATAAGAAATATGTTATCCTTTACATAAATAAAAAAGGCAGGTGAAGTTATGTCAACAGTGAACGAAAACGTTGAAGCAACCAGTAAATCGGCGCTTTTAAAGAACAGACGATTTGTCGGCACAAAAGAAACAGTTGCTTATGTTCTTGAAGATACGGCACAGAGCCTGAACATTAATGATTTTAAAGACAGATACATATACGACGTTGTAAAAATTGATTTCAGCTATCTTGCGATTCAGAACATAGTTGCAACCGTATGGGATACCTTTAACGACAC
>JAZNUP010000101.1:0-18806 GCA_045592385.1 Acutalibacteraceae bacterium
AGATTCGCAAGGGAAGCGAGCATCTGCCATATATTGACGGAAATAACATCTAATGTCTGCATTAGTCTCACTCCGACGTTAAGAAATTATAATGCCTGCATTGTTTCAACAAGAATGTCAACAAGAATGTTGGGCGCAACAAAGATGAGCAGGATTGCGATAACAAGAGCGTAAAGACCTGTTGTTTCCGCAATAGCACAACCCATAAGCATTGTTGTTGTTACAGAGCCCTTGCTTTCGGGCTGGCGGGCGATAGCTTCACAGGCGCTTGCAACTGCGTTACCTTCACCGATACCGGGGCCGATACCTGCGATCATAGCCATACCTGCGCCGAGAGCGCAGCAACCCAAGATAATACCTAATGCGAGTTCCATTTTGTTTTCCTCCGTTATTAAAATTTATTATTTATTTTTTGCACTTTTGCGTGCTTTTTTCTTTTCATACGTCTCTATGTCAAATGCGCCTGCAACGTACATCATTGTAAGCATTGCAAAAATGAATGCCTGCAAGCAGCCGCTGAAAACGTCGAAATATATTGAAAGAACGGCGGGGATGCCTACCTGGAAAAGCGGAATATCCGCAAGGAATCCGGGCAGCCAGCTGAGCAGCTTGGATGAAACTCCGCCGAGAGCGGAGCCTAAAAGTACTGAGATAACAGTTCCCGAAAGCACATTGCCGTAATGACGGAATGCCATTGAAACGGGAGTTGCAACCTCGCTTATGAGGTTGATAGGCGTAAGAAGCGCAACGGGCTGGGTAAAGCTCTTCAAGTAATTTATCGGGCCGCACTTCATCTTATAGTAAGTTATAAGAACGAATACAAGCACTGCCCAGCCGCCGACAATGTTGATATCCGAAGTGGGCGGATAAAGACCGAAAAGCGTAAGCAGGCTTGAAAACGCGGAAAGGGCAAGTATTGCAATAATGAACGGCGAGAAGCCCTTGAAGTATTCGCCCATATTTTCGTTTACGAGCGAATCCACCTTTTCAACGATCATCTCTGCAAAGTGTTGACGCTTAAGGTCGATTTTTTCCGTCATACCGTGAGTGATGAACAAACAGAAAAACAGAATTACAATCAGCACTAAAGCGGAATTGACCTGCGATTCGGTAACGGGAAGGTCCTGAATCGGCAAGGGGATTGTGAAATAGACTCTTGCGCCCGTTATGGATATTCCTTCGGATGCGGGTGTGGTGAGCACCTTGAGGGCTATTCCGAACACAATCGGAATAATCATCATTGCAATGCAGAAGATATCCGCAATTTTAAATCTGAGGCTTGTTTTTTTCAATTTATATCACCTCATCCCTTTTTCTTTATTGAAATCGCACGCAGGGCAACGGCGATGCGCGGAAATACGTAAGGAATAACTACCGTAAGCAGGCTGAATACGGGGGCAACGTGACCTATAACCGCAATGATGAACATAAGCAGAGTGCGCAGCATCTGCGAAAGCTTCATGCGGCTTTTTGCCTCCTTGGCTTCAAGCCCGAGTGCGGACTGTACCGTAAGACCCATAAAAAAGAAATTGCACACTGCGGCAACTGCGCCCAGAACGTTACCCAACAGCACGGTGTAATTCCATTTGCCGAGCACAAGAAAAACGGACTGCATAAGCACGCTGAGGATAAGAGTTACCAATGCAACGTATGCGGTTTCTTTTAATACAGTCGAATCAACTTTTTTCAAATCAACCAGACCTTTGTGTAAAATATTATTTTTAATAATAACACAAATGTAAAGAATTTTCAATCATTGCGAGAAAGAAAAAAGTAATTTTGTTATTAAGCTGTTTTTGTATTGCTAAATTAAAAGCAAAGTGTTAGATTAAAAACGAAAGGAGATGTTATGAGATGAAAGACATAGTTTTAAACGAGAATGAAAAAGAAATAGTTTATCAATTACTGTTATCGTTGAAAAAAAGCGAATACTCTCTTTCGTATAAAGAACTTTCTGAAAGGCTTAGCTTTAAACCAAATCCTCATTTTGGATTAACTACACCTTTATATCACATAGGTTTGTATTGTTACAATATGCAATTACCTTTTATTACTTTTATGGTGGTAAAAGAAAACGCTAAAGTTCCTGGAGAGGGTTGCAAAGTCTTTTTTGAAAAAATAGACACAGAAGAAAAAAGCACTAAAGATTTGTTTTTAGAGGAAAGAGAAAAAATAAGAAACTGCTCCAAATGGCAAGATTTAGCAGATTCGCTTAATATTGATATTAAGATGCCGGCTCGTGGTGAAAAGATTTATCCGGAGCGAATTCCTGATGAAAAGGTTAAAGCTCTTTTTGAGGGAGCAAAGAAAACAATTGTTGTAAATGCCTATGAGAGAGACGAAATAGCAAGAAAAGAGTGTATAGATTTTTATACAGATATTAATGGAAAGATATCGTGTCAAATATGTGGGTTTAATTTTGGGGATTTTTATGGTGATAACTATGAAAATTTGATTCATATTCATCACATTGTTCCGCTAAGTTCAATTAAAAAAACATATAGAGTTAATCCACAAAAAGATTTGATTCCAGTTTGCCCGAATTGTCACATGGTTCTTCATTCAAAAGTTGGAGAAACAGTAGAAGAATTAAGGGATAGATTGAATGGGAAATAAAACGGAGTAGCCATTGATTGCGGTTATTTATAGCTCAGTGTTTTTTGTGTGAACATTGACTTTATTGTGAATTGAGAATATTATTGTTCTGTCAATTTTTGAAAAATGAGGCGCAGATTGTGAAAAAGCAAAGAGCGTTTTGAGTCTTGTTCTGCTATTTTTAATGGCAGTGGACGTTGCTGAGCCTCACGCAAGCTTCACCCTTGCCAAAACTGATGATTACTATGTCCTCGAAATCAGGTTTTTCAGAAAGGCTTTCGGTAAGTTTGCCGCAGGCATCGGCACTGTATATGAATTTTTCAATAACTTTACAAAGTATTTCGACTTAACAGATAAAGGATATGAGCTTGATTTGTTTGAGGTTATCTTTTAAAGGAAGAGTTTTATGCTGTACAGACGGTATCCTTTACAGGTGTGCAGAAGAATAAGGAAATCAAGGAAGTGCTTGCAATGATTGTTTACGACAAACTGTGGCAGCTGATGAAAGAGAAAAACATTTCCACGTATCAGCTCAGGGAGAATTGCGGGATTGACAGTAAGACCGTAAGAAGGCTCAGGGCTAACGAAAATACCGAAACCAAAACCCTGAATAAGCTGTGTTCTTTTCTGCAGTGCCGCTTAGAGGATATTGCCGAATATATTGAAGATTAAAAATATGCAACGCCTGCTTGCGGATTTTGCCGCGGCAGGCGTTAAATTTTTCTTGTATCCTGCGGTTAAAGTGTTATAATGGAAATATAACAAAAATACCGACAGGGGGCATAACTATGGTAAAGGCGGACAGACTCTCGTGCAAAAGGCTTTATGAATTTTACCGTGAGCTTGAAAACAGAGGGATTGAAAACCATTCCCTTATTATAATGCAGCACGGCGAAATTTTGTTTGAAGAATATGCTGCGCCCTATTCGGCGGATATGCCGCACACGATGTTTTCGGTAACAAAATCAATTGTTGCCACGGCGGCGGGCTTTGCGATTGAAGAGGGGCTTTTTTCGCTCGATTCAAAAATTCTGCCCATTTTCCCCGAATATGAGCATTGCGAAAGCGGGCAGTGGGAGGAAACCACCGTGCGCTCCGTGCTTACCATGCAAAGCAATAAGGAATTCAGCTTTCTGCAGGATATGACGGGGGATTATGTTGAGATTTTTATGAAAGCCCCGTTCAGGAAGAATAAAGGCTTCCTTTACAGCAATAACGATGCTCATATGGTGGCGGCGATTATACAGAAGCTTTCGGGTGAAAATCTCGTTGATTACCTTATGCCGAGGCTTTTTGAACCGTTGGGGATTGAAAGACCCTTCTGGGAAACCAACGAAAAAGGCGAATGCATAGGCGGCACGGGTGTTTACCTTAAACTGCGCGACGTTGCAAAAATCTGCCAATGCTATGCCGACTCAGGCAGATACAACGGCAGGCAGATAATCCCCGAATGGTGGACGAGGGAGGCAACCGCACTTCAGGTTGACTTTGACGGCAAGGGCAAAAACGGCTACGGATATCTTTTCTGGCTTGAAGGCGGGTGCGTCTGTATGTCGGGAATGTTTGGGCAGTTTGCAGGATATTTCCCGAAATACGATGCGGTTGCGGTTGGCTTCAACTGCGTTGTTGACGACAATAAAAATACGTCCCTTATGGAAAATGAGCTTGTGAAAGTTTTTGAAGGACCTGACGGCGGCGAATGGGAAGAGAAGCTTTCGGATTATCTTGCATCAAGGGGAGAAAAGCCCGTTATATGTGACGGTATTCCCGATATACCGACGGGCAGAGTTTTCCGCTTAACTGCTTTTTCGGATATAATTGCAAAGCTTTTGTTCCCTGCAAGCCTTATTCCGCGTTCGCTCACTTCAAGCTTTGCCCGCAGACCAAAGAAAAATCTCGACAGAGTATCGTTTGGGCTTGCTGACGGTGTGCTTGAAATAAAGTGGTATGAAGAAGAGGATGAGGTGGTTATAAAGTGCGGGCTTGACGGTGTGCCCCGTACCTCGTACTGTTCAATCAAAGGCTATCCTTACACAGTCCGCTCTTATGCGTATATGCAGGGCGGAAAGCTCTGCGCGGTAATAAAACCGCTCAACACGCTGGCCACGCAGTATGCAACTTTTGATTTTGCAAAGGACGCGGTTAAAATTCAGCTTAAAGGAACACCGAGCTTTCCTGAATTCATATGCCGCAACGCAAATCACAGCGATATTATCCGTAATCACCCGAAACTCAGACCCATTATGGTGAAAGGTCTGAACTTTGCACTTTCCACCACTGAAATGCCGATGAAATTCAAGGCGGTAAAATAAAAAATACGGTACGTTGCAAAAAGGAAAATCTCTGCAACGTACCGTTTTTTGCTGTTAATTAAGCTTGAACTGCTTGGTGTAGCTTTCGCCTGCACGGATGGTTATTGTTTCACTTTCATCTGAAAGTCCGCAGGAAACGGTTACCGTCTGGTCGATATCGGAGGTAAAGGTTACGCTTGCGGTGCCTTCGTTGAGGTCCCATTCAATTTCATCAACAACGGCGTTTGTCCTTGCTCTGAGACCCTCAATGCTTCCTGCTTCAAAGCCTGTTGCAGGGATTGCGGGAAGAATTTCAATTTTGCCGGTGTTGGAGTAAAGCAGGCTTTCGTTTACGATTCCGAGGTAGCCTATGCCGTAGTCCGTGCAGTAGCAGCTGCTGCGGTCATAATCGTGGTTTGTCATAAGTGAATCGTAATAAATCCAATGGTTCATAAGTTTTGTAAGGGCATCCGTAACGCTTGCTCTGTCCTTGAGCCTTGCACTGATGAGTGCTCTGTGAATGAGTGCGTGGCTTGCCTCGTTTTCGCTTGCTCTGTTATCAATCGCCTTGATGCAGGCGGCGGCAAGCTCGGCATTTTCCTGAGTTTCAAATACGGGCCATGCGCAGTAAAGATGGCTGAGATGACGGTGAAGGTTATTTTCCGTAAAGTCAACGGTTGCCCACTCCTTGAGTGCTCCGGTTTCATCATAAAGATAAACAGGGAGTCTGGACATCAGATATTCCCAGTGGGAGGTGTCAGCCTCGGGGTCAACGCTCTTCATAACGTTGATGAGCATTTCAAGGTTGCTCTTGCAGGCGGCAATGTCAATAGCGGTGTTTGCGGTGGAGGGGCTGGGATAGTTTTCGGGATTGTTCTCAGGAGAATAGCCGGGGAGAAGAGTATAGGTTTCACCCTCGTTGAGAGCCGTTTTACCCTGCTGATAATGCATTTTGCCCTCAGCATCGGTGTAATATTCGGGGCTTACCATCTGGTCCCAGTAATTAGCTGCTTTTGTGAGAAGAGGAAGAAGAATCTGACTTCTTAAATCAAGATATCCCTGAGCCTCAAGGGCTGAGATTTCTTCATCGGTAAGGTCCTCGTCGGTCACTGAGAGCACGGACCTGAGCTCGTTCAAATCGTATTCACCGTTTATGGGGATTTCAACGTCGCCATAGCACTGAAGAGTTTCGTAAAGGGGAAGAAGCATCCAGCTTGCGCCTGCGTTCCAGTAGCGGAAGGGATAAGAATAGCAGGTTTCAAGCACAACTGCTTTGTCACCGTCAGAGTGGCCGGGAGCCTGAATTGCTTCGGTGAATCCGTGAGTTGCAAAGGCATTTTCCTCCCAGTCGTCAACCTGACGCAGAAGGAATGACGCATAGCCGATGTAAGTGCTCTCCATATTGCTTGTATTCATTGAGGAGGTCTGGAGGTTTACGTTGGCATCCATGGTGTATTTTGCACCCCAGCCGGGTTCCCATTCACCCGTCCACATTCCGTAAAGGCGGGGAACAGAGCTGCCCGATGCACACAGATAAGAGTATCTGCCTGAGTAGTAAGTGCGCTGAGCAAGCTGGGAGTTGATTTTGCTTTTGAGGTGCTGGGAAAGCACAAGCTTTTCGTTGGGTTCGGTTGAAGCATCGCCGAGGTCGAGAGTTACCGCGTTGTATTCGGGAGTGAAGATTGCGGTGTGAGCGGCAAGTGCGGAGTCATAATCGAAGCCTGCGCCGTCAGCGTATTTGTCGGCAACGGCCTTTGTTTTTGCAACAAGTGAATCAACAAGTGCATAGCTTGTTGCACTTTCAAACTCCGAATATTTGCACATATCAAAGGTTCTGTCGGATGCGGCGATGAGGTAAACGGAATTCGCATCGGTTATTTTAACCTGAGGATTTGAGGGGGCGCAGTACTGTGCATCGGGAACGGATTTACCGTTTACAACCTCTTTGCTGCCGCCGTCGCAAACTATGTAGATTACGGTTGAATAACCGCCGTTTTTAAGCTCGCTCTTTTCATAATCGGGGTAATGTGCAACGAATGCGAGGTATTCGCCGTTGTCACCTGCAAGCTTTTTATATTTAAAATCAACCTCCTGAGTGTTGCCGTAGTTGGCAAAAGCGGAGATATTATCAACGGAAAGGGTGAGATTTACCTTGGTTCCGAGGGAGGAAGAGCCGATTCTGGTAATTGTAACGTCATCGGCCTTTGAGGTGAAGGTGGTGCGTTCCCAGGTACCGTTGAAATCGGTGTATCTCACACCGACCTGAGCGGTTTCATAATCCGTGTAGCGCGCATAGCCGATTTTGAGGCTTTTGTTCTGTTTGATGCGAAGAGCGCCGCCGGGATGGAATTCGTAAAGAGCGGTATAGGGGAACGGATCGCTGATATCCTCGCCTGCAACGATGCTCTGCTTCACGCTCTCAAGCTCCTGAGAGGAGACGGGTGCAGAACGGTCGTTTTGGTTGGGGGTGTTGAAATGCATATTCTGATAAATCAGGCTGTCGTTGTAGGGCGCGCCGCTGGTGATAACACCCTGAATACCGTTGCCTGAAATCATACCCTGACGCCAGGACTCGGTATTGTTGCCGTTTTCACTCAGCTCATAGAAAAGCTCGGAGTAAGCGGCTTTTGTGTTGTCAGAGAATTTCTCTTCAATCTCAGAATAGACGTCAATGGGGGAGAAAAAAGAGAAAACGGTGGAAAAAATGATAACGATTGTGCAAAGAATGCGGATAACCACTTTCATAATGGTATGCTCCTTCCCAAAAAATTCAACCTATACATTATATATCTTTTGATTTTAGTTGTAAATAGCCGAAACAATTTTATTTCACGTTGAAAAATTATCCTTCAGGATGTATACTTGAATAAGAAAACGCAAGGAGGCGGCAGTATGGCTGAGGAACCCATTTTGCAGGTTTATTTTGTAAGGCACGGTGAATCCTACGGCAACGTTTCGTATGAATGCCCCGTTGAATACGGCAGGGATGACCCTCCGCTTACCCCTGAGGGCAAAATGCAGGCGCAGGCACTCGGTGAGTATTATTCAGCATTGCAGTTTGATGCAATTTACGCAAGCCCGCTCACCCGTGCGGTTGAAACAGCCCACGCTGTTGCGCAAAGGCAGAAAAACGCAGTGAAGGTTCAGCTTCTGCGCGACCTGGTTGAAACAGGCACCGAGGGTGAGGGCTGCCCCGCTGAGGTGCTGAAAAAAGAATATCCCCTTGCGGTGCCGTGTGAGGATAAAAGCATTTTTGAAAATGAAACCCACGAATCCGCTCATGAGAGAGGGCTTAGGATTGTTGACTTTATAATCAGTAATTACAAAAACGGCGAAAGGGTTATGCTCGTATCCCACGGTGGATTTTTCGGATACGTTATCCGCAATTTTGTGGGGCTCGGGTTGCAGGATGATTTCCGCTGGAAGGTGAGTAACACTGCCGTTACAAAAATCTGTTTTTATCCCAACGAAAAGCCCAAACTGTGTTTTGCCAATAATCTTGCACATTTACCGGGCAAGGATTTGTTGGAATAATATACTTTTTGTCAGTTGACAATTCAACAGTGTAAATGTATAATACATACGGTAACTTTAGAAAAAATCAGGAGGAATTATTATGCCACTTGTAACCACTAAAAAAATGTTTGAGCACGCATACAACGGCGGCTACGCTGTAGGTGCATTCAACGTCAACAACATGGAAATCATCCAGGGTATCGTTCAGGCAGCAGAAAAGCTTGAATCCCCCCTCATCCTTCAGGTTTCCAAGGGCGCAAGAAATTACGCTAACCACACTTACCTCGTAAAGCTTGTTGAGGCAGCTATCGAATCCAGCGGTCTTCCCATCGCTCTTCACCTTGACCACGGTGACAGCTTCGAGCTTTGCAAGAGCTGCATTGACGGCGGCTTTACATCCGTTATGATTGACGGCTCCAGCAAGTCCTATGAAGATAACGTTGCTCTTACCAAGAAGGTAGTTGAGTACGCTCACGCACACGGCGTTGTTGTTGAAGGCGAGCTCGGTACTCTTGCAGGCGTAGAGGATGAAGTTTGCGTTTCCGCTGAGGATTCCTCCTACACCAAGCCCGAGGAAGTTTACGATTTCGTAACCCGTACAGGCGTTGACTCCCTTGCAATCGCAATCGGTACAAGCCACGGCGCTTTCAAGTTCAAGCCCGGTCAGGATCCCAAGCTCCGCCACGATATTCTTGAAGAAGTATCAAAGCAGCTTCCCGGCTTCCCCATCGTTCTTCACGGTTCATCCTCCGTTCCTCAGGAGTTCGTTAAGCAGATCAATGCTAACGGCGGTAAGATGGACGATGCTATCGGTATCCCCGAGAGCGAGCTTCGCAAGGCTGCTGAAAAGGCTGTTTGCAAAATCAACATCGACTCTGACCTTCGCCTTGCAATGACTGCTGCTGTAAGAACTTACTTCGCAGAGAATCCCGGCCACTTTGATCCCAGACAGTATCTTACTCCTGCCCGTGCAGCTATTGAAGAAATGGTTGCTCACAAGATTAAGAACGTTCTCGGCTGTGACGGCAAGGCAAAGTTTGCTTTTTAATTAAATAATATCGGTTTATACGGGCCGTTGCGAAAGCTTCGGCTCGTGCTTTTTTCGGAGGATAAAATGTCAAGGCATCTTGAGTTTACCGTTACAAGTGAATATGACGGCGAAAAAACCGTTTACTTTCTCAGGAAAGAATGCGGTCTTTCTGCGCGCCTTGTTGCGTCGCTCAAGTGTGTTGAAGGCGGAATTACAAAAAACGGGGAGCACGTGCGCACTATTGACCGTATAAAGACGGGCGACGTAATAGGCGTTACAATCCCCGACGATAAAAATCTGCCCGAGCCTCTTGCGGCTGATATTGACGTTATTTATGAGGATAACGATATCCTCTGTATCAACAAATCACCGTTTATGGCGATGCATCCGAGCCACAATCATCAGGGCGACACTCTTGCGAATGCGGTTGCCGCTTACCTTGCAAATCAGGGCAAGGCAATAGCTTTCAGGGCTGCAGGCAGGCTTGATAAGGGTACGTCGGGTGTGGTGGTGTGCGCTCTTAATAAATTCGCCGCCGCAAAGCTCAACGGAAAAATCGAAAAAGAATACCTTGCCCTTGTGCAGGGAGTGCTTAAGGACGAGGGCAGCATAGACGTACCTATCTATCGACCCGACCCTATGAAAACTCTGCGCGCGTGCTCCTATGAGTTGGGTACGGAGACTGCTCTTACACATTGGAAAGTTGAAGAAAGCTTTGAAAATGCAACACTTGTAAGGGTGAAAATCGAAACGGGCAGAACCCATCAGATAAGGGTACATTTTGCTTTCACGGGTCATCCGCTTGCAGGGGATACTATGTACGGCGATTTTTTGCCTGACGCAGGGCATCAGCTTCTTCACTGCGAGGTGTGCAGGCTCGTTCATCCCGTCAGCGGTGAGGAGATGGTTTTCAGGGCGTCCTTGCCTGAAACTTTTGAAAAAATCCTGAAAAAAATGAAATAATATTCATTTCACCATTTATAAAGGTTGACTTTAAAGTGGTTTAAATGCTATAATGATTGTATCTTTTTACAGGAGGATAAATAAAATGAAAAAATACTTAAGAGTTCTCAGCATTGTTCTTGCTCTTGCACTTGCAATCTGCGGCCTTTGCGCTTGCACCGCAACCAAAGAGGGCGACAATAAGCTTATTATGGCTACCAACGCAGCATTTCTTTCCTATGAGTTTTATGAGGGTGAAACCATTGTCGGCATTGACGCTGAAGTAGGCGCTCTTATTGCTGAAAAGCTCGGTATGGAGCTTGAAATCGTTGATATGGACTTTAACGGCATCCTCGGCGCTATCCAGAGCGGTGTTGCTGATATCGGCCTTGCAGGTATGACTGTTACCGAAAAGAGACTTGAGAGTGTTGACTTCTCAATCAGCTACGCTAAGGGTGTTCAGGTTGTTATCGTTAAGGAAGGCTCTGCAATTGCAACACTTGATGACCTTGCAGGCAAGCTTATCGGCGTTCAGGAAGCAACCACAGGTGACATTTATGCTACCGATGAATTCGGCGAGGATAAGATTAAGAGATATCAGAACGGCGCAGCTGCTGTTGAAGCTCTTCAGAGCGGTATAGTTGATGCTGTTATTATTGATAATGAGCCCGCAAAGGCATTCGTTGCTGACCAGCAGGGTCTTACAATCCTTGAAACTGCTTATGCTGATGAAGATTATGCAATCGCAGTTGCAAAGGACAATACCGAGCTTCTTGATAAAATCAACACCGCTCTCGGTGAGCTTATTGCAGACGGCTCTGTTGAAAAAATCGTAAACAAGTATATCCCCGCATAAAAAACACACAGCTTCAAGGGCAAGCCTTGGCTTGCCCTTTTGATTTTTTACAAACTTACGGAAGGTCGGTGAAGTGCCGTGAGAGATTTTTTAACCTCAAAAAAGACAGTGATTGCGCTGATCGTTGTTTTATCGGCAGCTATTATCGTAAGCTTTACGCTGCCTGTGTTTGCACAGGTGCAGGATACTGCAGAGAGCGTTGGCTTTATTGAAGCGCTCAGGGAAATCCCCGTTGCAATCAAGGACGGTTTTGTTGACCTGAAAGACGATATTTACAGCGTGCTTATTGAGGATGATAATTACAAGCATATTACAAACGGCTTGGGAGTTACGCTTGAGATAACCTTTTTTGCGTTGATTATCGGTCTTGTGCTGGGCTTTGCGGTGGCGATAGTCCGCTCAACCTATGATAAAACAGGCAAGCTTAAGCTTCTCAATGCTGTTTGCAAGCTTTATCTTACGGTCACAAGAGGTACTCCCGTTATTGTTCAGCTGCTTATAATTTATTATCTGTGGCTCGGGAAAATGGGCGTGTCCGAAACCGCCACGGCTATTATTGCCTTCGGTCTCAACTCCGGCGCTTACGTTGCGGAAATCGTCCGCTCAGGCATTATGTCCATAAACAACGGCCAGTTTGAGGCAGGCAGAAGCCTTGGCCTTTCCTATTTCAGAACGATGATTTACGTTATTCTTCCTCAGGCATTCAAAAACGTTCTGCCTGCGCTTGCAAATGAATTCATCGTTCTTCTTAAGGAAACTTCCGTTGCAAGCTTCATTGCAGTTAAGGATATGATGAAGGGTGCAAACGCTCTTGTAGGCTTTACATACAATATGAACATCCCCTACATTACCGTTGCACTTATCTATCTTGTTCTTGTGCTTGTGCTTCAGAAGCTTGTAGGAATCCTTGAAAGGAGGCTTCGTAACAGTGAACACTGAGAATAACGCTATCATCAAGGTTACGGGCCTTGAAAAAAGCTTTAAAAGCGTTGACGTTCTTAAGGGAATTGATACAGAAATAAAGCAGGGCGAGGTTGTTGTGGTTATAGGTCCGTCAGGCTCAGGCAAATCAACCTTCCTGCGTTGCCTCAACCTGCTTGAAATACCTACGGGGGGCAGCGTTGAATTTGACGGTGTAAACATAACCGATAAGCACGTTAACATCAATAAGCACAGAGAAAAAATGGGTATGGTTTTTCAACAGTTCCACCTTTTTGATAACCTTACCATTCTCAAAAACATAACTCTTGCTCCCGTCAAGCTTAAGCGTATGAGCAAAAAGCAGGCGGAGGAAAAAGCTATGGAATTGCTCAGAAGGGTTGGCCTTGAGGATAAAGCAAACGCTTATCCTTCGCAGCTTTCGGGCGGCCAGAAGCAGAGAGTTGCAATAGTGCGTGCGCTTGCGATGAATCCCAAGGTAATGCTCTTTGACGAGCCCACCTCCGCGCTTGACCCGGAAATGGTAGGCGAGGTGCTTGACGTAATGAAGGAGCTTGCAAGAGAGGGTATGACTATGGTGGTTG
The DNA here is from genome assembly GCA_045592385.1 of Acutalibacteraceae bacterium. GTDB lineage: Bacteria > Bacillota > Clostridia > Oscillospirales > Acutalibacteraceae > CAG-177. Next base: position 12,754 of record JAZNUP010000101.1, read on the forward strand.
TTACCCACGAAATGGGCTTTGCAAGAGAAGTCGGCACAAGGGTAGTTTTCATTGATGAAGGTATTATTATGGAGGAAAACGAGCCTGAAGAATTCTTTGCAAACCCCAAATCTCCAAGGCTTAAAGAGTTCCTTTCAAAGGTAATAGTATAATGAAATCAGGGGCTTTGGCATCACGGCTGAAGCCTCGTTTTTGCTTATTTGTCAATAAATTTTCAATAAAAACCAATATCTTTATGCAATGGTAACATTGTCAAAAAATTTCAAGTGTTATATAATACTAATAACTATAAAACCATCAGTGGGGGTATATCCATGTCAAGAGTATTCAATTTTTCAGCCGGTCCTTCCATGCTGCCCGAAAGTGTTCTCAACAGAGCAGCAGCAGAAATGCTTAACTATAAAGGCAGCGGTCAGTCCGTAATGGAGATGTCTCACCGCTCCAAGATTTACGAATCAATCATCAACGAGGCTCAGCAGATTTTCCGCGAGGTTCTCGGAATTCCCGATAATTATAAGGTGCTCTTCCTTCAGGGCGGCGCTTCAACTCAGTTTGCAGCTATCCCTCTCAACTTTATGAACGGCTCAAAGAAGGCTGACTATGTTCTCAGCGGTCAGTTCTCCACCAAGGCTTACAAAGAGGCTCTTAAGTTCGGCGGCGACGTTGCTGTTGCAGGTTCTTCAAAGGATAAGAACTTCTCCTACATCCCCAAGCTCACCAGAGCTGATTTCCGCCCCGATGCAGACTATGCTTACATCTGCTTCAACAACACAATCTACGGCACAACCTATAAGTACATTCCCGATACAGGTGACGTTCCCCTTATGGCTGACGTTTCATCCTGCTTCCTTTCCGAGCCTATGGACGTTTCCAAGTTCGGTCTTATCTACGGCGGCGCTCAGAAGAACATCGGCCCCGCAGGTCTTACCGTTGTAATCGTCCGAGAGGATCTTCTCGGCAACTGCCCCGAAAACGTACCCACCATGCTTGATTACAAGGTTATGGCGGATAACGATTCAATGTACAACACTCCTCCCTGCTGGTCAATCTACGTATGCAAGCTTGTTCTTGAGTGGATTCGTGACCTCGGCGGTCTTGAGGCTATGAAGCTTCATAACGAGAAGAAGGCATCAATCCTTTACGATTATCTTGACACCAGCAAGATGTTTATTGCTCCCGTTGTTAAGGAAGACCGTTCAATGATGAACGTTACCTTCGTAACTGAGAGTGATGAGCTCAATAAGAAGTTCGTTGCCGACGCAACAGAAGCAGGCTTTGTAAACCTCAAGGGTCACCGTTCAGTAGGCGGTATGAGAGCTTCTATCTACAATGCAATGCCCATCGAAGGCGTTGAGAAGCTTGTTGACTTTATGGCAAAGTTTGAAAAATCCAACTGATTAAAGGGAGTTTCTTATTATGTATAACATTCTTACTTTAAATAAAATTTCAAAGTTCGGCCTTGATAAGCTCGATGCTGCAAAGTACACCTGCTCTGACGACTGTGCAGCCCCCGATGCTATTATGGTACGCTCCGCAAAGATGCACGATTTTGCTTTTGCTCCCGAAACCGTAGCGGTTGCAAGATGCGGTGCAGGCGTTAACAACATCCCCGTTGATGCTTGCGCAAAGGCAGGTATCGCTGTTTTCAATACTCCCGGTGCCAACGCAAACGCAGTTAAGGAGCTCGTAATTGCTTCCCTCTTTATGGCTTCAAGAAAGATTGCCGATTCAATCGACTGGTGCAAGACTCTTTCAGGCAAGGGTGCTGAGGTTGGTGCTCTTGTAGAAAAGGGCAAAAGTGCATTCGCAGGCCCCGAAATTTACGGCAAAACTCTCGGCGTTGTAGGCCTTGGCGCTATCGGCGCTATGGTTGCAAACGCTGCAAAGGCTCTCGGTATGAGCATTGTAGGTTACGATCCTTTCCTTTCCGTTAAGGGCGCTCTTGCTCTTGACCCTGCCGTAAAGGTTGTTTCTGACCTTGATGAGCTCTTTGCTGTTTCAGATTATATCTCCCTTCACGTTCCGCTTAACGATTCCACAAGAGATACCGTAAGCGCTGATTCACTTGCCAAGATGAAGGACGGCGTAAGAATTCTTAACTTCGCAAGAGGCGAGCTTGTAAACGAGCAGGCAATCCTTGAAGCTCTTGAGAGCGGCAAGGCAGCAGCTTATGTTACTGACTTCCCCACCGATGCACAGATCGGCGCAAAGGGTGTTACCGCAATTCCTCACCTCGGAGCATCCACTCCCGAAAGTGAAGATAACTGCGCTGTTATGGCAGCTGACGAGCTTGTTGATTACATCGAAAAGGGCGTAATCACAAACTCCGTAAACCTTCCCAACGTTGCTCTTCCTGCATCCTTCAAAACCAGAGTATGCATCATCTACAACGCTCAGGACGGTATGGCAGCTAAGATTTCCGCAGCATTTGAAGGTGCGGCAGTAACTTCTCTTGTAAGTGCAGAGAAGAAGGGCATCGGCTACACCGCAGTTGACGTTGACTGCGCTCCCGATACCGCAAAGCTTGAAGCTATTGACGGTGTAATCAGAGTAAGAGTTCTTTAATTTTTATAGTGGGCTGTCTCACTAAGCGAAGACCAAAAGAAACGAAAATAAATAGTAATTGGCTTGTACGGGAATAAAATCCTGCACAAGCCAATTTTGTTGTAGTGTAAAGAACTAAGATTGAGTTTTAATGCTTCTTTCGATCTTCGCTTATTGAGAAAACCCGTTTTATTCATTTGTTTGCTTCTATAACCTTTTCCGCAAGAATTTTGAGCTCATCCATAGAGGTGAGGGTGCCTATTTCATTCCTGTATTTTGCCGCGCCTCTTATGTCGCGGATATACCAGGCGGCGTGCTTGCGGGCTTCTCTCATACCGATGTAATCACCCTTGTATTCGCAAAGCTTATCAATATGGCGGAGCATTACGGACATACGCTCTTCAATCGGAGGCTCGGGAAGAATTTCACCCGTAGCAAAATACGTGTTAATCTGTGTGAAAACCCAGGGCCTGCCGAGAGCACCTCTGCCTACCATTACAAGGTCACAGCCCGTTTCTTTGAACATTTCCTCTGCGCTCAGAGCATCTGTAACGTCTCCGTTACCTATGACGGGCACATTTACCGCTTGCTTTACTTCACGGATGATATCGCGGTTTACGGGAGGGGCGTACATCTGCTGCCTCGTGCGTCCGTGCACGGTGATTGCGGCAGCTCCTGCCTGCTCGCAGAGCTTTGCAAGCTCCACTGCGTTTATATGTTCATCGTCCCAGCCGGAGCGCATTTTTACAGTAAGTGGCAAGGTGATAGCCTTTACACACTCGCTTACAATCTCGGCTGCAAGCTCAGGGGTCTTCATAAGCGCTGAACCGTTGCCATTATTAGAAATTTTGGGCGCGGGGCATCCCATATTTATGTCGATTATATCGCAAGTAAAGGTTGACGCCTTTACAGCTGCGGCTGCCATAGTCTGCGGATTGTCGCCAAAAATCTGAATGGCGGCAGGTCGCTCTTTTTCTGAAATCTGCATAAGTGAATCGGATTTTTTATCATGCATAGTGGTACCCTTGGAGCTTACCATTTCGCCCACAACGTAAGCGGCGCCGTACTCTACGCAAAGCTCGCGGAAAGCCATATCTGCCACTCCTGCCATAGGTGCAAGCGCGGCAAGACCGTTTATATTGACGTTACCGATTTTCATTTTCTGCCTCCATAATAAATTAACATCACTATGCTAACACGCAAAAAAAATAAATGCAACGAATTTTTTAAAAATTTAGTGAAATCTTTTAATATATATGTTATAATTTCAATTTGAGGTGATTTTGAATGAAGATGCTCATAATTGACGGCAACAGCATACTCAACAGAGCTTTTTACGGAATAAAGCTTTTAACCACCAAGGACGGCCGTTTTACCAATGCGATATACGGATTTATGAATATTCTCCTCAAGCTGAAAGAGGAGGTTACCCCTGATGCGGTTGCCATAGCGTTTGACGTTAAGGCTCCCACCTTCAGGCACGAGATGTATTCGGGCTACAAGGCAAACCGCAAAGGAATGCCGCCTGAGCTTGCTCAGCAGGTGCCTGTGCTTAAAAAATTGCTTGCGGCGCTCGGTTATCACCTCATAGAGCAGGCAGGCTGGGAGGCTGACGACCTGCTGGGTACCCTTGCAGGCGCGTGCGGCACAGACGATTTCTGTTTTGTTGCAACGGGGGACAGAGATTCCCTGCAGCTTGTAAGAGACTCCGTAAACGTTTTGCTTGCCTCCACCAAAATGGGCAGGGCGCAGAGCGTTCGGTATGACATTGAAAAGATTAAGGAAGAATACCTTGTTGAGCCAGAAAAGCTCATTGATATAAAAGCCCTTATGGGTGACACTTCGGACTGTATCCCCGGTGTTGCCGGAGTGGGTCAGAAAACAGCATCCGATTTAATCAGCCGTTTCGGCACCATTGAAGAGATTTACAAAAATCTTGAAAATCTTGAAATCAAGCAGGGTGTAAAGGATAAGCTTGCCGCAGATAAGGAAATGGCTTTCCTGAGTAAAACTCTCGGCACAATCCGTACGGATGCTCCCATTGAAACGGATTATGAAAGCTACGTGCCGAAGAATGCCGACGTGTACGAGGTTACGAGAATTCTCTCAGACCTTGAAATGTTCAAAATGATAGAAAGGCTCTCTCTCGAGCCTGTTACAAGACCCGAAGCAAAGGCTGAAGAAGTTAAAAGGCAGAGCAAGCTTTTTGATATTGAGGACACTCAGCTTTTACTCAACACAATGCGCAAGGCGGGCAAGGCATACTTTATTCTTGAAGATAACAGCTTTTACTTTGCGCTTGAAAACGGAGTCGGCAGGGTTGCGCCGCTCAACTTCGGTTATGAGTCGTTCTGCGATGATTTCCTTTTTGATAAGGAAATTGCGAAATATACTTACAATTCAAAAGCGGTTTATGCCCTCGGATTTGAAAACGGCTACGAGGTAAACGGAATCCGCGGTGATGCAATGCTCAGCGCGTATCTGCTCAACCCCTCGTCGGGAGATTATTCTGTCCACCGCATTATTCAGGAATACACTCAGGTGCACAAGGGCGAGGATGAAAGTGAGGATGCGGCATTTACGGCATCCTGCCTGCCTTTACTTTTTGAGCAGCTTGAAAAGCTGGTGGATGAAAATTCGCAAAGGCGTTTGCTTGAGGAAATTGAACTCCCCCTCGCAAAAGTTCTCGCATCAATGGAGCATATCGGCTTTGAAGTGGACAGAGACGGAATTTCTCAGTTCGGAACAATGCTTGAAAAGAGGATTGCAGAGCTTACCGCAAGTATTTATGAGCAGGTTGGCTGTGAATTCAATATAAATTCTCCCAAGCAGTTGGGTGAAGCGTTGTTTGAAAAAATGGGCTTGCCTGCAAAGAAAAAGACGAAGAGCGGATATTCCACGGATGCAAAGGTGCTTGAGGCGCTTGCCGATGAACATCCGGTGGTGGCTCAGATTCTCGAATACAGAAGCTATTCAAAGCTTAAATCAACCTACTGTGACGGTCTGCTCAAAGCTATCGGAGATGACGGCAGAATCCGTTCAACCCTCAATCAGGTTGAAACAAGAACGGGCAGAATCTCCTCTGCAGAGCCAAATTTGCAGAACATTCCCGTGCGCTCCGAGCTTGGCAGGCAGATGAGAAAATTCTTCAGGGCAGGCGAGGGCAACGTGCTTGTTGATGCCGACTATTCGCAGATTGAGCTGCGTGTGCTTGCTCACATTGCCAATGATGAAACAATGCTTGAAGCGTTCAACAACAACGAAGATATACACACGATAACGGCCTCTCAGGTATTCAATATGCCTGTTGAGATGGTGACTCCGCTTATGAGAAGCAGAGCAAAGGCGGTTAACTTCGGTATTGTTTACGGTATCGGTGCATTCTCGCTTGCAAAGGATATAGGCGTAACCCGAGCTGAAGCGGACAGCTATATCAAAGGCTATCTCGAGCATTTCAGCGGCGTTCGTGAATATATGAAAAACGTTGTTGAAACCGCCAAAGAAAAGGG
>JAZNUP010000102.1:0-14556 GCA_045592385.1 Acutalibacteraceae bacterium
TTTCCCGAAGGATAAGCCGAAATCCCCGATTTTTGAATCCATCAACGAAGGCGATCACGTTTATTTTGTTCATTCGTACTACGCGGCGGATTGTGACGCAAATGTTATCGCCAGTGCGGAATATGGTTCGGAACTGACTGCGGCGGTCGGCGACGGCAAGTACGTCTACGGTGTGCAGTTCCATCCCGAAAAGAGCGGCGAAAAAGGTCTTGCTTTGCTCAAGGCTTTTGCCGAGTTATAAGGAGTAAGTTATGCAGATTTTTCCCGCAACAGATATATTGGGCGGCAAGGTTGTCCGCCTGACAAAAGGCGATTACGATGCCGTTAAAATCTATGCCGATTCACCCTACGAAATGGCTCAGCAGTTCATTAAAGCTGGTGCAGTTAATCTTCATATGGTTGACCTTGACGGTGCCAAGGACGGCACTCCCGTAAATTTTGAAGCTATCCGTGAAGCCGCAAAAATTAAAGAGCTTTTTATTGAGGTCGGCGGCGGAATCCGCGACGAAGCAAGAATAGAAGCGTACCTTGAGCTCGGAGTCAAGCGTGTTATTCTCGGCACGGCAGCTGTTAAGAATTATCCGTTTGTTGAAAGTGCGGTTAAAAAATACGGCGATGCAATCGCAGTAGGCGTTGATGCAAAAAACGGCTTGGTTGCAATAAACGGTTGGCTAGAAACCACCGATGTAAGTTCGGTTGATTTTTGCAAAAAGCTGCGTGACAGCGGAGTTAAAACCGTTATTTATACCGACATTTCAAAGGACGGTATGTTAAACGGCACGAACCTTGAGGTCTACGCTCAGCTTTCACAAATAGAAGGGCTTGATATCGTGGCATCGGGCGGCATCACCTTTGAAGATGAAATCAAAGCTCTCAGGGATATGAATATTTACGGTGCAATCGTGGGCAAGGCAGTCTACGAAAACAAGCTGGACCTTGAGCGTGTTATAAAAATTGCCAACGGAGGTGACACACTTTGATAACTCACAGAATTATCCCCTGCCTTGACGTTAGAAACGGCAGAGTTGTAAAAGGTGTTAATTTTGAAGGAATACAGGACGTTGCTTCACCCGTTGAGATGGCTCGCTTTTATAATGAATGCGGTGCCGATGAGCTTGTGTTTTACGACATAACCGCATCCTATGAAAACAGAGGTCTTTTCACGGATATCCTCAAGGAAACCGCAAAGGAGATTTTTATCCCCCTTACTGTAGGCGGCGGCATCAATACACTAGACGATTTTGACAGAGTTTTAAAATGCGGCGCAGATAAGGTATCTGTAAACTCGGGTGCTATCAAAAATCCCGACCTTATCCCCCAAGCTGCAAGAAAATACGGCGACCAGTGCGTTGTGCTTTCAATGGATGTAAAACGCGTTGACGGTCAGTTCAGAATTTTCAAAAACGGCGGCAGAATCGACACCGGCATTGATGCTCTTGAATGGGCGGTAAGCGGTGAAAAGAACGGCGCAGGCGAGTTGGTTGTTAACAGCATTGATACCGACGGCGTTAAAAACGGATTCGATATTGAAATGCTCAAGGAAATATCACGTCTTGTTTCAATACCCGTTATCGCAAGCGGCGGTGCAGGCAAAAAAGAGGATTTCCTCGATTTATTCAACGCAGGCTGTGCCGATGCAGGCCTCGCAGCATCAATTTTCCATTTCAAGCAGGTTAACATAATGGATTTAAAAAAATACCTGCGTGACAATAACGTAGAAATGAGGATTTAACTATGACAGAGCTTAAATATAACAGCGACGGACTTATCCCCGCAATAGTACAGGATCATTACACAAAAAAGGTACTTATGCTCGCTTATATGAACGAGGAAAGCCTTAAAATCAGCATTGAGGAAGGCAGAACCTGCTTCTTCAGCCGCAGCCGTCAGCAGCTCTGGCGCAAGGGCGAAACCTCAGGCAACACTCAGGAAATCGTTTCAATCAGAACCGATTGCGATAAGGATACTCTCCTTATTGACGTTATCAAAAACGGTCCTGCCTGCCACACGGGCGAGGAAAGCTGCTTCTTTGAAACGGTAACAGATAACGGTGATGAAAGCTTCTCTTACGAAAATCTTTACAAAATGCTCCTCGGCAGAAAGATTGAAAAAAAGGAAGGCTCCTACACAACTTACCTTTTTGAAAAAGGAATTGATAAAATCCTTAAAAAGGTCGGTGAGGAGTGCACTGAAGTTATTGTTGCCGCTAAGGGTAACGATAAAGCAGAAACAATTTTTGAAATTGCAGACCTTCTCTATCACGTAACCGTGCTTATGATTGAAATGGGCATTTCCATTGACGATGTAACCTCTGAGCTTGCCAAGCGTCACATCGTTGACCACAAGGTAAAGCAGGAAAAAATGCAGTAATCAGCCGTTCAATACAATATATACAAAACATATATATAAATTTTATCTTTTTTCTAACGGTCTTTGCGTTGACAAAGACCGTTATTTATTGTATTATATTATGTAATAAATTACACAGATGCAGGAGGACAAAAGCTTTGAAAACTCTTATTAAAAACGCAAAAGTTTTTTCAAACGGACTTTTCATTGACTCTGATATCCTTGTTTGCGATTCTATAATCACCCGTATTGCTCCCGATATTTCGGAGGGCGGATGCACTGTTTTTGATTTTAATAACTGTCATATTCTCCCCGGTCTTGTTGATGTTCACGTTCATCTTCGAGAGCCGGGTTTTTCATACAAGGAAACTATCAAAAGCGGTACTCTTGCGGCGGCTCACGGCGGATACACAGACGTATGCGCAATGCCCAACCTCAAGCCCGTGCCTGACAGTAAAGAAAACCTTGCAATACAGCTTGAGCTTATTAAAGAATCCGCAGCAATCAACGTTTACCCTTATGCGGCTATAACCGTAGAAGAAAAAGGCGAAGCTTTGAGCGATATGAAGTCTATGGCTGAAAATGCCGTTGCTTTTTCGGATGACGGCAAAGGCGTGCAGACCGATTCGATGATGAAAGAGGCTATGCAGAATGCCGCCGCTATGGGCAAAATTATCGCCGCTCACTGTGAGGTAAACGATTTGCTCGAGGGCGGATATATTCACAAGGGCGAATACGCCGCAAGGCACTCTCACAAGGGCATCTGCTCCGAGAGTGAATGGAAGCAGATTGAAAGAGACATTGCTCTTGCAAAGGAAACGGGTGTCAAATACCACGTATGCCACATTTCAACAAAAGAAAGCGTTGAGCTTATCAGAAACGCTCAGGCTCAGGGAATAGACGTAACCTGCGAAACCGGCCCGCATTACCTTACATTATGCGACGATGATTTACAGGAAGACGGCAGATTCAAAATGAATCCCCCTTTAAGAAGTGCCGAAGATAAAAAAGCACTTATTGAGGGGCTTGTTGACGGCACAATCACAATGATTGCAACCGACCACGCTCCCCACTCCGCCGAGGAAAAATCAAAAGGTCTCAAGGACAGTCTTATGGGCATAACGGGGCTTGAATGTGCTTTTTCGGTTATGTATACACACCTTGTAAAAACGGGTGTAATCACGCTTGAAAGACTCGTAGAGCTTATGCATACCAATCCTGCCAAGCGTTTCGGAATCGGCACTCCCCTTGCCGAGGGTCAGAAGGCAAACTTCACCGTGTTCAATCTTAATGAAAAGTATACCGTAGACACGGACAAGTTCTTTTCTCAGGGCAAAAGCACACCCTTTGCAGGCGAAGAACTCTATGCAAAATGCCTTATGACGGTAGCTAACGGAAATATCGTATGGAAAGAGGAAGATGTATGAGAGAATTAAAAGAACTTCTCACCGTTGTTTCCAATGAAAAAATAGCGGTAAACACATATAAAATGGTGCTTTCGGGCTGCACCAAAGAAATAACCGTACCCGGTCAGTTTATCAACATCGCGCTTGACGGTTTTTATCTCAGACGCCCCATTTCAGTGTGCGACTGGGACGAAAACACAGTTACAATAATCTACAAAGCAGTAGGTAACGGCACCGAGCTTATGGCCACCCTTAAAACAGGTGCTCAGCTTGACACTCTTATGGGTCTCGGCAACGGATTTGATACTTCTAAAAGCGGCAATACTCCCCTGCTTATCGGCGGCGGCGCAGGTGTGCCTCCTATGTATGCTCTTGCAAAGAAACTCATAAGTGAAGGCAAAAAGCCCGTAGTTATCCTCGGATTCAATACGGAAAGCGAAGTTTTCTTTGTTGAAGAATTCAAGGCTCTCGGCATTGAAGTGTACGTTTCAACAGCAGACGGCTCCGTCGGCACCAAAGGCTTTGTAACTGACGTTATCGCAAAGCTTGAAGGATACTCCTACTTCTACACCTGCGGACCTGAGCCTATGCTCAAGGCAATCTACAATTCAACCGAGGTAAGCGGCCAGTTAAGCTTTGAAGAGCGTATGGGCTGCGGATTCGGAGCTTGCATGGGCTGCTCGTGCAAAACAAAATACGGCAACAAGCGAATCTGCAAAGACGGTCCCGTACTTGAAAAGGAGGAGATTATATGGTAAACACAAAGGTTAAACTCTGCTCTCTCGAGCTTGACAATCCTGTAATCCCCGCAAGCGGCACCTTCGGCTTCGGCTACGAATTTGCAGAGCTTTACGATATCAACATTCTCGGCTCAATATCATTGAAAGGCACTACCGCACAGCCCAGGTTCGGCAACCCCACCCCCAGAATAGCGGAATGCCCTGCAGGAATGATAAACTCCGTAGGCCTGCAGAATCCCGGAATAGATGCGGTTATCTCTCAGGAGCTTCCGAAGCTTGCTGAATGCTTCAACAAACCGGCAATTGCCAACATAAGCGGTTTTTCCGTTGAAGAATACGTTGAATGCTGCTCAAAAGCAGATAAGGCAGAGCAAATCGGAATCCTTGAAGTAAACGTAAGCTGCCCCAACGTACACAACGGCGGTATGAGCTTCGGCACATCCCCTGAAGCGGCGGCAGAAATCACAAGAGCAGTAAAAGCTGTTACAACAAAGCCTGTTTTCATTAAGCTTACCCCCAATGTAACAGATATAGTCAGCATTGCAAAGGCTTGCGAGGAAGCAGGCGCTGACGGACTCAGCCTCATAAACACCATGCTCGGTATGAGAATAAATCTCAAAACAAAAAAACCCGTTATAGCAAACAAAATGGGCGGTTTCTCAGGCAGTGCAATTTTCCCCGTAGCGCTGAGAATGGTTTATCAGGTATATGAAGCGGTTAAAATCCCGATTATCGGTATGGGCGGCGTATCAAGCGCTCAGGACGTTATTGAAATGATGCTTGCAGGCGCTACCGCGGTACAAATCGGCGCTCAGAATCTCGTTGACCCCTACGCCTGCAAAAATATAATAGAATCCCTTCCCGAGGTAATGCAAAAGTATTCAATAAATAATCTTGAAGATATAATAGGAGGAGCACACTAATGGGTAAAGACGTAATCATCGCCTGCGATTTCAGCAGCAAAAAGGACTGTATGGATTTTCTTGCAAAATTCACAGAGGAAAAGCCCTTTGTAAAAATCGGTATGGAGCTTTTCTATGCAGAAGGTCCCCAGATTGTTAAGGAAATCAAAGAAAGAGGCCACAAGATTTTCCTTGATTTAAAACTCCACGATATCCCCAACACCGTAAAGAAGGCTATGAGCGTTCTTTCAAATCTTGACGTTGATATGTGCAATCTGCACGCAAGCGGCACCATCGCTATGATGGAAGCTGCTCTTGAAGGTCTTATGAGAGAAGACGGAACAAGACCTATTCTCCTTGCCGTAACCCAGCTTACTTCCACCAGCCAGGAACGTATGACGTCCGACCTCCTTATCGACAGACCCATTGAAGAGGTTGTTGTTAAATATGCTCAGAACGCTCAGGTTGCAGGACTTGACGGTGTTGTTTGCTCTCCCCTTGAGGCTTCAAGCGTTAAGGAAGCTTGCGGCAAGCAGTTCTACACCGTTACTCCCGGTGTAAGATTTGCTGACGGCGACATCGGCGACCAGGTAAGAGTCACCACCCCCGAAAAGGCTAAGGAAATCGGCTCTGACTATATCGTAGTAGGCAGACCCATCACCGCCGCTGCAGACCCCGTGGCAGCATACCGCCGCTGCTGCGCAGAATTCATCGGTTAAAATTTAAGCTTTATATACAGAAAGGAAGAATGCAATTATGGAAATCCAGAAAAACACAGCTAAAGCTCTCCTCACAATAGGTGCGGTTTTCTTCCGTCCCCAGGAACCCTTTACCTGGGCAAGCGGCATCAAAAGCCCTGTTTACTGCGACAACAGACTTATCCTCTCCGCTCCTGCTCAGAGAAAAATCGTTGAACAGTACATTGCTGACACCGTAAAGGCAAATTATCCCGAGTGCGAAATGCTTATGGGCACCAGCACCGCAGGTATCGCTCACGCAGCAATCGCCGCTCATCTTATGGACATCCCTATGGGCTACGTTCGCTCAGGCGCTAAGGACCACGGCAGACAGAATCAGATAGAAGGCAAAATGGAGCCCGGCACCAAGGTTGTTGTTATTGAAGATCTTATCTCAACAGGCGGCAGCGTTATCGAGGTTGTTGACGCTCTCAGAGAAGCAGGCGCAGAAGTTCTCGGCATCGTAAGCATCTTCACTTACAATATGCAGAAAGGTCTTGACAGACTTGCAGCTGCAAACGTTAAGAACGTAAGCCTTACAAACTTCGACGTTATCGCTGAAGTTGCAGCAGAAGAAGGCTACATTGAAAAAGAAGACATCGCAAGGCTCATTGCTTTCCGTAACAATCCGAGCGATGAAAGCTGGATCGGAGGCACTAAATGAGGCATCTTATAGATATTCTTGATTTATCTACTCAGGAAATTGATGAACTCATCGCCACCGCAAACGACATAATCGCAAATCCCGATAAATACCGTGAAAAGTGCAAGTATAAAAAGCTTGCAACACTTTTCTACGAGCCCTCAACCAGAACCCGTCTCAGCTTTGAAGCTGCTATGTATGAGCTCGGCGGTAACGTTCTCGGATTTTCAGAGGCTACAAGCAGCTCCGCATCAAAGGGTGAAAGTGTTTCAGACACTGCAAGAATCATAGGCGGTTACGCTGACATTATTGCAATGCGCCATCCCAAGGAAGGTGCTCCCCTTGTTGCATCATACAAGGCAGGCATCCCTGTTATAAACGCAGGCGACGGCGGTCACAATCATCCCACACAGACCCTTACCGACCTTCTCACAATTATGCGCAGGAAGAACCGTTTTGACGGTCTTACGGTAGGTCTTTGCGGTGACCTTAAGTTCGGCAGAACAGTTCACTCTCTTATGGGTGCTCTTGCAAGATACAAGAATGTACGCTTCATTCTTATCTCCCCTCCCGAGCTTAAAATCCCCGAGTATCTCAGAACTAATATGCTCGAAAAGGGCGTTTCCATTTATGAAACAACCGAACTGAGCAAGGTAATGCCTGAGCTTGATATTCTTTATATGACAAGAGTTCAGCGCGAGCGTTTCTTCAACGAGGCTGACTATATCAGACTTAAGGACAGTTACATTTTAACCCTTGAAAAGCTCCAGAATGCCAAGGATGACCTTTGCATCCTTCATCCCCTGCCCAGAGTAAACGAAATCGCCGTTGAGGTTGACGATGACAGCAGAGCGTGCTATTTTGAGCAGGCGGCAAACGGCAAATACATAAGAATGGCACTTATTCTCAAGCTGCTTGAAATTGACTGAGAGGAGTAAGAACTATGCAGATAAATCCTATTACAAACGGCGTTGTGCTTGACCATATCACAGCCGGCAAAATTATGGAGCTTTACAGAGTTCTTAACCTTGATGAGCTTGAGTGCTCCGTTGCCATTATAAAGAATGCAGACAGTAAAAGAATGGGCAAAAAGGATATCCTTAAGATTGATGCTGCTATTGACCTTAACCTTGACGTTGTTGGTTATATCGACCCCGGTATCACCGTAAACATCATCAAAGACGGCGTTGTAATCAAAAGGAAAAAGCTCGGCTTGCCTGAAAAGGTTACCAACGTAATCAAGTGCAAGAATCCCCGCTGCATCACTTCAATCGAGCAGGAACTTCCCCACGTTTTCAAGCTCACTGACCGTGAGAGCAAAACCTACCGCTGCATCTACTGCGAATCAAAAGCAAAAAACATATAATTTAATCGAAAAACGGGCTGTCTCGCTTACCGAAACAGCCCGTTCTTTATGATTTAATACTGTAAATCCGAATAATACTTTGCCTGCCGCTCAACGAACTCACCCAACTCAAGTCCGTTTATACAAGCTCCGATAACTTCCATTTTACCTCTATAGACTTTTATTTCTGCGTATCCCTCATAAGGCTCACCCTGACGCAGCCAGAAATCCTCACTTTCAAACGGCACCTGCATTATATCCTCGCCGTAAAAGGGAGGACAATCCGATTCATAAAACAGATACAGATTCCATTCAAAAAACTGCCCTGCGCGCCTGAAAGGATTTTCAACGTAATTATCACCGTCGGGCTTTTTATCCGTGAATACAGGTATTGTAACACCGTTTTCATCCGTTGTAAGCTCGCAATACCTTCCCACACCTCTGAATTCACCTGATTCACTGAAATATGCCTGGTCTCCCAGCCAGCAGGCGCTGTCTACGGGGATTTTGTAAATAGCGGTACTTTCCTCGAAGTTACGGTTAAATAAGCTTGTGTGGGCAATGAACCCAAAAATCAGGGCAAACTGCACAACAACAGCAAGGCATACAGCGATTAAACGTTTATTCTTCATTCTTTTCGCCCTCCTTTTCAGCCTTAAGGCGACGCATCTTGCGCGAAAGGATAAGGTTAATAAGCAGCAACAAAGCGCCCAATGCCGAGCAAAGCAAGCCGTAACCGATCACTTCAAGTTCAAACGCAACCGCAACTGAAATAACGGTTGAAAAAATCATAAGCATTCCGAGATTGAGCGGTGCAAATCTGTTTTCCGTTGCCCCTTGCGCTATAAGTGAGCCTGCCTGCACAAAGACAGCGGCAGTTGCTACAATACAAAGCAAAACAGAATCGTTTAAAGACAGTATATCGCCAACACACGAGCACACAGCGCATACAGATGCGCTTATGCAGAAAATGAGTTTGAGTTTGTTTTCTTTGAGAGTTTTTCTGCCAAGGAACAGTCCGCCTGCAAGTATTACCGCCGCAAGCACAACGCCCGTATAAGCAAGAGGTCCGTTTGAATAGTAAAAACCGTCGTACCATTCAGGATTAATAAGCACGCTTATCACAACAGATGTAACGGATGAGCCGAGCAAGCCCAGATATCTGAAAGGCAGAAGTCCGCTCTCTTTGGTGTCGAAGGCATAAAGAGCAATAAAGCACGCAGCAATTAGTGCAACAAAACCTATTTCAACACCGAAGCCTGTAAGAATAACGTAAACAAATGCTGCTATAACGGAAAGCCAGAGAGAATACACTACACGTAAATCCTTGGATTTCTTCTTGTGGTTTTTATATCCGCAATACGCAAATCCCAGAAGCAGCAAGAAAAAGGTAAGAAGAAAATAGGTCGGATTTCCCGTATCCGTAACCTCAATATAGCCATAAAAAATCACCGCCGCATAATATGCCGCAATAGGTGCAACAGCATCAAGCAGAATAAAAATCGGCAATATCATAAGAGCGTCGGCAAGCAGGCATTCTTCAAAGCTAAGGCGCAGAGCAAACATACTCTCCACCAGAGCAAGCGTTGCCGCAAAGCCAAGGCACCAAGCAACACTCACACCCTCTCGCCACGGTATACTGCTGCGCTTTTTGACAACAACAAAAATACCGAGACCCTGCCCTATAAGCAAAGGAAGGAACGAGAGCAGTTTTTGGAACAAATCGGGGAAATCCTGCCAACCCTGAACAAAAACGACCGCAACGCCAACGCTCAGCAACAAACTTCCGAGCACGGCAAATACAACGCTCAGGATTTTATAAGGCGCTATTTTATTCTCTTTCTCCGTTTTCCTTTTTTTACCGTAAATCAACTCTTCAATTTCAACTGAAAAGATCTTTGCAAGTTGATCAAGAGTTTCTATATCGGGCTGCGTTCTGCCGTTTTCCCAGCCTGAAACAGTCTGACGAGTAACAAACAGTTCGCTTGCAAGTGCCTCTTGGGTCATACCCTTTTCCATACGCAGGCGCTTTATGCTTTTGGCAAC
Source organism: Acutalibacteraceae bacterium (assembly GCA_045592385.1). Taxonomy (GTDB): domain Bacteria; phylum Bacillota; class Clostridia; order Oscillospirales; family Acutalibacteraceae; genus CAG-177. Next base: position 10,169 of record JAZNUP010000102.1, read on the forward strand.
TTTAGTCACAGTTCATCACCTCAAGCTCATTGTATAACAGTAATACCATTTTGTCATTACTTTTCTTCAATTTTTTAACGCTTCATTTTGTTGCGCCCTTATGTATCAAGGGTTTCGGAATTCAGCAATAACAAAACCGCCCCATACGGAGCGGTTTATTTTTTTAGTATTTCTATTTTTTATTATTCAGCGAGAATCTTGTGGTAAACCTTCTTACCCTTCTTGATAACTGCGGGGTTTGCAAGAAGCTCTTCTTTTGAAAGCGAGAGGGTGAAATCAGTTACCTTTTCATCATTGAGGGAAACACCGACCTGCTCAACAAGTCTTCTGCCTTCGCCTCTTGACTTGGCAATACCGCTCTTTACAAGCATGGTGAGAATATCAGCCTTGCCGTCACGGTAATCTTCGTCAGAGAGAACTGTTGAGGGCATATCGGAGCTGTCTGCTCCGCCGCCGAAGAGTGCCTTTGCGGTAGCCTGAGCCTTTTCAGCCTCTTCTTCGCCGTGAACAAGCTTTGTAAGCTCGTAAGCAAGAATTTCCTTTGCCTTATTGAGCTGGCTGCCCTCCCAGGAATCCATTGCATCAATCTCTTCAAGAGGAAGGAAGGTAAGCATACGGATGCACTTGAGAACGTCACCGTCGGCAACGTTGCGCCAGTACTGATAGAAATCGTAGGGAGAAGTCTTTTTGGGGTCAAGCCATACTGCGCCGGATGCTGTCTTACCCATCTTCTTGCCCTCGGAGTTGAGGAGAAGAGTAATGGTCATAGCATAAGCGTCCTTGCCGAGCTTCTTTCTGATAAGCTCAGTACCGCCGAGCATATTGGACCACTGATCATCGCCGCCGAACTGCATATTGCAGCCGTAGTGCTTGTAGAGATGATAGAAATCGTAGCTCTGCATAATCATATAGTTGAACTCAAGGAAGCTTAAGCCCTTTTCCATTCTCTGCTTATAGCACTCTGCTCTGAGCATATTGTTAACAGAGAAGCAAGCGCCGACCTCTCTGAGAACGTCAACGTAATTGAGGCTCATAAGCCAATCGGCATTATTAACAATCTGAGCCTTGCCATCACCGAATTCGATAAAACGGGACATCTGCTCCTTAAAACAGTTGATGTTGTGTTCAATTGTTTCTTTAGTCATCATCTGGCGCATATCGGTTCTGCCTGAAGGGTCACCTATCATACCGGTGCCGCCGCCAAGAAGAGCAATAGGACGGTTGCCTGCCATCTGAAGTCTTTTCATAAGGCACAAAGCCATAAAGTGACCTACGTGAAGGCTGTCAGCCGTGGGATCAAAGCCGATGTAGAAAACAGCATTGCCGTTATTGATAAGATTCTTGATCTCATCTTCGTCTGTTACCTGAGCAATAAGTCCTCTTGCAACAAGTTCATCATAAATTTGCATTATTAAAACATCCTTTCGATAGCATTTACACTATAATATTCATTAAAATATACATTATAAGGTGGCCTTTTGTCAAGTTGATTTTTCAACACCGTCGGGGTGAGGAGAAAAGCGGCATGAACGGTCCGACTCATCCAGAGGCAGTAAAACGGCTCACACAATATTATTTTTATATCCCCAAACTCCCTGCGCGTTAATTGTCAAGCGCGAGCCTCGAGGCAACTATATATTGATATCCGTGACCCATAATGCGGTTACAGTCCATCGAGTGTCCTCTGCCGCCATCGGTTATTGAATCACCCGAAAACAAAACAACGTCTTTTTCTGTAAGCTGCATATATGAGTATCCCCTTTTACGCATAAAGCGCTGCCAATGCGTCTCTGAGCACTTTAAGACTCTGGGGTGCCTGAGTATCAAAATCGGTGCACGCTGCTTCAACAGCACATCTGCCGCAAGCGGCAGCAAGAGCATTCTTCAGGAAAGGCTTCTGGTCGTAACCGTCACCCTCAATAGGGAAAATTCTTTTATTTTCAGGGTCAAAAGGATTGGAGGTATGAGTATGTACAAGCAAGCCCTCAAGCTCTGCCAGATATTCAAAGCCCTCATCCACGCAAACCATATGATAAAGATCAGCAAGCACTTTAAGATTGCTGCAGCCTGCTTCTTTTACAACTTCAACCGCTTCGTGCACGGAATTGAGGATATTTGTTTCCTCATACCTGAGCGGCTCAAGCGCAATTAAAATACCGTACTGCTCAGCCATAGGGCAGATTATTTCCTTAAGCTTCCTTATAAGAGTTGACCCGCCCTGCTCTGCGCTGACACCCTCGGGAACACGTCTTGCACCACCCGAGCCGAAAACAATTGTATCAATACCGAGCTTTTTTGCTCGGGGCAGAAGCACAGAAAGATAATCGGCAGTAATTTTATCGTCGCTTTCAGGGTCTGAAACCCTCGTTTCACCGGGCAAAAAACAATTTGCGGTAAGAACAGGAATACCGATTTCTTTGGATTTTGCAAGATGCACTTCAAAATCCTCATCACTCATTGAGGCAATACCTCCGCAGTTGCTCTCAACAAAATCATAGCCCATTGCTTTGCACTTTTCATACTTTGCAATATCAGTTCCGCAACACATTCCTATTTTCATTTACGGCACCTCGCTTTAGCTCTTTATTCCCGCGGCATTGAGAAGCTCCTCAGCTGTTTCAAGCTGCAACGAAGTTGCTTCAAGGCCGCTCATTATACGCGCAAGCTCGTGCTTTCTCTGTTCAAAATCAAGCACGCTGACCTGCGTATAAGTTTTATTATCTTCAACGGATTTGCTTATTTTAAGATGAGAATCAGCCCCTGCGGCAATCTGAGCCAGATGAGTGACACAGATAACCTGCCTGCCGTCGGAAACCTCCTTGAGCTTCAGAGCAATTTTCTGAGCCGCCCTGCCGCTGACTCCTGAATCAACCTCATCAAAAATCAGGGTTGCTATATCATCCTTTGCGGAAATTACGTTCTTAATGGCAAGCATAGTTCTTGAAAGTTCACCGCCCGATGCAATTCTTGCAAGCGGTTTCGGAGTTTCACCTGCGTTTGCGCTTATCAGAAATTCAACAGCATCAGCACCCTTTGAGGAATACGTTGCAGGTCTGATATCAACAACAAATCTGACGTTGGGCATATCAAGGAAGCTGAGTTCATCACAAACTCTTTGTTCAAAAAGCCTTGCCGCCGCTTTTCTGCTGTCTGTAAGCTTCGACGCAAGCCGCTTCAGTCTTTCGGAAAGCTGAGCCAGCGCAGTTTCAAGCTCCTGCGCTTTCTCATCACAGTGAACAATCTTTTCGCGCTCAAGCTTCATCGCCTCAAGATTGGCAAGCACAGCCGCTTCATCGGCACCGTATTTATGAGTAAGCCTGAAAATAATATCCAGCCTTTCATCAATCTCAGAAAGCATTTCGGGATTATAATCAAAAGCATCACACAAAGAACGCACCTGCGAAGAAAGGTCGGCAAGTCCGTAATAAAGCTCCTTGGCGCTTTGGGCGGCACCCTCTGCCTCCGGTGAAATCTTAGCGGCATTCTCAAGCAGCAGTGCACAGCTCTGGAGTGCATCCACTGCCCCTGCACCGTCATCCGTACCCAAAAGAGCGGCATATGCCGCATTGTACGCCTTGAGAACCTTCTGCGAATTAAGGCACAGATTTTTCTTAACGGTAAGCTCCTCTCTTTCCCCTATACGTAAAGCCGCCTTTTCGATTTCATCAATCTGAAAATCAAGCAGCTCAAGCCTTGCCGCCTTTTCATCCTCATCGGTATAAAGAGCCTCAAGCTCCTTTTTCACTTTGACAAGCTGAGAAAAGCAGCTTTTATACTCATCCCTGAGAGCACTGTTTTCCGCAAGAGAATCAATAAATCCGCAATGCTTGTCGGGGGCAAGAAGCGCCTGACTGTCATGCTGACCGTGAATATTTACAAGACGCTCACCGATTTTTTTAAGCATTGAAACCGTGGCAGGCGCGCCGTTTATACGGCAGGTGTTTTTGGAATCGCTTATTACTCGCGTGAGAATCAGCGTTGAGTCCTCGCAGGATGCGCCGATTTCCTCAACAGCATCCTTTACCTGCTGAGAAACGTTTTCAAACACAGCCGTAACACGCGCACTCTGAGCACCCGAACGGATAAGCTCCCTTGAAGTGCGTTCACCGAGAACAGCGTTGATTGAGTCAATAATAATTGATTTACCCGCACCTGTTTCACCCGTGAGCACATTAAGCCCCGGGCTGAAAGAAATCTCTGCCTGTTCGATTATTGCAATATTTTCAATTTTGAGGCTATAAAGCATAACTTAAACCTCTTCAGTAAATTATTTTGAAAGAATTTCGTTGATAGCATCTTTCATTTTTGAAGATGCCTCCTCGGTTTTGCAAAGGGCAAAAATTGTATCGTCACCTGCTATTGTGCCTACAAGCCCTTCCCAATGCATG
>JAZNUP010000103.1:0-24587 GCA_045592385.1 Acutalibacteraceae bacterium
CAACAGAGCCCGTACGCAGAAGGAACATTCCCTTTGCAATGATTCTCGGCAACCATGACCACGACCTGGGTCATGAGGACAGAGAGGTTGAAATCTGCTCTTCGGTTGATGGCTGCCTTATGCGCAACGACGCACCTCCCGAGATTACGGGCAATGCCAATTACAATGAAATAATCTATTCCTCCGACGGGGAAAGACCCGTTTTCAACCTCTGGTTTATGGACTCCAACAACTGCCACAGTGATATAAACGTTTCTCACTACGACTGGGTGCACGAGGACCAGATTAAATGGTACGAGGAAAAGGCTGCCGAGTTAAAGGAAATGAACGGCGGCAAGCCTTTGCCTGCAATGCTTTTCCAGCACATTCCCGTGTGCGAGGAATATGATTTGCTCAGAGAAGCAAAGTGGTGGGAGCGTCCCGTGGCCGTAAGGGGCGAAAATCTTAAGAAGAACACCTTCTACGTTAAAAAGGACGGTGTTGACGGTTACCTCGGCGAGGGTCCGTGCTCACCCGATTATAACGGCGGTCAGTTTGCAAGCTGGAAGAAAACGGGCGATATTATCGGCGCCGTTTTCGGTCACGACCATATGAACGATTTTGCAGGCGAAACTCAGGGTATAGTGCTTATGCAGTGCCAGACCTCGGGCTTCAACGTTTACACAAACGGCTGCCGCAGCGGAGTGAGAGTGATTGTGCTTGATGAAAACAAGCCCGAAACCTTTCAAACAACTATGAAGCATTTCAAGGAATTCGGCCTCAAGAGCAAATCTCTCGGTCCGATAATGAGAACACTTACCGACAGACAGAGCATCGCAATGCACACTGCGTTCAATATCTTCTGCGGCGTGGCAGGTGCGGCAGGTGTTGCGGCGGCAGGAGTGCTGTTATACAAATTCCTCAAATAATTAACGGAGGTTTTTATGCAGTTCAATCTTTACGAAAAGTCAAAAGAGAACATAATTGTTGTAGCCCACAGAGGTGCAGCAGGCGGCAACATCCCCTGCAACACTCTCGCTTCTTATGAAATCGCCCTTAAGCAGGGTGCGGATATGATTGAGGTTGACGTAAGCTGCAGCAGGGACGGCAAGCTTTTCCTTTTCCACCCCGGTATGGAACTTGCGCACCTGAACCGCCTGATGTGCCTTGGTAAAATGAAGTATTCAAGAGTTGCTAAGCAGCATTACGTGAACTACGACAAAACCAAAACTCAGTTCGGCATTGCGGATTTTGACGATTTCCTTGAGCAGTTCAAGGGCAGATGCTACATAAATATCGACAAATTCTGGAGCAATCCCGAAAAGATTTACAACGCAATAAAGCGCCACGGTATGATTGACCAGATGCTTGTAAAAAGCAAGCCGTCGGAAAAGGTTTTCACCGTGCTTGAGCAGCTTGCGCCCGATATTCCTTTTATGCCTATTGTCAGGGAGGAGCATCCCGTGCACGAAAGGCTGCTTAAAAGCAACATAAATTACGTTGGTGCCGAGGTGCTCTTTAAAAACGACGATTCTCCGCTTGCGGGCGAAGAATTTATTGAAAAAATGCACAGGGATAAAATCCTTGTGTGGGTAAATGCGATAATCTACGATTACAAGACGCAGCTTTCGGGCGGTCACAGTGACGATACGGCGCTCACCGTTTCGGAGGATTACGGCTGGGGCTGGCTTGCGGACAGAGGCTTTGATCTGATTCAGACCGACTGGACGATGATGCTCGTTGATTATCTCAAACGCTCAGGAAAATATAACAGGGGATAAAAATTTACAATTGTTTTTCTTATAAATAATATAGCTGCGCCGACGGTGCGCTATACTTAAAGCAAAAGGGGGAAAGAGAAATGAAAAACAAAATAATTTTTGCTTTGGCGGCAGTAATTACTGCGTGCCTGCTGATTTTTGTGGGTTGCTCAATCAACAGTGATGAGCCGAAAGACAACGGTGAAACCGAGACGAAGGAAGTGCTTCAGACGGTGTCCACCACCGAGAAAAAAGAGCTGACTTACGAGGAAAAGCTTAAAACAATCGCATTCACTTTTGATGACGGTCCGTCAGTCAATCACACTCCCAGAGTGCTTGACGCGCTGAGCGAATTCGGCTACACCGCAACCTTTTTTGTGGTAGGTCAGAACGTTGAGGGCAGGGAAGCAGTGCTGCAGCAGATTCTTGATGCAGGCTGCGAAATCGGCAACCATTCATGGTCCCACAAGAATCTTTCCGAGGTAAGCCTCGACACAAGAAACAGCCAGATTAACCGCACAAACGAGGCGGTAAAGAACGCAGTCGGCTACGATATCAGGCTGCTTCGCGCTCCCTACGGCGACGTTGCGGGCATCAAGGGCGAGGTTGATATGCCTCTTATCCAATGGTCGCTCGATACTGAGGACTGGAAAAAGAAAAAATGCGCAGGCGATGCAGACGAAGCACGCGCCCTTGCGGATTACATACTTGAAAACGTTGAGTGCGGCACGATAGTGCTTATGCACGATATTTACGATTTCACCGCAGAGGTCTGCGAGCTTGTTATGCCCGAGCTTCACGAAAGAGGCTACAGGGTTGTAAGCGTTTCGCAGATGTATGAGGATTTTGAAAAGCCTCTCAAGGGCGGCACGGTGTATTCGCATCCCTCGCCCGACCCGAATCCCCAGTAAACAGGTGGTTTTATGAATAATGCTGTTTTGCTTGCCGTATCTATGGCGGCGTGTCTGCTTGGAGGAATACTGAGAAAATTTCTGACCGACCGCTATGAAAACGGAATATTTGCTTATCAGTTTTACAATGCCGCAGTCTCGCTGACTGCGGCTGTTGCCCTTTTTGCGGTATCGGGAGTGCCCGAAGCATCGCCCTTTACCGTAATGCTTGCGCTTTTATTCGGGCTTGTAACGCTTATTCAGCAGGTTACAAATCTGCAGGCGCTTGAGGCAGGTCCGCTCTCTTACACAACGGTTATAATATCCCTCTCAACGCTTATTCCCACCCTTTCGGGCGCGGCGATATGGGATGAAAAAATCTCCGCCGTGCAGGTGGCGGGCATTATCCTTATGGTTGCCTGCTTCGTGCTTTCGGTGGAATTCGGCGGCGAGAAAAAGAAGGCTTCTTTCAGGTGGCTTGCCTTCTGCCTTGCGGCTTTCCTTTGCACGGGATTTATCGGCGTTATGCAGAAGTGGCATCAGAGCACGCCCTACAGCGGTGAGCAGGATGCATTCCTTATAATCGCGTTTGCATTCTCGTTTATATCCTCCGCGGCATACTGCGCCGTTGCGGCAATTACGAAAAAAGGTTTGATGAATAAAGATAAAGAAAGCGGCAAAAAGAAAATCCTTGCCCTTGTGCCGCTGATTATAATGCTTGTAAGCGGCGTGTGCGTTGCGGCAAATAACAAGCTCAATCTTCACCTTTCGGGAGTTATGGAGAGTGCGGTTTTCTTCCCCACGGTAAACGGCGGCGGACTTGTGCTGACTCTGCTTGCATCAATCGCAATCTTCAAAGAAAAACTCAGCGCAAAGCAGTGGGTTGGAATGGCGCTCGGAATTGTTTCCGTAATACTTCTTTGTAATCCTTTCTGATTGAAATTTGAAAATCTTTGTGATAAAATGTCATATAAGAATTTTTTGAGATAAAAACGGAGGGGTTTTTATGAGCAAATCAAAAAATGAAACGCTTTCTCAAATTATAACCGTTCTCATCGGCGGTCTGCTTCTCGGTATGCTGTGGCGTGCAAGAGGCGAGCACGGCTGGGGCTCTGAGGCAGGAGTTTTCAACGTAGGCTTTGTGTTTGCGCTTTTCCTGAGCGTTGTTACAGGCAGCAGAAAAAAGCTTGATTTCGGTTGGCTTTCGGTAACGGCAATGTCGTTTATCGCAACCGTGCCTGCCTGGGGTCCTCTGCTCAACCAGATAACGGGCGTTATCAGGGATACGGAAAAGGACGGCACGCAGGAATTTATAGAGCAGATTTCCCCTGCATCGGGCATATTTATGATGCTCTGCCTCGGCTTCGGTATGGCGGCAATCTATGCAATCCTGCTCGGCAGGGGCTACAGTGACAAACGCTGGAGGGTGCGCGATATCGTCATTCTTATTGCCGTTTTCCTTGTATCGGATCAGATTTCAAGATACACCTTCTCCCATTGGATTGTAAACCTTGTTCAGCCTGAGGCGGCAACCCTTTTTGAAAGAGGGCTTGAAATGGCAGGCGTTGAGGGCACGGCTTACAGCGTCTATCTTGAGCACTGGGGCGATATGTCGTGGGCTAAGAAAATCGTAGGCGGCAGGAACTATTTCACCGAGGTTCAGGCGGTTTCTTCAGCGGTAAGAGCGCTCGCAGCTCTCCTTGCGGCAAGATTTATAATTAAAGATAAGCTTGCGGCAAAAATCGCAGCAGTTATCTGCTGTGCGTTTGCGCTTTCCATCACCGTTTCGGACGGCTTCTTCTACCTTCAGAATGCAAATCCTGCCGATTACAGGGATACTCTGCTGGGCTTTGATTTCTATGCGTGGTCCTGCTGGGAATACTTCACCGGCTTTATTGCGGGCGTTATCATCACCGCATATATGCTCTCGCTCAAAAAGACTCAGGACGTACCCGAACTTGCTTTTGAGAATTTCCCCGAAAAGCCGAAAAAGGTGCTTATATTTATGGCGGGATACCTCGGCACAGTGGGCGTAAACCTTGTAAGACCCATTATTCTGCGCTTTGATTCAACCGAAACCTCAACAATCATTGCAGCGGTGGCAGGTGTGATTTTTGCGGCGGCGGTTATCGCTCTGCTCGTGTGGAAATGCGGCTTCAATGCCGAGAAAATCAGTGCGGACAGTTTTTACCGCATCCTGCTTGCGATTTTCGCCGTGTTTGACATTCTTCTCTACTTCTTCGTATGCACGGCGGAATACAGAAACTGGCTTGAAATCGGCTCGCTTCACAACGTGATTTTCGCCGCTTCCGCAGTTATCGTAACTGCGTGGATTGCGCTTTCCAAGCCGAAAACTCAGCTTCAGAAATAAGATATAAATATGTAAAATGTTGAAATTAACAATCACCTTGTTAATTTCAACATTTTTTTTGCCGTGGGATTTTATAGTTAGTGGCTTTTGCCGAGAAAGAAATACTTGAAAAAAATATGGTAATAATATAAAATATATATTTGGGTATATTATAAATAAGTAAAATCAAAATAACTTTTGAAAGGAATTGAAAACTATGAGCTTGCTCAACAAAAAAACTGTAGACGATATCAACGCCCGCGGCAAAAGAGTCCTTGTTCGCTGCGATTTCAACGTCCCCCTCAAGGAAGGCGTTATCACTGATGAAAACAGAATCAACGCTGCTCTCCCCACCATCAAGAAGCTTATTGCTGACGGCGCAAAGGTAATCCTCTGCTCCCACCTCGGCAAGCCCAAGAACGGCCCCGAAGCAAAGTTCTCCCTTGCTCCCGTAGCAGCAAGACTTTCCGAAAAGCTCGGTAAGGAAGTTGTTTTTGCAGCTGACGATACCGTAGTTGGCGACAATGCAAAGGCAGCTGTTGCAGCTATGAACGACGGTGACGTTGTTCTTCTTGAGAACACCAGATTCCGTGCAGAAGAAACCAAGAACGGCGAAGCATTCTCCAAGGACCTTGCAAGCCTTTGCGATATCTTTGTAAACGACGCTTTCGGCGCAGCTCACAGAGCACACTGCTCCACAGTAGGCGTTGCATCCCTTGCAGAAGAGGCAGCAGTAGGCTACCTTATGGGCAAGGAGCTCCAGTATCTCGGCAATGCAGTTGAAAATCCTGCAAGACCCTTCGTTACCATCCTTGGCGGCGCAAAGGTTGCTGATAAGCTCAACGTTATTGAAAACCTTATCAACAAGGCTGATACAATCATCATCGGCGGCGGTATGGCATACACCTTCCTTAAGGCTCAGGGCTACAACATCGGCCTTTCAATCCTTGATGAAACCAAGATTGATTACTGCAAGGATATGCTCAAGAAGGCTGAGGAAAAGGGCGTTAAGATCCTTCTCCCCATCGACACAGTTGCTGCTGACCATTTCCCCACTCCCATTGATGAGGATATCGAAACCGTAGTTGTTGCTTCCGACGCTATCACAGACGAGCTTGAAGGTCTTGATATCGGTCCCAAGAGCGCAGAGCTCTATGCTGAGGCAGTAAAGAGCGCAAAGACCGTAGTTTGGAACGGACCTATGGGCGTATTCGAGAATCCCGCTCTTGCAAAGGGCACAATCGCAGTAGCTGAGGCTCTTGCTGAAACAGACGCTATCACCATCATCGGCGGCGGCGACTCCGCAGCAGCAGTAAACACCCTCGGCTTTGGCGACAAGATGTCCCACATCTCCACCGGCGGCGGCGCATCCCTTGAGTTCCTTGAGGGCAAGGCTCTTCCCGGCATTGAAGCAGTTAACGATAAATAATTAAAGGAGATAATAAACTATGAATAAAGCTCTCAGAACTCCTGTTATCGCAGGCAACTGGAAAATGAACAACACTCCCGAGCAGACCAAGGCTCTCATCGAGCAGATGAAGCCCCTTGTTGCGGGTGCGGATTGCAAAGTAGTTCTTTGCGTTCCTTATATCGACCTTTACGCAGCTATGGAAGCCGCTAAGGGCTCCAACATAGAAATCGGCGCAGAGAACTGCCACTGGGCAGTAAGCGGCGCATTCACAGGCGAAGTTTCCGCTGAGATGCTCAAGGCTGCAGGCGTTCCCTACGTTATCATCGGCCACAGCGAGCGCAGACAGTACTTCGGCGAAACCGACGTTACCGTACGCAACAGAGTAAGAGCTGCTCTTGATGCAGGCCTTAAGGTTATCCTTTGCGTAGGCGAAGTTCTCTCCGAGAGAAAGCTCGGCATCACCTCCGAAATCGTTTGCTCACAGACCGAAATCGCTCTTGCAGGCGTAAGCGAGGAAGAGCTTAAGAACGTTATTATTGCTTATGAACCCGTTTGGGCTATCGGCACAGGCGAAACCGCTACTCCCGAGCAGGCTAACGAGGTTTGCGCAGTTATCCGTAACCTTCTTGTACGCCTTTACAATCAGAGTGCGGCAGACGGGGCTGTTATCCAGTACGGCGGCTCCATGAACGAAAAGAACGCAGCAGAGCTTCTTGCTCAGCCTGACGTTGACGGCGGTCTTATCGGCGGCGCATCTCTTGTTGCTGAAAAGTTCTCCGTTATCGTTGAAGCAGCCTCCAAATAATCAATCAGAGTTTTGTGAGGGCGGATTTCCGCCCTCTTTATTTCGGAAAGGATGATTAAAATGAGCAAAAAACCCGTTTTGCTTTGCATTATGGACGGTTTCGGCAAGAACGAAAGCGATTACGGAAACGCCATAGCTGCAGCCAACACCCCTAATCTTGACAAAATCTTTGCTTCAAATCCTATGACCTATATCGGCGCATCAGGTCTTGACGTTGGCCTTCCCGACGGTCAGATGGGCAACAGTGAAGTCGGTCATACAAACATCGGCGCAGGCAGAGTCGTTTATCAGGAGCTTACAAGAATTTCTAAGTCAATCAACGACGGCGATTTTTATGAGAACGAAGCTCTCGTAGGCGCTATGGAAAACTGCAAGAAGAATTCCTCCTCTCTTCACCTTATGGGTCTTCTTTCAGACGGCGGCGTTCACAGCCACAACACTCACCTTTACGCTTTGCTTGATATGGCGAAGAAGAACGGTATTGAAAAGGTATTCGTTCATTGCCTTATGGACGGCAGAGACGTTCCCCCCACCTCAGGCAAGGATTTTCTTGCAGAGCTTTACGCAAAGTGCGCTGAAATCGGCGTTGGCGTAATTGCAAGCGTTGCAGGCAGATACTATGCAATGGACAGAGAGAAGAAGTTTGACCGTGTAGAAAAAACCTACAGGGCAATGACTGCTCTTGATGCTCCTGTTTTCGAGTGCGCCTGCGAAATGATTGAAAAATCCTATGCTGACGGCGTTACCGATGAATTCATCATCCCCTGCGTAAGCAAGGATGCAAAGGCTGTTGCTGACGGTGACAGCATCATCTTCTTCAACTTCCGCCCTGACAGAGCCCGTGAAATCACCAGAGCCTTTGTTGACGAGGCATTTGACGGATTTGAAAGAGAAAAGAAGCTTGACCTTTACTACGTATGTATGACTCAGTACGATGCTGATATGCCCAACGTAGAGGTTGCTTACAAGCCCCAGAGAATCACAATGCCCCTCGGCGAAGTTTTCAGCAAGGCAGGTCTCAAGCAGCTGAGAATTGCTGAGTTCACAAAGTATGCTCACGTTACCTTCTTCCTCAACGGCGGTGAAGAGACCGTTTACGAGGGTGAGGACAGAATTCTTATTGATTCCCCCAACGTTGCAACCTACGACCTTCAGCCTGAAATGAGCGCTTACACCGTTACCGATACTTTGCTTGAAAAGCTTGATGCAGATATTTACGATGCGGTTGTTCTCAACTTCGCAAACTGCGATATGGTTGGCCATACAGGTGTTTTTGATGCGGCAAAGGCAGCGGTAGAGGCTGTTGATACCTGTGTTGGCAAGCTTGTTGACAAGATTGCCGAAAAGGGCGGCGTTACCGTTATTACCGCTGACCACGGCAATGCCGATAAGATGTATGAGCCTGACGGTTCACCTTTCACTGCTCACTCAACCAACCCCGTTCCCTTCGTTATCGTAGGTTATCCCTGCACTCTTAAAGAGGGCGGCAAGCTTTGCGATATCGCTCCCACAATGCTTAAGATTATGGGCCTTGAGCAGCCCGCAGAAATGAGCGGCGAATCCCTCATTGCTGAATAATTTTTGAAAAATTTACCCCGGATATTTTTGCGGAAATTCCGCAAACTGTATCCGGGGTGTTTTTTTATGCACAGATTACTGAAAAAACAGATTTTTATAAAAACGGTTTCTCTGCTTATGGCGGCGGTAGCTGTGGTTTCGGTGTTTGCCGTGCGCTCATCGCTTCGGTTAAAGGAGAGTGAGGATGCTCTTTCGGCGGCAAAGCTTGCGGCGGTGCTTGCGGCGGGCAGCCATTGCGCCGACCTTGAAGAAGCGCTGCTTGCGGCAAGCTGCTGCACCTCACCGCAGAGGCTTTCCGAGCAGGTCTGCCTTATCCGCTCCCATTCATCGGCATTGCAGACGGGGCTTTCATTCCTGCACTCTGAGCACGGCGAAAGCATAAGAGGCTTTTGCTCCGAAGCGTGCGGTGCGGCGGAGGCATTGCTTGGCGAAAGCCTTGAGGGTGGAGGGTTTCCCTCACAAAGCAGAGAAAAGCTTTCATCGCTTGCCGATTACGCCCACGCTCTTTATTTAAAGGTAAGCGAGCAGGCGGAGTGCGAAATGAACGGCATAAACGCAAAAGGCGGGCTTGAAATCCCGGATTTTGAAAGCGCGGCATCGCTTCCCTCCTTCGCACCCGTCAGCGAGGGCGGCATCACCTACGAGGAAGCACTGACAAAGGCGGCAGACTTCCTTAAAATTGAAGAAATCCTTGTGAGGTTTATTGAGGAGAGCGGCGGCTGCTTCAGGTTTTATCACGGCGAAAGCTACGTGGATATAAACAAGGAGACGGGCAGAGTGAGCAGATTTGTTACAGCCGTGCGTGCAGGCGAGCCTGCGCTTAGCGCAGAGGATGCGGTGCAGAGAGCAGAGCAAAGGCTCAGAGAAATAGGCTACGCGCCGCTTGTGTGTGTAAGGGTGCAGGAGAATTCAAGCTTTTGCTCGGCAGTTTTTGCGCCTATGCAGGGTGATGTGCTGCTGCTAACGGATATAATTGAAACGGAGATTGACCTCACGGGCGGCGAGGTGACTTTTTTTGATGCATCCGCATATCTTGCAGGCAAAAAAAGAAGCCTGCCCGACGGCAGACTTCCCCTTGACGTGCTCAGAGCTCTTGTTGTGCCTTCGCTCAGGGTGAAGGAGCAGTGCTATGCGCTTATTGATACGGTAAACGGCGAGAGCCTTACTGCGAGGTTTGTGTGCGAGGGCGAGGGCTTTGAAGCGGAGATTTTTCTCAATGCGCTCACGGGCGGGGAAGAAAAAATTTCAGTAACACAGATTTATGCGGAATAAAGCAACAAACGCAGTCAATAATATAGATAAACCAACAGCTAATCCAACAGAAAGGAATGTTTTTCAATGAAAAAAGTAATTTTTATAGCTCTTCTCGCTCTTGCAACGGTGTTTGCGTTTACTGCTTGCAGCGGCACAAGTGACGGCGACGTTACCGATACCACCCAGTCACTTTCAGACCTCACAAGCACTGCGCCCGAGACTGATGCTTCAACCTCCGACACAACAACTCTCACCTCCGACGAAAGCCGCACGGACAGCTCTCTTTCAAGCGACATTACCTCTATGCGTGACGAGAATCTTTCCGAGGCTCTTTCGGGTGCAATGACGGACGTGAGCGAAGACGTAAGCGATATGATGCAGTAAAAATTGTGGCTGTAAAAAACGCAAGTTTTTTACTTCCTTTTTTACATTCCTTTTTTATTTTGCTTTTCTTTCAACGCCGTAAACAACGCCTATTCTTCTCAGCAGGTTTTTATCGTGCTGAGGTATCCACTGGTCGCCCGTTTCAACCTTGCTCTTGAAGGTTTCTTCATCAAGCGCAACGTCAATCTGCGCAAGGCCTGCAAGCTCGCCGTCCTTTGAATAAACGGTATCCCAGAAAGCGTGATGACCGATATAGGTGACGCTTGAGGGGATGTAAACGTAGGTCATTGCCTGATTGTAGCTGAATGCGTCGGAGCCTATGTATTCAAGACCCTCGGGCAGGGAAAGATAAATTTCCTTACCGTCAACGGCGGTGATATCCGTAAGCTCAACGGCGGAATCGGCAACGTAGGTGTAAATTCCGGCAAGATTCGGCATCTCGAAAAATCCGAGCGTTTCTATAGTGCGAAGACCATCGGGCAGGTAAACGTCGGCAAGGTTTGAATAGTTGAAGCAAAGCTCGCCTACCGTTTCAACCGTTGAGGGCACAACGTAGGTCATAACCTCTTTTCTGTATTTTGCAAAGAGCTCAGTATCCTCGTTGTCGGCAAAAAGCTCTTCCTCATAGCCGTATTTTTCGCGCAGATAACGGTCATGGTCACAGGGATAGCAGATAACGGTTTTCTTATCCTTGCTGTAAAGCACACCGTCAATATCGCAGTAAACGGGGTTGTTTTCATCAACCTCTATAGCCTTGAGTGCCCAGCAGGAGTAGAAAGCCTTGCCGTCAATGTCCGTTACGTCCTTGCCGATGTAGACCGTTTCAAGAGCGCCGTCACAGTTGAAGGCGTACTCTTTGATTTTGGTTACGGGCTTTGATTTGTCGGGCACAACGGTAAAATTCTTCTCAGGGTCGGTTATATTTTTGTCATACTCAATCTCTGAGGCGAAATCAACCGTAAGCTCCCTGATGTAGCCCGTGTTGCTGAATTTCTGAAGCTCGTAGGTGCCTGATTCCATAGGAGCGTATTCAAAGGTTTCCTTGTGAACAACCCTTACGCTGAAATACATTGAAAGGGAAACGGCAACTATGATAACAAGAACAAAAATTACCTTTTTAAGCTTGTAGTTGGAATAGGGTTTGTTTATGTGCGGAGCGGCAAGACCCTCCACCTGATAGGAATATATTTCTTCCTCGGGGATGTTGAGAAGCTCTTCTTCAACAATAAAATGATCCTTGCGTTCTTTTTTATTCTTCTTCATACCGTCACCCCCTTAACCCTTGTATCCGCCTGAGACGGCTTCGCCCTTTTCCTGAGCCTGCTTTTCGGCAACCTCAGCGCGGCGCTTGAGCACCTGCATAACCTTGCTCTGTTTTGAGGCATCGTAATCCCAGAAAAGGTAGGGTAAAGTCATCAGCAGGAAGCCGACAATGTCAATCACCAGCGGTACAACTATAATGTTCTGCCTTGCGGAGTCGATAAAGAGTATATCCCAGTTGCTGTTGAAGCCGTAAGCGAGCAGCAGAAGAGGGATAATAAGACCTACGAAGTTTACAACAGGTCCCGTAAACCAGCCGAAAATGCCTGAGAAGCTCTCAAGTCTTTCGCCTGAGAGGTACATCTGATAGTCGTTTATGCGAACGTCCATATCTCTCTGAGCGGAGGTGGGCACGGTTTTGGTCATCTCCATAAAGAAGAGAACAACGCAGCACAGCGTGCCGCAAAGCAGCAGATTATCGCCGCAGAAGGTGATGGCAAGCACTATAACGGCATTGCCCACCGCTCTTGAAAGCTGATAGAAAATCATAATCTGCTTGTAGGTGAAGCGCTTTAGGAAATACGGGGTGCATAAATCGGGCGGAGTGCCTGCAAAGGAAATCAGAATCATAATAAGCGAATAGGGCAGACCGCTTAAACGGAAGGTGTAAAGGTAAAGCACGGTGGTAAACACAAGCATTCCGTTACCCAGCGAATCAAGCAGACCTACTGTCGTGTTAATCCAGCGGTACTTATTGTGAAGTACACCGAACATACCGTCCCAGAATTTTATATTTACCTTCTTTTCAATGGGAGGCTGCGGAATTCTCTCCTGCACCTTGTTTGCAAAAATCATAGTGAGTATAACGCAGCTGATGAAGGTGATGGGGATAACGTATCTGAAAACGTTGATATCAGCCCATTCGTACCTGAGCATTCCGATAAACACAGGCAGAAGCACGGAAACTATGGTGTGCAGGAAATGAGAAAGCTTTACGGGGTAGGTTCTTACCATAATTCTTTCCTGCAGGTTGGGGCTGATAACCTGCGACACAGTTTCCATATTGTTGCCGAAGCCGAAAACATTGTAACACGCAAAAAGGAGGTTTGCCGCCCACACTCTTGTTGCCATATCGGGGATATTGTAAAGAGGAAGCCAGCCTATGAGGATTACCATAATGCACTTGGGAATAGCGTCGCAGTAGAGGGAATATTTATATCTTCCGTATTTCGGAACAAGCTTTTTGCGCCAGAAGATGTTTCTTGCGCCTACCCAGCCGCTGTAAAGGAAGTGCGTTCCGAAAACCTTGAAGCAGGCGGTGGCACTCATACCCTCAAGATTGTTGAGGTAGGTGATGAAGCGGCTTGCCTGATTGAAAAGCTGAGAGTAATCAAAAAGAATACACGACAGCCCGAACAAAGCCATAAGTATGTAAACGGCATATAGCTTTCGTTCCGTATTTTTCGGCATAAAGCCGAGATTGTCACAAACAAACCACCATATAAGCGCAGTCACGTATCCCAGGGGCATATTTATGATGCTGATGATTGAGAACGTGAGGTAGGGAAGCTGATAATGATGCATTATCAGGAAGCATCCTGCGGCGAATGAAATATATTCGAGCACCTTGGATGCCGTGTAGTTAGTGCCTACGGCGAAGAAAATATCCTTATATTCCTTATAAGGAACATACTTGCCCTCGGCAGGGGTTTTCCAATGGGTTTTTATTTCGGAAAAAAGAGACTTTACTTTTCCGAAGGAATTGCCTTTGCCCATTCACACCGCTCCTTTTGTGTATAGATATAATTAGTATAAAATAATTTTAAAAGATAGTCAATGCACGGGCTGATAGAAATAAACCGCAATATTTTGTGTATAAGTATCATACACCCTGTTTTTCGGGCATAGATATTCGATGAGGGCGATTTTTTATCAATAAAATTTTCATTCCTTTGAGCGTTGGGCAAAAGATTTTTGTTCTTTTGCGCCACTTGCCGAAAATCCCACCGATTGTGGTGCAAATCTTTGACTTGGCATAGATGTTGTGATAGAATCTAAGCGTAAAAATAGAATTATAAAAAAATCAAAAAATATCGAAAATTATCGAACATTTGTATTGACAAACAATTGTTCGTTTGCTATAATAAACACACAGAACAAATGTTTTTGAGTTATTGAAACAAAGGAGGAGAAAAACATGGCATCATTCGTACTTACCACCGCGTTGGAAATAGTTGCTGTTGTTTTGCTTATTCTCGGAGCTATATATCAGAAAAAACTCGTTGCTTTTGAAGATAAACTCTTCAGAGCAATAAAGATTCACGCTAAGAATTACCGCAAGCGCAAGGCTTATGAGCTTTCCTTGAAGCAGAGAGAGGCTCAGAGCAGAGCTCCCGCAGATTTGCCTGAAACAGCCGCAGTAGTAGGCGTTTACCGCGCAAAGAAGAAGTCCGGAAGAGTTGCGTAAATTCAAAGCCCGTTAAGCGGAAGTCAAAACAATCTGAATAAAAGTCAACGGCTTGCATCGGAGTTAAATCCTTTGCAAGCCGTTTCTTTATTTTGTAAGCTTTGATGTGTTGCGCTGAGCCATAACAAGGCGCGAATAAATTCCGCCTGCCTCAAGTAATTCGCGGTGAGTGCCTACCTCGGCAATCTGACCCTTTTCAATTACCACAAGGCGGTTTGCATTGCGCAGGGTTGCAAGGCGGTGCGCAATGGCAAAGGTTGTGCGTCCCTGCACAAGACGGGCGAGCGCCTGCTGAATGGAGCTCTCCGTTTCAGGGTCAAGCGCGCTTGTTGCTTCGTCGAGAATAAGGATTTCAGGGTTTCGCAAAACCGCACGGGCAATGGAAACTCTCTGCCTTTCGCCGCCTGAAAGGTTGTGACCGTCCTCGCCGATAATAGTGTTGTAGCCGTCGGGCAGCTTCATTATAAAATCGTGAGCGTTTGCCGCCTTTGCCGCCGCAATAACCTCGCTGGGCTCGGCATTTGCCCTTGCGTAAGCGATATTATCGTAAACCGTGCCTGCAAACAGGAAGGTCTCCTGGAAAACAACGCCGATTTTTTCTCTGTATTCGCTCTGGCGCATATCCTTGATGTTTTTGCCGCCGATGGTGACAGAGCCGTAATCCGTATCATAAAGACGCATTATCAGGTTGATGAGTGTGGATTTGCCTGCGCCTGAGTGACCTACAAGACCAATCATCTCGCCCTGCTTTACGGTGAGGTTGATATCCTTCAGCACGGGCTCGTAGGTTTTGTAGCCGAAGCGCACGTTTTCAAACACGATATCGCCGTCAAGGCGCGCTTCAACGGGATTGTCAATATCCTCCATGCTGTGCTTTTCATCAATGATTTCAAGGATTTTCAGCAGGCTTGTAGCCGCTTCGCCCAATCTGCGGGGCAGAGAGGACATCCAGCGCAGAGGATTGTAGATATAGGCAAGGAAAAGGTTGAATTCAAGCAATTCGCCAAGGGTAATTCTGCCCTCGAGCACCATTTTGCCGCCGAAATAGAGCACGAAGAATTCGCCTATTCCCATAAAGAATGACAAAAACGGGAAAACAAGTGCCCACGTGCGCTCATTGCTTACGCAGATATCCGCAAGACGCTTTGAAACGGCATCGAATTTTCTGATTTCGCGTTCTTCACTGCCGAAGGTCTTTACAACTCTTATGCCCTTTACTATATCGTGCAAAACGGAATTGGATCTTGAATTGCAGCGCCACTGCTTTTTGTACCTTACGTGGATGAATTTCCAGAAATTCGATATGGCAAGTATAACAAACGGCACGGGCAGGAAAACAAGAAGAGTAAGCATCGGGCTGATGCTCAGCAGGATTACGAGAATAACGATAAACATTATTATCTTTTCAATAAGATACATACCCTGCTCGGTAATGAAGTTTTTGACCGTCTGCGTGTCACGGATGATGCGCGTCATAAGGTCGCCCGCAGTTTTGTGCGACATTGAGGAGACTGAAAGCCTCTGCACCTTGTCGTAAACGGTAATTCTCAAATCGTTTGAGAGGGCGCAGCTTACCTTGTTGGTAGCGCGCTGGCTGAGCACCCTGAAAATCTGACTGCCTGCCTGGAATGCCAGCATCAGCAGAGCGGTGGTGATAATTCCGCTTATAGCCTCTTGCTGAGAAATGGCGGGATTGTTGAAGTAGCCGTCAACGAGCCTTGCGTTGAGCTCAGGCAGGAATGCCGTGGCGGCGGAAGCAATTGTAACAAGAAGCCCTGCAAGCAAAAGCGACGGAAGGTATGGCTTTGCAATCTGATAGCCTCTTTTAAGAAGATAGCTTTTTTCAACGCAGAAAAGGCATACGTCCATACCCTTTGCGTAATGGCGTGAGCATTTGGGGCACACCCTTGTGCCGTGGTGGGAAATCTCGGTTTCTTCACCCGTTCTTATAAAGTGATTTATCACCTTGCAGAATTCGCCGATTTCCTCAACACAGCTCATGGAAAATCTGCACACACGCACGCTCTGCGCCATATCGGTATTCGTATCCTCAAACGCAAGCTCAAGCTCGCCGCAGCCCGAGTAGGTGCGCTCGATTAACTGCGTAACACCGTCAATTCCGTGAGAGAATACGGTTTCGTCGTCAATGGCGGCGGTGAAAATACCGTTTTCAAATCTTACTTCGCCCCTGCAAAGGTTGCCCTTTGAATCAAGGTCAAAGTGAGCTGTTGTAATCATATCCGTTCACCCCTTTCATTCAGCTCGCCGCAAATCAATACATATAGGGCTCAAGGAGCCTGCGGCTTTTAGCGGGGATTGAATCAAAATCGTCAATTTTGTAGCGGTTGCCGTCAAGGTCGGTTATGTAAATACTGTTGCCGTGGCTTCGGATGCTCTTTGAAACGTCCTTTACGGTAAAGGATTTTTTGAACGTGCCGATTTCAACGTCAAAGTAGAAATTGCCCATTTTCTCCTTGATAGACGTGATTTTTGAAACGCTCGGGCAGTAATATCTCTGCTCAAGCTCGGAAGATATGAATTCCTGCTGCTCGGCGGAGAATGCGGCAACGTGCTCGATAATGCCGATTTCGTTTTTGTCAATATCGCTTATGCAGATATAGTCAAGCGGAAAATTGAGGGGCAGGCAACGCGTGAGGATTACTCTGCCGTACTGCTTGCCGTCTATTTCGGCGCAAAGAAATCCGCTTTTGTTGAGCGAAAAAACGCACGTTTCGGGGGAAACGTATTCGGTTTTAAGGCTTTCGGGCGAAATTACGTTCATTGAGTTTTCAAGATTAATGCTCATCAGTCATCCTCCCCGTCATCATCGTTTCTCTCGGCGCTGAGCACTCCTATGCCGATATTCTTAAGCGCCTCGGACTGTATTTTATACTGCTTGTAGAATTCGCCCTTTTGCTTGAGCAAATCAAAGTAAGTGCCGTATTCCACAATTTCGCCGTTGTCTATAACGGCAAGGTAATCGGAATCCCTGAGGGTTGAAAGGCGGTGCGCAATGGCTATGGTTGTCCTGCCCTCTTTGAGTTTTGTGAGGGATTGCTGAATATTGCGCTCCGTTTCGGTATCCATAGCGGCGGTGGCTTCGTCAAGAATGAGGATTTTGGGATTCTGGATTATCGTTCTCGCAATGGAAATCCTCTGCCTCTCGCCGCCCGAAAGGCTCTGACCGCCCGAGCCTACTCTTGTTTCGTACGCATCGGGAAGCTTCATTATAAAATCGTGTGCGCAAGCCGCTTTTGCCGCCGCAATAACCTCATCCATAGTGGCATCTGGCTTTGCGTAGCGGATATTATCGGCAACGCTGCCCATAAACAGGAAGATATCCTGTGAAACAAGGCCGATGTTGCGGCGAAGCTCGGTAAGCTTTAAGTCGCGCACGTCAATTCCGTCAATTTTGACACAGCCGTGCTTTGCATCGTAAAGCCTTGCAATAAGGTTTGCAATAGTGGTTTTGCCTGCGCCCGTTTTGCCTACTATGCCGAGCATATCGCCCGCTTTTACCTGAAGATTCATCTTCTTGATAATGGGTCTTGCAGGTTCGTATTCAAACTCAAGCTCGTTAATCTCAATATCGCCCCTGAGATTGTTAAAGCTTACGGCATCTTCTTTTTCAACTATATCGGGCTCGGCATCGCAGATTTCAAAAACTCTCTGCGCAGAATCCGAGCATCTTGACCACCAGTTGGAAAGCCTTGATATAAAATCGGTGGGCTCCTTGAGCATTTCAAGGTAAACAACGTAGCTGAGCAGAGTACCCGTTGTTATTTCGCCCTTTGCAACCATTATGCCGCCGAGAGCGAGCACAAGAGTTGTGAGCGCCATTACGACTATCTGGAGCAGGGGGAAAACCGTGGCCTCTGACATTGAAAGCTTCAGCTCCGCGCGCATAAGGTCGGAGCTCAGAGAGTCGAAACGCTCGAGCTCATCGTTCTCTTTTGCAAAAGCCTTTATAACGCGCTGGCCGTTTATGTTATCGCTTACGGTGGAGGAAACCTTTGAATTGAGCACCCAGTTTCTGTGGTGCATCTTGCGGAAGAATCCGTGCACCGCCTTGATAACAACAAGGACAAGCGGCAGAGCAACCAGCACGCACAGTGACAGCTTCCAGCTCATAATGAACATTATCACGATTACGCCAACCAACGTTATTCCCTGCACAAGGGTGAACGGAATGCCGTCAACGAAAAACCAGTAGATATTGTTGGCATCACCCGTAACTCTTTCCATAAGCGAGCCGGTCTGCTTTGAGGAATAAAATCCTACGCTCAGCCGTTGCATAGCCTGGAAGATTTTAACCTTTATATCGTAGGTGACTCTCGGCATAATGGATGCCTCTATGTACTGCCTGAGCACGGTGAGCGCGGTGGAAAGAAGCTTTACTCCGAATATGGAGAGCACAAGCACTCCGAGGGCCTTGATGAGTTCTTCAACCGCAAGACCGTCGGGATTTGCAAGCACGTCGTCATAGAGAGCTCTTGTGCTGAACTGCGGAATAATAATGGCAACAAGAGTTGTAACGAGCATTACGGAAAGCGTTACGCAAATCTGCGGAACGTAGCCGCCGAAAAACTTGAAAAGCCTTACTGCGGTGGAGGAGCTTTTGCTGCACTTGGGGCAGAAATCCTTGCCGGGAGGGCAGGGAGCGGAGCACTTTTTGCAAAGCTTCTTTTCAGGCTCTTCAAGGTCGGATGTGTCGGTAGAGCCGTCATCCTTGTAAGCGTTGAAAGCCTTTGCAAAGTTCTCAAATTCCGCAAGCTTGCCTATTGAAAAACGGGTAAGGCTTATCTGCTCACCGTCCTTTTCGTAAATGAGCCTGCCCGTTGAAACGTATCGCTCGGTTTTAACGCAGTCGATATCCTCCATGGGAACAGAGCTGATTTCTCTTACGGTATACTCACAGTCGAGATGCTTTTTCTTTTTTGTTTTAACAAGCTTTTCCTCTCCGAAGGCAAGGTAAAGACCCTTTTCGTCAAAGCTGAGCCAGCAGCCGCAGAACTCGGCGTTATTGTTCATATCGCCGTTGCAGCAGAAAATCAGCGAGCCGGTATCAAGCCCTGCCGCTTCAAGGCTCTGCCTGAGAGCGGGCGGAAAGCCTTTGGCCTTTTTGGGAGGATTATCCTTTTTTCTTTTTCCCATTTTTTCACCGCCTTATATAAAAAGTGAAAGAAATTCGTTTTCGGTCAAATTATAAAAATACTCATTGAGATTTACTGCTTTTACAAATGCGCTCAAAGCTTCGGGAGTGTAGCGGACCCCTGAAAGAGCGGCTTCAAGGGATGAAACGTCGCGCAAAGTGAAGAAATCGCCGAAGATGCGTGCATCACGGATTTCTCCTTTTTCGATATTCAGCCTCACGTCAAACAGACCGCAGGCAAGCTTAGTCTGCTTGCTGACGGAAAAATCCTTTTTCGAGCCGAAATTCCACTCATCCTTTGAGTATTTTTCATCCGTAAGCTGCTTTGCGGCAGCAATGTCTGCGGCGGAGATTTCACATACCTGAGCCTGAAAATCCTCGCTTATCCTTTCTGCCAGCAGAGCGGTAAGGGCTTGCGGCGTGAGCTTGTTTTCAAGGAAGGAATTGACGTTGGCAACCCTGCTTTCAACGGATTTTATGCCCTTGCTCTCAATCTTGAGCGGATTTATGCGCAGGGCCTCCTTTAAATCGGAAACGCTTGCATCAAGCAGGAGGGTTGCGTGGTGGAGCATCCTGCCGCCTTTTGCACACTGAGCCGCACCTGAGATTTTTTTACCGTTTACAAGTAAATCGTTTCTGCCCGAAAGGCAGGCATCTATGCCTGCATCGGAAAGAGCACGTATAACGGGAGCGCTGAAAAACGCGTAATCGTTGAAGCGGGAGGTTGAATTGACGATAAAGGAATAGTTTATATTGCCCAAATCGTGAAAAACAGCGCCGCCGCCCGTTATTCTGCGCACAACGGGGATGTTGTTCGATTTTACGAAATCGTAGTTTATTTCAGCGTAAGTATTCTGATTCCTGCCAACTATAACCGAGGGCGAATTCTGCCACAGCAGGAAGTATTCGCCGTCAGTGCCGCAGAGAAGATGCTCCTCAAGGGCAAGGTTAAAATGTGGGTCGGTGCATTTGTTTAAAATTATCTGCATTGTTTGTTACCGTTATTTATAAGCGTGAGCTTTTCTTCACGGGTGAGGCGCTTGATGTGCCATTCCCTGCTCATTGCTTCCTTTTTATCTTCAAATTCTTCAAAATAAATCAGCTCCACGGGCAGACGGGTTTTCGTGTATTTTGAGCCTGTGCCCGAGTTGTGCGCGGAAAGACGCTTCTGCAAATCGTTTGTCCAGCCCGTGTACAGCGTGCCGTCAGCGCATTTCAAAATGTAGGTGTAATTCATAAGCGTTCAATTTCTTTAACCGTAAGCTTTTCGCCGTCAACAGTGAAGCGGATTTCAAATCCGGCAAAGGGAAAGCCGTAAACTCTGTCCTTTTCTCCGTGATATGCGGGTCTGGGGTCCTGAGAAAGCACCTGACGGAGCACTTCTCTCTTTTCTTCGGGAAGAGCGGCGGCGATTTCCTCGGGTAAATCCACCTCGAGCGCATATTCTTTGAGGGGAGTTGCAAAGCCGCCCTTAGCCTCGGGCATACAGTCCGCAAACGGGAGATAGGGCTTGATATCTATTATCGGGGTGCCGTCCATTAAATCCGCGCCCCTTACCTTGAGCACGCAGCCGTTGACGGGGTCATTCTCTATTGCGGCAAGGCGCACGCAGGATATGCCTATGGGGTTTGGGCGAAACGGTGAGCGTGAGGCGAAAACCCCGACTCTCTCATTGCCGCCGAGCCTTGGAGGGCGCACCGTGGGGGACCAGCTTTCACGCATATTTTCCGAAAACTGCCAGAGGAGCCATATATGGGTAAAGCCTTCAAGTCCGCGCAGGGCATCGGGATTTCTGTATTCTTTTTCAAAAACAACGGTTGCTTCGAGCGAGTCTATGAGATTGCTCTGCCTCGGAATTCCGAATTTTGATGAAAAATCGGAAAAAATACGGGCAACGGGTTTTACAAAAAATCCCTCTTGCATAAAACATCTTCCTTTTTTGGTAATACACTGCAATAATAACATATATTCTTTTTAAAAACAATAAAAGCGTATGGTTTTTTTGAAGAAAAAAGACAAAAACTTTAAATGCGCAGAAAATTATCAAAGGGTGATAAAATGTCAAAGAAGAAAAAAGATATTGGTCTTACTCCCTCGGCGCATATCGACCCGGGCTCGCCCGAAACGGCGATTGAAACCGTTGACCGCTTCGGCACCTATGAAATTCAGCCAACGGCGGACACAGTGAACGCTTTCCCCGAAATCAGGCAGGGCTTCCCTAAGAAAAACCTTGATAAATACACTTTGTTTGAGGAAAAGCGTCCTGCGCAAAAGCGTCACAGGGATGATTTGCCATAATAGGCACGGTAACACATCTCCGTTTTCAGCATAAACTGAAGGCGGAGGTGTTGTTTTTTGAGTTCCGGATACTGCTCATCAACCGAAATTCTCAGGCTGCTTTCGGGCACGAAGCCCAGAGCAATAGCTCAGCTTGAGTGCGAAAGCTGTGCGGCGCACGGCACGGCAATGTTTTTTGAATCGCCCTGCGGCACTTTTGCCGTTATTTCCGTAACCGACCTTGTGCGGCAGAGGGATACTTGCCCGCCGAGGATGCTCAGCGTTAAAATCAGCCTTGACTGTGAAAGCAGGAGCAGCGCAGGATTTTGCGCAGGGGATTTTCCGCCCTTGCTCGTCTGCGGCGACAGAGCCTTCTGCGCTGTAATGACGGACAGAATGAGTATCTCGTGTATGCTTGGCAGAACGCTGACGGTAGGTGACGGTCTGCTGCGTGGCACGGTTACCGAAAACAAGGCTTTCAGGTAAAAAAAGCCGACTTGTACGGGTAAGCCCCATACAAGCCGGTCTTTTACATTATGTTGATTTTAGTCGTTGATAAGAAGTATAAGCTCGTTTATGATAGCCCAGAGCTTGGTGGACTTGAAGTAAAGAATGAAATTATCAAGAAGGCTTCTTTCTTCAGCCTTGAATTCAAGGTCAGCTTCGCCGTTGTCAATAACAAGAGCCTGAGAAATGCAAAGGCCGCCTTCGCCGTAAAGCTCAGCTCTTACGTATTCAAGCTCAGCGGGATTCTCAACGGTATCAAGAGCATCAAGGTTGATGGTGTGGTTGAGAACGGTTTCGCCCTCTTCGATGGTTTTTTCAGCAATGATTTCGCCGTTTGCAATCCACTTTACGGTGTGGCAGTCAACAGCGGAAATGCTTACGCTGTGATTGTCAACGGTGAGGGATTTGAACATAGGATAGGGGAGACCGCTGTTCATAACGTCGATTTCCTCAGCAGGGCCGAGAGTGCTGTTCTTACGAATCTTTCTTGTTACCATAAAGGAAGTGCCGGTCTGCATGGTTTCCCTGATGTGGTCAACGTCGTTTTTCTCCATCATAAATACGCTGAAGGAGGAGTCAACGGTGTCTTTTTCGTGAGCGTCGGTGTTGCTGAAGCCGATGATTGTTTTGCCGTAGGGAAGGCAGTACATAAGAAGGTTATCCCAGAGGATTCTGTCATAACCGGTGGTGCCGTTTTCCTCATTGAAAACTTCCATGCCGAGGCAGGAGCTGTACTTGAGGATAAGGTCACCGAAGAATTTGATGTTTTCCTTATCGTTTACGGCATCGGGATTTGAGTTTGTCTGAAGCCAGTCACCGGGGTGATTAATGTAGGAAAGACCGTCGTTTTCGTGGATATACTTTATAGCCTGCTCGTAGCCGTATTCATTTTCGCCGCCGGGGAAGCCGTTGCCCTTATCGGCAGGGATGAAATGGCCGTTTACGTGGTTTTTGGTAAGAGAAATGTAGTTGAATTCGTTGCCGCCGGTAACGCAGGTCATGGGCTTGTTGCGGGGCTGGCCGTTTTCAAGGGGATAGCTGCCGCTTGTGATAGCTGTGTACTCTTCATCGGTAAGATGCTCGTAGGTATAGCCGATGATGGGCTGGTAATAGTAGAGGAGCTGCATATCGGGAGTTTTGTTCCATTCAACGCCTGTTATACCGTGGTCGGAAACGCAGAGGAAATCATAATCCTGATAATAAGCTTCTTTTACCATAGTGGAAAGAGTTTCGGTGGCATCGCTGTAGGTGGAGTGGGAGTGAAGGGAGCCCTTGTATGCGCCCCAGGCATTTTCGCCTTCCCAGACAACCTTCTCATAAGGGGATTCAATTGTGTAGCTTTCCTGAGCAAAAGCGCCTGTGCTGAGGCAGGAAAGAACGGTGAGTGCTGCAAGGGCAAGAGCCATTGCTTTAAAGAGTTTTGATTTCATAATAAGCCCTCTTTCAAAAAAATTATACAATAATATTAACACTTTGAGTTGATGAAGTCAACCTTTTTTAAAAAGCTTGCCGAGAAGCTCCCACGCAACCACGAGCTCACGCAGGTAACGTTTGTAAGCCTCGGTGGGTGTGGGGCAGGAAACGCGCAGGGGATTTTTAATGCCGCACATTTTTGCAATGAGAGCGGCACGGTGCAGGTGATAATCGCTTGAAAGAAAAGCAACACGCAGGCTGTTTACGTCCCTGCCGCCGAGCTTTTCAATAATGGGTATGGCGAAAATGAAGTTTTCAAAGGTGGTTGTGGATTTGTCCTCAAGTGCGATTCTTGAAGGGGAAATGCCTTGAGAAATAAGGAAATCCGCAATAATAGCCGCCTCTGATTTCTTCTGACCCTCACGGAAGCATCCGCCGCAGGGAACAGCGGTGACGTGCGGATTTTCGTTGAGGTACTTTGCTGCCTCTTTCATACGTTCGAGCAGCTGAGGGCTGGGGGTGTCTGCTCCCAGAACGTTGCCGCCGAGAATCATAAGGAAATCGCAGTCCTCACGGAAATTCCGCTTTGCATCGGCGATAACGAAAATAAGAAATACTGTGCATGCAATAAGAGCCGCCGCTATGATGCAGGCGAGAATTATGCCTGTTACAATAAGAAAAGTCATATTTCCTCCAACAGAAAAAGGGATGTAAAAAAGTGCAGACCGCATAAAACAATATATGTAAAGGGTTCTGCGGGAATCAACAACCTGCAGAACCCTGAAATTTTACTCGGAAGTTAAAAAAGAAGTAAAAACAACGTTTTATGCTGCTGCGAACAAACTTCGCTGCTCGACGTACCTTTGTACTCCTTAGAGTGACTGCATTCGAACTAAATACGCCGCAAAGGTCGGATTTCCGACCCAAGTCGGATCGTAGCCATGTCGTTCTGTGAGCCAAGGAGGTGTTCCATGGAGTTGTCTTCCTAAGACCGCTTGGCCTCCGACTTGCGAACAAACTTCGCTGCTCGACGTACCTTTGTACTCCTTAGAGTGACTGCATTCGAACTAAATACGCCGCAAAGGTCGGATTTCCGACCC
>JAZNUP010000104.1:0-4561 GCA_045592385.1 Acutalibacteraceae bacterium
GGGAGCGGCTGCCAGTGACAGGAATGCGCTGCTAAACCTTCAAAGCCCCTTTTAGGGGCAAAGCCAGTAATCGCCCCTTGAAGGGGCAGTGCAAACCCCCGGCTCAGCCGGGGGTTTTGGTTTTTTACTTTATGAATAATTCTTGATTTCTTATGAAAAAATTAATTATGAAAAAATATTTTTGTATATTAAAATTTAATATTTACATATCACAGTAAAAGGTGTAAAATAAATACAAAATAATGGAAAAAGGATGATGATATGGAAAAGGGTCTTAAAAAGCAATACGGTCTGCTTACTGCAATCTGTATGGTAGTCGGCACCGTTATCGGAAGCGGTGTATTCTTTAAGGCACAGGCCATTCTTGATAAAACCGACGGCGATATGCCTATGGGAATTCTTGCGTGGCTTGTTGGCGGCCTCGTAATGATTATTTGCGTACTTGCCTTTGCTGTTATGGCTCAGCGTTATGAAAAAGTTAACGGTATTGTTGACTATGCTGAGGCAACGGTGGGCTCAAGGTATTCTTACCTTGTAGGTTGGTTTGTTACAGTTCTTTATGCCCCCGCAATGACCTCTGTGCTTGCATGGCTTACCGCAAGGTATTTTATAACCTTTTTATGTTCGGTTAATCCTGATTTTACCCTTTCCGTGCCTTACAGTGAGGGCGGAGCGGTAATGGGTGCGGAAACCCTTTGCCTTGCAGGTTTTATTCTCATATTTGTTTTTGCGGTCAACACTCTTTCACCCAAAATCGCAGGTAAGCTTCAGGTTTCTGCTACATTTATAAAGCTTGTTCCTCTTATTCTTATGGCGATTGTAGGTATTATTTACGGCTTTACTCATAATATGGCAAATGAACCTGTTTCCATTCTTGCTTCAAACTTTGCAACGGGTACAGGTAACTTCTCAAACCTTTTCGGTGCGGTTGTAGCTTCGGCTTTTGCTTATGAGGGCTGGATTATTGCAACCTCCATTAACTCCGAAATCAAGAATTCCAAAAAGAATCTTCCCATCGCTCTTATCGGCGGCGGACTTATTATAATAGCAGTTTATGTACTGTATTATATCGGAGTTGCAGGCGGCGCTTCTGTTGATACCCTGCGCCACGATGGAGCAACGGTAGCGTTTGTTAACGTTTTCGGTAACGTTTTCGGCAATATTCTTAATCTGTTTATTGCTGTTTCCTGCCTTGGTACTCTCAACGGTCTGCTTATCGGATGCATAAGAGGTATGTATTCTCTTTCGGTGCGCGGATACGGTCCTAAAGTAAACTTTATGAAGCAGCTTGACGGCGCAACGGGTATGCCTTCCAACTCCTGCATAACAGGTCTTGTTATAGTTGCTTTCTGGTTGGTATATTTTTATGGTGCCAACCTTGCGCCTGTAAAGTGGTTCGGAATTTTCAGCTTTGATTCATCAGAGCTTCCCATTATAACAATTTACGCCTTTTATATTCCGATTTTTGTTAAGTTTATGATTAAGGAAAAAGAACTTCCCGTTATCAAAAGATTTGTATTGCCTTCACTCGGAATACTCGGCTCGGTATTTATGGTGTTTGCCGCTCTTTATTCTCACGGCTACGTGTATTATGTTGAGGCAAAGGCCAATGGCGAATTCTCTTGCCCCGTACTTTTCTATCTTATTGTGTTTGCGGCAATTATGGCGGCAGGTGCTTTGGTGATGAAGCCTTCCAAATCCAAGAAGAAATAAACAACAGACGTAAAATCCTCGGCCGCGGTCGGGGATTTTTTGTTTTATTTAATTTGTAATAATCCTTGATATTTTTTATTCAGCATATTAATATGGAATTATAATGTTGCATCCGAATAAACGAATGTGCGTTAACATATGAGTTGATATTTTATTTGAGGGTGATTGTTTGAAATCTGCAATCTGTTTTATTATTAGCCTTATCGTTTCGGCTGTAGGCTATATTAATTCTTTTACTGCCACTGAATACGATTTGCCGATTGACGGTGAAAACGGCGGCGACCCGTTTGTTGTTGAGGATGAAACAGGGTGCTACTATACCTTCACAACGGGCGGCTCGGTTGAAATAAGGAAAATCAAAAGCTTCACCGATACAACTGTTGTTGAAAAGAAAACGGTGTATACCGCAGGAAGCAACGGTATACTGAGGGATATCTGGGCGCCTGAAATTCATAAAATTGACGGTAAGTGGTATATTGTTTCCTGCGCGCTATTTGATGAAAACGCTGTGCCGAGGGGCAGAATGCCTGAGGCTGAAAGCTATGTAGCTCACACGGATTATTACCGCTACGGCTTTGTGCTGGAGAGTAAAACTCAGGATATTTTCGGTGAATATGAGTTTAAGGGTATTCTGGCACCCGATTCGCTTAATAACATTGACGGTACTTACCTTAAGAAAGACGGTAAGTTGTATTATATATGCTCTGCCTACGTTGACGTTGCTCATCAGTGTCTGTATATAACAGAAATGGAAAATCCTTACACGCTTAAAACGGATGACAGCGGTGCAAATAATTCCGTTATGCTTTCCCGCCCTGAATTTTCCTGGGAAAAAAGAGGGTGGTGGGTAAATGAAGGTCCCGCCGTTCTTTATAAAGGCAGTGATATTTATATTGTTTATTCCGCAAGCGGATATAGTTCGGGGCGCTATTCTCTCGGTATGCTGACCCATTACGGTGATGACATTATGAATCCCGAATCGTGGTATAAAAGTCCGTTTCCGGTACACTGTAATCAACCTTATAAAGATATTTACAGTGCAGGGCATTGCAGCTTTCTTTACAGAGAAAACGGTGATGTTTTTATGATATATCATGCAACACAAAAGGAAAACTTTTTTGAGTCACCCAGGCTGACTTATATAAAGCCCGTTAGGTTTTTATTTGATTTTCCATATTTTATGTAACAAAAAAGACTTTGGCAGCCGTTTTGACTGTCAAAGTCTTTTGCGTTTTTATGAATATTTTCTTGCCCAGGCATAGGGAGAGAAGAGCATAAGCATAGGTATAAGCTCAAGTCTGCCTGCAAGCATATCAAAGCAAAGCACAAGTTTGCTGAACATTGAGTAGTTGGCAAAGTTGCCTGCGGGTCCTACGTCTCCGAGTCCGGGACCCATATTGCCCAGGCAGGTGATAACAGAAGTAAAGGCCGTTGTGAGATCGTTTGTATCCGAGCAGATGAGCAACAGTGAAGCTGCCGCAACAAACATATACGTTCCGAAGAAAACCGAAACACCTCTTACAACGGGTTCGTCAACGGGGCGTCTGTCAATTTTTACCGTTTCAATACTTCTGGGGTTTATAGCTTTTCTTATATCTCTTATACCGCTCTTAATAAGAATCATAACTCTTGAAATTTTGATTCCGCCGCCGGTTGAACCTGCACAAGCACCTATAAACATAATGATAACAAGTACAGATTTTGAAAGAAGGGGCCACGTGTCAAAGTTTGCCGTGGAGAATCCTGTTGAGGTGACTAAAGAAGCAACCTGGAAGAAAGCATATCTGAATGCCTCCGCTACACCGTACTTTGTGGTTGTAAGGTTTAAAGCGATTATTACAACGCTTACTGCAATAATACCGATATACCAGTGAAGTTCTTCGCTCTTAAGAGCTTGTTTTACTTGCTTGATAAGTATGAGGTAGTAAAGGTTAAAGTTTATACCGAAAATGATCATAAATACAGCAATAACCATTTCGGCATAAAGGCTGTTATAGCCTTCAATGCCGTTGTTTAATATGGAAAATCCGCCGGTACCTGCGGTGGCAAGTGAATTTACGATACTGTCAAACAGCGGCATTCCGCCGGCAAAAAGCATAATCATTTCAATTGCTGTAAGCACGCAGTAAATTCCGTAAAGAATACGTGCCGATGCTCTGAGCTTTGAAACAAGCTTACCGACTGTCGGTCCGGGAACCTCTGCTTTCATTATATGCATAGATGCATTCTCAGTTTTCGGCATTATTGCAATAACAAAAACAAGTATGCCCATACCGCCGATCCAATGGGTAAAGCTTCGCCAGAAAAGAAGACTTTTGGGTAAAGCCTCAACATTTGAAAGTATTGATGAACCTGTTGTGGTAAAACCTGAGACGGTTTCAAAGAAAGCGTCAACGGGATTTGGGATATAGCCGCTGATTACGAACGGCATAGCTCCGAAAAGAGAGAGGAGAATCCAGCTGAGTGCAACAATAACGTATCCTTCTTTAGCGCGCATATTTTTCTTTTTAGGCTTGAAGCTTGTTGCAACGGCGCCCGTAACGGCAAGGGCTGCTATTGTGAATAAAAATGCTGTTAAAGTGTCGTCACCGTAGATTAATGCGCCGATGGCGGGCAAAACGAGCAAGGCAGCCTCAACCAGCAGAATTCTTCCGAGATTATGCGAGATTAATCTGTAGTTCATAGCAAGACCTCCGTGAATCAAACGAAAATATCGTGCAAATCTTCTATGATTCTGTCTGCCGTAACAACGATTACACTGTCATTTTCCATCATTACGTCATCGCCGCCGGGGAAAATGATCTTGCCGTTGCGAATAATACAGCCGATAAGTATATTGGGCAGGATG
>JAZNUP010000105.1:0-2422 GCA_045592385.1 Acutalibacteraceae bacterium
GGGCGGCGTTGCGGTGAGAGCGATGATTGTAACACCGTCACCGAGCATTGCAACAAACTTTTCGAGAGCCTTCTGCCACTCGCTTTTGAGGTGATGCGCCTCGTCAAGGCAGATTGTTTTTATGCCTGTCTTTCTGATTTCGGAAAGCAAATTGATATCGCTGAAATCCTGCGTTTCTTCGGCTTCAAATTCATCTTCATCCGCTTCGGATTCCATAACGCATTTTGTGAAAGCAGCGTGAAGCGCCTGATATGTGATTGAAGTTATGAGCTTGGGGTTTGTGAGCGAATAGGAAATATATTCATCAGGATTTTCGGTTTCGGGCAAATAAGCCTCGATAAATCTTTCGCCCCACTGCTGACGGATTGTGACCGACGGCGACATAACGAGCGCAGGTGCATTCTGCCTGCGGTCAAGTTCAAGACCGAGAATAGTTTTACCGCTGCCCGGCGCGGCAACGATATGTATTCTTTTATCTTTAAGATGCTTCTGCGAATTATGAAGCACAGCCTGCTGATAATCACGGAAGGTCCATTTGAATTTAACTTTGCTGAAATCTTTCATAATATCACATCCGTTTGCCGATTTTTACAAATATAATTATATCATATATTTTCGGTTTTTCATCATGCTTTTTTGAATTTTTTAAAAAAGACGGCAGATTTCTCTGCCGTCCGATAAAACATTCAATTTTAGTGCTCTGCGCCGCACTCGCAGACAAGATTATTGCCAAAAAGCGTCTGGAAGAAAAGAACAATCTTATAGAAGAAACCTGCAATTCCGCCTTTATGGCATTTGCATTCACAATCTTTGTAAACTGCTTCTGCAGAAACATTGAAAACTCCCATTGTAAACGTTGTTTCGGAATCATAATAATCTTCGGGGGTTGCTCCTGTGATATTCCAGCAATAAAAAATCTTACCGTCAATCTGATCTGCCGTGATTTTTACAACGTTGCCGATAACCGCATTTGAAGCAGAAGCCTTTCCGTTTATAACGCTGATATCAGTTCCGGGAGTTTTAAAATCACCGAGTTTGATTCTTATAATGCACATTGCTTTGCCGTTAGTGCCATGTTTATAAAGATAATATGCACTGTCACTGGGAAGATAGGAACTGAAATTATAACAGGGTATTTCTTTGCCGTCATATACAACCTTGAATTCATCAGCTGCAGGAAGCTCATAGCCGCCAATATAGAATGTTGTGAGCACATAATATTCCTTTTCGGGGTCAGCTATCTCGCCGTCGCAACTGGGAACCTCTGTTGACATGATTACCGAATAATATGGCTTCTGATTGTAGTCAAGCGAAGGGAAGCAAGGGGTGAGATCTGAACTTCTGAGTCTTTCGCCGTAATAGATTGAGGGGAACTTGCTGATTTCAATAACCTTTGTTGCGGCTGATGCCGAAGTCATTGAAATGCTCATCATTGCAAAAACAGTAATGAGAGCGAGCATAATTGCCGTTATTTTTTTAATCATTTCAAATTAACTCCTTTTTATCCTGCGTAATAAATCTCTTCAAAAATCTCATATTCGGGAACGCCGTTGATACAGAGCTGATAATCCGTTCTGTTTCTCTCAACATAAATTCTGCATTCTCTGCCGTCATCAAGCTTTGTATCAACGTACGTTTTGCCGTCTGTACGCAGAAGGGTGAACTCTGAACCTGCTTTGACAAGTTCAGATTTCATATCGGGAAGAATTTTAACGTTGAAAGCTTCTTTTGATGTAAGAACGAACGGGAAGCTTTTGTCTATGGTATAGAATTCATCTGTTGATTCGAGCATACCTGTTTCGGAATTCACGGTGTAGGTTTTATCGGCAGCGTATGTTCCGAGAATATCAAAGGTTGTTTCAAGAACAAGCTGTGTGGGATTATTAAAAGCAAGCTTCGCCTGATGTGTATCTTCGTTTTCATCCTCCCAGACCAGACTGCCGAAAGCTGTTCTGTCAAGTTCACCTGCTTCTTTTATCTCATTGCCGTTCAGGTCATAAACGAGAATGTTTGTATAATCGTTATAGCCGTGTGGCACAAGATAAACAAAATATCTGCCGTTTGAATTGACAAGATAATATTCGGCACTGAAAGCATAAACATCTTCAACCGTGAATTCGTTACCGTTGAGATTAAGACTGATATCTTTGTATGAGCCTTCTTCCGTGTAATATGAAAGACCGACGCTGACTGTATCTTTTTTACCGTCAGACGGATTCATATCAAACTCAACGTCGTTCCATTCGGAAAGTGTTACGGCATAGGATTCGGGGGCAACCGTATATTTCTTATTGAAAAGCTCGGGATATTCGTCAAAATAAACCGTGGCGGTAATAAGACCTGCGGCAAAGGGTGCAATTTCATAGGGACTGAAACAGAAGGTTACACCCTGATAACCGATTGTCCAGTTAAACTGTTCTGC
>JAZNUP010000106.1:0-16444 GCA_045592385.1 Acutalibacteraceae bacterium
GCAGGCGCAATGACAGGCTTTATGGGCATGGGTATGGCAATGAATGCAGGCGGTAACTTTAACCCTGCGGCAATGTATCAGGCAGGTGTTCAGCAGCAACAGCAGATGGCACAGCAGCAGGCAGCAGCACCCGCACAGGCAGCACCTGCAAACGGTTGGAAATGTGCTTGCGGAGCAACCGTAAGCGGTAACTTCTGCACGGAATGCGGAGCAAAGAAGCCTGCCGAAGAAGGCTGGACCTGCTCCTGCGGTGCAGTAAACAAAGGTAAATTCTGCCCCGAGTGCGGCGGCAAAAAGCCTGAGGGCGCACCTCTTTATCAGTGCGACAAATGCGGCTGGAAACCCGACGACCCCAAGAATCCTCCCAAATTCTGCCCTGAATGCGGCGACAGATTTGATGAAAACGATGCGAAATAAATGAAAAATATAATTCTTATCGGTATGCCCGGCGCAGGGAAAAGCACCATTGGCGTGCTGCTCGCAAAATCTCTGCTTATGGATTTCTGCGATACCGATCTGCTTATCCAGAAGCGTTTTTCCTGCTCCCTCTGCGAGCTTATCGCAAGGCAAGGTGTGGACGGTTTCATAAAATCCGAGGGCGAGGTACTCGCTTCAACGCAGCTTGAAAACTGCGTAATCGCAACGGGCGGCAGTGCGGTTTACTCAACCGACGCTATGAAAAAGCTCGGTCTCAATGCCGTTACCGTTTATCTCAAGGTAGGCGTATCGGAGCTTGAAAGGCGCGTAAACAATATCCACACCAGAGGAATCGCAATGCCCGATGGTATGAGCATTGCAGAGCTCTATGAAGAAAGAGCACCGCTGTATGAAGCGCTTGCGGATATAACCGTCACCTGCGAAAATCTGACGGCGGAGCAGTGCGTGGATTTAATATCCGAGCAATTGGGACAGTCTCACTGAGCAAAACCCAAAAACAAATATAATCAATAATTGGCTTGTACGGGAGTAAAATCCTGCACAAGCCAATTTTATTGCGATAAAAGTTAACCCCTTTCACCTTATCGGATTTAATGAATATTATAGGGTGAGGAGGAGTGCTTATGAATGAAAGCTTTAACGGTTACTTTTTGGGCTCAAGCGGATGCGGCGATTTCTTTTCGCTTTTTGATGCTCTCACACCGCAAAACGACCTTGAGTGGTATACCTACATACTCAAGGGCGGTCCCGGCACGGGAAAATCAACTCTTATGAAAGCCCTTGCCGCGCGCGCTTCGGAAAACGATATCCCTTGCGAAAAAATCTGCTGTGCTTCGGACCCTGAATCGCTTGATGCGGTGATTTTCCCTGAGCTTAAAGCGTGCGTTGTTGACGGCACCGCGCCGCACACGCTGGAGCCGAAATATCCCGGCGCCACGGCGGAAATTATAAACCTCGGCAGATTCAGGGAGGGCGAGCTTGTTGCACAGCGTGAAAAAATCGCCGCCCTCACCGATGCCAACCTAACCCACCACGCAAGAGCAAGGCGGTTTATTGATGCCGCTTTCGGCATTTACCGCGATGCCGCCGCGGTTGAGAAAAACTGCACCCTGCCGCAAAAGTCCCTGCGCTATGCCGCGCGCCTTGCCGCAAGGGTGATGCCCTCCCCGTCGCAAAGCTCAAACAGCAAAGTAACACGGCGGCTGTTTGATGCCGTAACGCCGAAAGGTTATATTTTCAACGGCGCACCGCCGCTTGAAACCGCGGTTGTTTTTGTTGACGATTTCTCAGCGGTATCGGGGCAGATTATTGATAAAATCCGCTTTTATGCGCTCGAAAAAGGCTACGATATAACCGAAAGCCCTGCGATTTCAGGAGGGTCGGTAAGGCATATCATAATCCCTGAGGTATCCGCAGGCTTTTTTACCTCGGATTTTCTGTGCCCCGTGCATATCGAGGGTGCAAGATACGTAAGGGTTTCGCGCTTCACGGATACCGATGCGGTGCGTGAGCGCAGGGCAAGGCTCTCTTTTTCCAAAAAAGCGGCGCTTGAGCTTATGGGCGAGGCGGTTTCTTCCCTGAAAAAAGCAGGCGAAATTCACGACGAGCTTGAAAAAATCTATATCGGCGCAACGGATTTTGAGTTTGTGAATCTTCAGCTCGGTCTGATTTTTGAGAAGCTTTGGAAAAGGCAGTGGCACGAAGAATAGACAAAAATCAACAAATGTTGTTCTAACGTCAGTTTATTGTTCTTTTCGGAACATAGCTTGACTTTTATAAATTACTGTTGTATATTCTAATCAGGAGATGAGAATATGGACGAGAAGCTCAAAAAGTTTTTTGAAAAAAATAACATTAAAGTAAAAGAACTGATGTATATCCTGCGCGACGGCAGGCAGACTGCGTTTTTCCTTGTTGACGGCAGAGTGTGCAAAAATTACGCTCACATTAAGGACCTTGAGGCTGAGCTTTCTGCAAGCAATTTTATACGAATCAATAAAAGCATAATTGTTGCAAAGCCCCACATTGTCTCGGTTGAAAACGGCATTTACACTATGGCGGACGGGCGAGACCTCAAGGGCAGAGTGCGCACCCCGGGCGCTCACAAAACAACCGCAAAATCCCTTGGTGAAGCCCGCAATGCACCAAAAAAATATGAAAATCCCGTAAGGCGGCTCGGGCTTGACAGCTTCGCCGTGCTTGAGGCTATGAATCTTCCCTTCTGCCTTGTGGAGCTTGTGTTTGACAAAAACGGACGGGGAATGGATTTTATTTTCCGTTACTGCAACGCAAAAATGTCCGAGTACGAGGGCAAACCCCTCAAATCAATGGTCAACCACTCGTTTTTCGAGATTTTTGACCCCGAAGTCAAACGCAACTGGCTTACGGTTTTTGCCGACGTTACGATAAACGGCGAGAGCAGAGTTATCCGCGAGATAAACGAGCTCAACGGCCGCAGGGTTTCGGTTTACTGCTTCCGTCCCAAGGAAGGCTTCTGCGCCTGTGTTCTTACTGAATAAAATATGCAAAAAAAGACGGTACGCCGTCAGGTTTTTTCCTGATGACGTACCGTTTTTAATTGTTTTTTACCAGAACATTACGCAAGCAAGAAGAGCTGAGATGTTCTTGAGGAAAAGGAGAAGAGCGTCAATTACAATCCAGAAAACTGCGGTAACGGGGCTGATTCCGAGTTCCTTTGCGAAATCTGAATTCTGAAGAGCAAGCTCATTTACGGTGATTACTTCGTTATCATAGTTAACAGGGTCGTCCTCATAGATTGTAATAAGGCGGCCGCCTCTGATGATATCGTTGCCGTAGGATTCAAATGAGCAGGTGGGAGTGTTGATAAGATCAATTCCGTTATACTCTGCTTCGTAGCTGTTTATATGATCGTGACCCCAGAGGATTGCAAGCACATCGCCTGTATCCTTCATAGCCTGAAGCTGACCGTAGTTGTGATATCCGGGTGAGGTGGGCTCCATAAGGTGACCCTTGAATGCGTTTGTTTTGGGGAAGAATGCGGCGTAGTGGTTACCGTCGCTGTAGGTTTCGGTGAGAGGGGGAAGGTCAAAGGGAACGGTTGCGAAAAGAGCATCAAAGGATTCAAGCACGGGGATGTGCTGGAAAGCTACTGAATAAACAGTGCCGCCTGCTTCCTTTTCAAGCTCCTCGTAGGTATCCTTGTACCATTTAATCTGGTCAGGCTGAACGCAGGAATAATCGGAAGTATCCTTGCCGTTTTCATCCTTTACGTAGTTGCCCGAATCGAAAAGCCATACGTTGAACTTAAGCTTTCCGTCCTGACCGTAAACGGGAAGATTGTGAGTAGCAGTACCGCTGAGATCGGGGTCTGCATCGTAAGCGAGGCAGTATTTGCCGCCTGCTTCCTGATAATACTTGAGCTGAGTATCGTTATCAACACCCTGCTGATGGTCGTGGTTGCCGAAAACGAGGGTAAAATACACGCCCTTGTCAACAAAGGGCTTTACAAGCTCGGCAATAGCAGCCTGCTTGTGTTCGCCTTCGCAAACGCAGTTGTCGCCGCCGAAAACAACAAGGTCGGGGTCGTATTCATCAATCATATAATTGAAGTAAGTGAACATTTCCCATCTTGCGGGATAGCCGTCCTGGCAGTCACAAAGATGAAGGATTTTAAACTCGCCGTTTTCATCAAAACGGAGAACGCCGTCAGGCTCTGCTGCAAGCGAGGGAACAACCGCGCAAAGCACAAGGCACAGAGCAAGAGCAAGGGAAAGGATACGTTTTTTCATTAGTGTACCTCCAAAAATTATTGTATAAATTGTAACTCCTGAAGACGAAAAAGTCAACATCAAACAACTGTATATTCCGTTTTTTGGCTTGTTGACTTTATCCTTGAACGGATGTATACTTCTTTTATAAAAACAAGGAGTGTATATTATGAGAAAAATCTCAGCAATTTTATCGGCGGTATTTATAGCACTTTCTTTTGCCGCGTGCGCAGGAAACACCGAAGAAAAAGTCACTGTTACAACAACTCAGCCGACGGCCGTTGAAGAGACAACGTCTGAAACTTCAACAGCCGAAGCTTCAGTGCAAGAGGAATCAGCTTCTCAGACCTCAGCCATAACAACCACGGTAAAAGCGGTTATTGAAACAACGCTTGAAACAGTCACAACCACCGCCAAGCCCACTACCGCCACAACAAATCCCACTACTGCCACTACCACCAAAGTCACAACAACAAGACCCGTCAAGGGTATACTCAGCAACTTTGAATCCTGGGATCTTTACGGAAACACGGTCACTAATCAGGTTTTCAAGGGCAAAAAGCTTACTATGGTCAACATCTGGGCAACCTACTGCTCACCCTGCATAAACGAAATGCCCGGCATCGGTGAAATCCACAGGGAATATGCGTCAAAGGGCTTTCAGGTTGTTGGCATCATTACCGACCTTTACGACCAGCAGGCTTACTACACCGCGGAGGAAATAATCCTTGCAACCAAGGCAACCTACACCCATATGGCACTTTCCGAGGACCTTCTTCCCGCAGTCAACAGCCTTTCTTCTGCTGTTCCCACAACAATTTTTGTTGATGAAAACGGAGTTCAGGTGGGCGAAGTTTATATCGGAGCAAGAGATAAAAACACCTGGCTTCAGATTGTTGACAGTTTACTCGAACAGGTGTGATTCTATGAAAAAATTCATTGCTCCCGCTTTGCTGATTGCTCTGGGCGCGGCTTTTATGGCGATAGGAGTTTACGGCGGTGAAGCGGATACCGTATTTATTAAATCCGTAATGGTTTGTCTGGAGTGTATAGGAATTGGCTGAAAGAATAAAAAAACATCTGCGCCTTATTGTTCAGCTGTGCTGGACCGCGCTGACAAACGGATATATCAAGGGCTTTGCCAAGGGAGATATTTACACGGGCAAGCTCAAGTATATCTGCGTGCCGGGACTCAACTGCTATTCCTGCCCCGGCGCTCTGGGCTCCTGCCCCATAGGTGCCTTGCAGAATACTCTCGGAAGCAGAAATCATAAATTCGCTTTCTATGCCCTCGGTTTTCTGAGTGTTGTGGGTGCATGCCTTGGCAGATTTGTATGCGGCTGGCTGTGCCCTTTCGGGTTGGTTCAGGATCTGCTTTTTAAAATTCCGTTTTTCAAAAAGCTGAAAAAGCTGCCCGGCGAAAAAATCCTCAAAGCTCTGCGCTACGTTGTTCTGGCGCTGCTTGTGATAATTCTTCCCGTTACCGTGCTCGACATCATCGGTCAGGGTTCGCCGTGGTTTTGCAAATATCTTTGCCCCTCAGGCACTCTCGGTGCAGGAATACCTCTTGTCACCCTCGGCGACGGCTTCAGGGATGCAATCGGTTGGCTTTTTACGTGGAAAACAGCAGTGCTGCTTGTGATAATTCTTTTATCCCTGCTTGTTTACCGCCCATTTTGCAGATACCTCTGTCCGCTGGGCGCAATCTACGGATTTTTCAACCGCATCGCTCTTTACCGCTATAAAATCAACGAGGAAAAATGCATTTCCTGCGGGGCTTGCCAAAAAGCGTGCAAGCTGGATATCCCCGTGTGGGAAAAGCCCAACAGTGTTGACTGCATACGCTGCGGCGAGTGCAGAAACGTCTGCCCGGAGGAAGCAATCAACGTGCTTTCAATGGCAAAGAAAAAAGAGGAAAAAACTCAATAACCCAAACAATGGAGGCAGTAAAAAAAGCGCAAGTTTTTTTTACTGCCTTTTTAATGGTGATGGAAAAAAATGCGAAACGGACAAACTGAGTAACAACAACGCTTCAGCCTTGCTATGCCTGCCCGAAGGCGTACAAAGGTGCCCCGAGCGGCAAAGTTTGTACGCAGCATAAAAGATTGCTTTTTCTTCATTTTTAACTTCAGAGCAATAATTCAGGGTTCTGCAGGATTTAATTCCCACAGAACCCCTTGTCTTATATTGTTTTATGCGGTCTTCGCTTTTTTTCCAACCCCTTCGGTTTATTTGATTTTCTTAATCTTATTGCCCTTTACAAGGTAAACGTTCTTTGCGATATCCATAAGAGGCTGATCGTTAAAGGAATCGGTGTAAAGATTGTCAATCTCCTGGCCGGGATAGTGCTTGCGGAAAGCCTTTACCTTATTATCCTTGTAGCAGAAGCTGATAAGGGACTTGGTTTCGGCATCAACCTCACTGCCGATGTAATTCTTGATGTTGAGCCTTTCACAGATTTCCTTAAGAATGAAATCGAGGCAGGCGGAAATGATTACGTCATCATCCTGACGCATCTGGAAATACATGGGCTTTACCTTGTAGCTGTGCTTATCCCAGAAATCAACGGCAAGCTCGTCAAGGTCGCCGATTTTCTCTCTGCCGTACTGCTCAAGAACACCTGCGTACTTGTTGATTACGTCGTCCATAGTCATTGTGGTAAGCTTGTAATCCGTAATGAGCCTGATTGCCCAGGGGAGCTTTTTAACAAGCGCAGGGTCTCTTTTAAGGAAATACTTGAAAAGGTCCACTCCCGATTCGCCGTGGTAAATGGTGTTGTCAAAATCGTAAACGTTCATTTTTCTGTTCTCTCTCCTGTAATTTTATGTTCCTGCGGCATATCCACTCGCTGCCGCTTTTATATACCAAGTATTTTTGCAAGCGTTGCGCCGAGGATATTTTCCTTCGCCTGCTCAGAAATATTAAGGCGCTTTATTCTCTCTATATCCCACTTGATGCTCTCCGCACTGTTGTAGGGGAAATCAATGCCGAAAATGCTTGAATCCTCGCCCGTCTGAAG
The DNA here is from genome assembly GCA_045592385.1 of Acutalibacteraceae bacterium. GTDB lineage: Bacteria > Bacillota > Clostridia > Oscillospirales > Acutalibacteraceae > CAG-177. The sequence continues at coordinate 7,207 of JAZNUP010000106.1, forward strand.
AATAACGGTTTCAAGCTCTTCGTCTGTGAGTGCCCAGCCGGTCATACCGTTGCGGTTGCTCACGGAGGTCCAGCCTGCGAAAACGCGGGGCTGAATTCCGCCCCTTGAATTATTGCACATTACGGCAAGGGAATCCCTGAAAAAGTGATAGCCGCCGATGTGCTCCATACTGAAGCGAAGATTCTGAAAATTCCACGCAACCTCATCAAAAAGTATGGGGAGATTATCTTTTATACGGTGCCAGTGCATTCCGCAGTGGAATGAAAGGAAAAGACCCAGCTCCTGCGCACGCTCATATACCTGAAACGCTTCCTCGCCGTCGATTCTGAATTCCTGATACGGCGGATGCATTTTGATCCCCTTGAAGCCGAGGTCGGCAATCATATCAACCTGCTCCTTAAGGTCGCCGCGTTCAAAATCCACGGTGCCGAAGCCGATGATATCGCCGTCACCTTTTATGGTACGCGCAAGCCATTTGTTAGGATTTTCTTCCATACCGCATTCCCTGCAACGGTCTGCAAAGGGAGCGAATGCAACCGCTTTGTCAATACCGCAGGTATCCATAAGCTCTTTAAGGCGCTCAAGCGTTGCGGACGGCTTTATCTCTTCGGGGAAAACGTGGGCGTGATTTGCAATAATCATACGTTAATCCTCCATTTCCTCTCTTATAAAGGGGAATTCACTGAAAACCTCAAGCTTTCTGCAGGTCATCCACAGCCTTGCATCAACTCTTACGGAAAATCCGCAGCCGCCCGGGCACATCCACTCATGCATTGAAAGCTCAGGGATGCCGAATGCGGCAAGGATTGCCATTATAACACCGCCGTGGGTCACTATTGCGGCAGAGGAAGTACCTGTTTTGAGCAGACCGTCAACCACTTTTTCAAAAGCGGAGGTTACGCGCCTGCAGAATTCTGCATTGCTCTCACCGTAAGGGGGTCTTGAGCCCTCCTCACCCATAAGCCACTTTTTGAATTCCTCGTTTTTCTCAAGCTCCTGAGCGGTTTTATTCTCAAACTCGCCGAAGTTGCACTCAATAAAATCATTGATAACAATGGGCTTGTTTTCGGGATAGAGGATGTTGGCAGTCTTTGTGCAGCGCTTGAGAGGGCTTGTGAAAAGTGCCTCAACGGGAGGAAAAACAGCGTCTTCCTTAAGCTGATAAAGCTGCCTTTCGCCCTGCTCATTGAGCTCAACGTCCGTGTGGCCGATATATTTGCCCTCCAGATTTTCATCCGTAAGAGCGTTTCTGATAAGGTGGATTGTGTAAGATTTCATAAATTCTCCGTTTTGTATAAAAAAATCAATATTTTTTTGTTTGTAAAGGCAATATACAAGGATTTTTAAAAGATTTATAATGTTATTATACAGGATGTATAAAATGAGGAGTGTTTTTATGGAAAGAATGTTTTCACTCAATCTCAACAAGCTGAGGAAGGATGCGGGACTCAGCCAGAAAGAGGCTGCCCACAAGCTCGGCATTTCACAGGCTCTGCTTTCCCATTACGAAAACGGCATAAGAGAATGCGGGCTTGATTTTCTCGTTCGTGCCGCAGACTTTTACAACGTTACAACAGATTTCCTGCTTGGAAGGACCTCGAGCAAAACGGGTTTCAACGAAGCCTTTGATACCGATTCCGACATTCCCGACGATTCAAAGCTGAGCACTCAGACGGTGTTCAGAGCCTGCGCGTTGGTAAAGGAATATCAGGCGCAGGGAACATCGGATGATTCATACGAGCTTTTGATTGCCCTTGCTCTGTTCAATCTTATAATCAACAAAGTCAATGCAGGTGAATTACCTGAAAGCTGGCTTTGCGGTGCAAGCCCTAAGGTTAAGAGCCTTTTGCAGAACTTTATAATCTTTTCGGAAAGAGCGTTTCCGTCACACGCAACGGAAAATCTCGATAACAATGCCCCCGTGCCCGAAAGCATAAAAACCATTGTACGCAGCGCAAACGCTTATCTCTACAAGGCAGCGTGCGGAGTTATGCCCTACCTTGAGCACGGCGCAAAAGGGATTTAAGCAAGAACTACGGTAGCGTAGTATGTGCCCTTATATTTAATAACGCCGACACCGATTGAGGAAAGATTTTCGCCCGTAGCGGCGGCAGTATTGGCAAGGATTGACGAATAAAGCTGAGCTCCGCCCGAGGTGGACTGAGTTGAATATGAACCTGCAGGAGCGGAGGCTGAGCCGAAGCTCTCAGGGATTGCAAGAGAGAGGCAGTAGGTTCTCGCTGAAGTGGAAAGCATTGAATCCATTCTCAGCGCAGGAAGCCCTGCTTGCTCTCTTGTTTTATTTATCTGATTGACGATTGTGGCGGCGGTGCCGCTTTCGTTGGAATACTCAGGGATTATATCAACGTCAAATCTGCCGCTTGTGGTGGATTCCGTTGTCCAGATATCCTCAGTGGTGGTTTCGGTAGTGGGAGGAACGGTTACAACCTCGGTGACGGGCTTGCCCTGAGCATCCGTAACGGGTACACCGTTTGCATCAGTAACGGGCACGTGAGAGGTGGCGGGCTCGGTTGTGGAAGTGGTGGTAACGGTCACAATCTCGGTAACGGGCTTGCCCTCTGCATCGGTAACGGTTTCACCGTTTGCATCCGTAACGTTTACAACGGAGGTGACGGGCTCTTCCTCTGTTGTGCTTTCCTCTGAGGTGGGTTCGGTGGTGGTAGTGGTGGTAGTGTAGGTTACGCTGGCATAAAATCCGCCGTTGACGTATTCCTCTATCATAGTGTAAAACTCTATCTGTCCGTCCTCACGGGTCTGGCTCATATAAATAACCGACGTGTTTGTTGCCTGAGAGTCCGAAGGGTCATCGCTCGTATAAATCTTGGCAAAAACAAAAACAACAAGCACTAACGCCGCCATAACAGACGACATCGTGGCAATATCCCTTTTGGTAAGCCCGAGGTCTGCAAAAAATTTCTTCACCTTATCCTTAAAAGCCATTTTCTCACGCTCCTTTTACGATAATATTAAAATCAAGCTGAAACTTTCCGATTTTTTCGCATTATCTATTATACCATTCATTTTTGACTTTTCAAGAGTAACCCACATTTATTAACTGTAATTTAATAACTTTTGTTAAATATATAAATTTTTATATATATTATTCCAATAAATAACCATAAAGGTTACAATGCTGTCACTTTCATTGACAATCAGACTTGATTTTGATATTATTTATTTGTAATATGCGGAAGTATCCCGTTTGACTTTTCATTGAAAAGGAGAGAAAGAACTATGGTAAGCACCGACAATCTTTGCATGAGCTGCATGAGAGAAATCGGCTCTGCAAAGCAATGCCCCTATTGCGGATATCATACCGATTCTGCTCAGATTTCTCCGTACCTGCCCGTAAGAACCGTAATCGCAAACCGTTACCTTGTAGGTAAACTGCTTGATTATAACGGCGAGGGCGCAACTTATATCGGTTGGGATCTTTTGGAAAAAAAGGCGATAAATATACGCGAATTCATCCCTGAGGGAATTTCAACAAGAACCACCGCCGACCCCAATCTTAAAATAATGCCCGGCCATGAGATGGTTTTCCGCGACTGCCTTCAGAGCTTCAACGAGCTTTGGTCCAAGCTTCTGCGCTTGCGCGGGCTTGCGGCACTCATATACGTTACCGATATTGTTGATGCTTTCGGCACTCTTTACGCAATTCACGATCACGTGGAGGGAGTCACCCTGCGTGAATATCTGCTCACAAGCAAAACGGGCTGCGTTTCGTGGAACAGAGCAATCGCTATCCTTCTGCCCATCCTTTCAACCCTCGGCACTCTCCACTCCTCGGGTATTATTCACAGGGGAATTTCCCCCTCCACCCTCCTTATAGGCAAGGACGGCAAAATAAGAATCACGGGCTTTTCCATCTGGCAGGCGCGCACCGCCAGGAGCGACCTCAACGCTCAGCTTTACCCCGGATATTCAGCTGTTGAGCAGTACGGATTTGAGGGTCAGCAGGGTCCTTGGACCGACGTTTACGCTTTCGGCGCCGTGCTTTACCGCACCCTTATCGGCAGCGACCCCATAGACGCTACGGAAAGAGTTGCAAACGACCGTCTTATGGTGCCCGGCAGAATTGCGGAAACCCTCCCCGAATTTGTTATAAACGGTCTTATTAATTCCCTTCAGATTCTGCCTGAAGACAGAACGAGGACCATTGACCGTCTGCGCGCCGAGCTTTCGGGCAGCCCCGAAGCCACCGCGCCCAAATCAGAGCTTTATTCAAAGAATATCGCTCCCGTTATCAATCCTCCCGCCGAAAAACCGAAGGCTCCCGCAAAAAAGGCTGTTTCAAAGCAGAAGCAGAATGACCGCTCCGTTGCTCTCAAGGCGGCAGGCATAAGCATTGCGGCAGGTCTGCTTGTATTCCTGTTGCTTGTGTTCACCGTTTTCCGTGACGATTTCGGAATCGGCACGAATGAGGAAACCTCAACCTCTGTTACCCAGAGCAACAATTCCCAGTATATCCCCGTGCCCGATTTCTACGGCAAGAGCTACCTTGACGTGCAGTCCAATCCCGTTTTCACCTCTCTTTATAACTTCGAGGTGCAGTACACTTACAGCGACACTATGGGCAGCGGTTACATCGTAAACCAGAGCATTGCCGCAAACACTCAGGTCATAGAGGGCACAACAATCACGCTTTACGTAAGCAAGGGCAAGGAAAAGGTTACTCTCCCCGCTGAAATAATCGGTCAGGATTACGACACGGTTTACGAGCGCCTTGTTTCACTCGGCTTTGAGGTTGAGCGTAAGGACGTAGAGGATGAAGAGGGCTATGAGGACAATGAGGTAATCTCCGCAAGTCCCATGGAAGGCAACGCCTACGATAAGGGCACAAAGGTAACCCTCAAGGTATACAAAGCCCCCGAAACCACTGAGGACACTTCGTTTGATATCGGCACCCCCTGGGATGAGCCCGAAAGCACCGATGCAAACAGTGAAATGCCCACCTACGATTACCCCTACCCCACCGACCACGGCCCTGAGGAAAGCACAGACGATACTCAGGCAGGCGAAGAAATCTACTGATATCACCGCAACTTGAAACTTAATAACAAAGGTGATTAAAATGAGTGAAAAAACAAAAAAGATTCTTCTCATCATCGGCGCAGTTGCTCTTATTGCCGTTTGCGGTTTCTGGTTTTTAAGCGACGGTCTTGAGCATATTGATGACACAAACGGAGCGGATAATTTCGCTTTGCAGACGATTACGGACGATAACATCATCAATCTGGACACGGGCGCCCTTAATCTCAAGGAATCCACCGATGCCATATCCAACACCACCACCTATTCATCGGATAAATTCACAGGTGTTGCGGAGATTTACGGCATCAACTACGCGGGCAACCGCTTTGATATTACAATTAACCACGCCCGCGTTGATTCGGGCAACTTTAAAATCGTTCTGCTGGAGGATGACAGAATAGTTCACGAATTCAAGCTCAACGAGCTGAGTCAGTCCTTCACTCTTGAGAATCCGTCCGGATACATTTCGCTGAGAATTGCAGGCGAAAGTGCCGATTTCCTGTTTGATTACACATTGTATTGATTTGAGGAGGTAATGCTATGAAAATCAGAAGAATAATTTCGGCTGTTCTTGCCGTTATTATGATTATAACGGCGCTGCCCGTTGCATTTGCGGCAGGTCCGGATACCGTTATTCTTTACACAAACGACGTTCACTGTGCAATTGATAATTACTCCGCTTTTGCCGCATACAAAATGGAGCTTCTGAGCGATGCCCACACGGTCATCACCGTTGACGCTGGTGACGCCATACAGGGCGAGGTTGTAGGCCTTCTTACAGAGGGCGCATCAATCATAGATATAATGAATAGAATCGGCTACGATATCGCCGTGCCCGGCAATCACGAGTTTGATTACGGCATTGACAGATTCTTTGAAATCGCCAACAACGAGGCTCAGCATCAGTATATCTGCTCAAACTTTTACGATCTTTCCAACAACAAAACCGTGTTCGATCCCTATGTGATAAAGGAAGGCGAAAACGGCGAAAAAATAGCTTTCGTGGGCATCTCCACCCCCGAAACCTACACAAAAACATCCCCCGAATATTTCCAGGATGAAAACGGCAATTACCTCTACGGCTTCCCCACCGCTCCCATAAATATGACTAATGAAATCCTTTACTCAACCGTACAGGAAAGTGTTGATGCGGCTGAAGAAGCGGGCGCGGATATCGTTGTTGCCGTAGGCCATCTCGGCATTATGGAAAGCCCCGACGGCTGGAAATCCACCGACGTTATCGCCAACACCGACGGTATTGACGTTTTCATAGACGCTCATTCGGAAGAAGTCATTGAAAACGCTGTTTATAAGAACAAGAATAACGAAGATGTTATTCTCACCTCGGCAGGCAGAAGCTTCGTAGCCTTCGGCGCTATCACTATCACTGCGGACGGTGACGTTACCGTAAAGCACGTTGACCCCGCTTCGATTGACGTTGAATCCATGGGCGCAAGCGCACAGCGTTTTTACGAAATAGTTGAAAGTGATCTCGATGATATAAGAGAGGATATGGCTTACCTTTGCGACCCCATCGGCACTTCAGAGGCTGAGCTTGTAACTCAGGATGAAAACGGAAAATGGATTGTAAGAGTAGGCGAAACAAATATGGGTGACTTTGTTGCGGATGCCTTCTGTTTCGTTCTCAGCGCAGATATCGGCCTTGCCAACGGCGGCAGCGTGCGTTCAACTATCAAGCCGGGTGACGTTTCAAGGCTCGACCTTATGAACGTAACACCCCACGGCAACGATATCAGCGTGGCTCTGCTTACGGGTCAGCAGATTGTTGATGCCCTTGAGCACGGTGCAAGAAATCTTCCCGAGGTTTCGGGCGGATTCCTTCAGGTTTCCTCCGGACTCACTTATGAAATCGACGTTTATAAAGAAAGCCCCGTTATTGTTGACGAGGTTGGCAACTTCATAAGAATTGACGAAACAAAGGAACGCCGCGTAACCAACGTTCAGTTCCTCGGCAGACCGATTGAGCTTGACCGTGAATACCGCGTTGTAGGCACAACCTATCTTCTTGCAAATAACGGCGACGGCTACACCATGTTCAAGGATGCAAGGGTAATCAGCCCCGCTAACAGCACGGACGGTGAAATGCTTATTATGTATCTCACTCAGAATCTCGGCGGTAAAATTCCTGCTGATAAATACGGCAACCCCGAGGGCGAAGGCAGAATCACAATAAACGAAACAGCCCCCGAAATCCTCTGCGAGCATATGTGCCATAAGGGCGGCTTTATGGGCTTCATCTGGGCAATCGTAAGATTCTTCCTCTTCGTTTTCAAAGCAAACCCCGTATGCGAATGCGGCGCGGCTCACTATTGATAATTACGTAACATAATAATCAACGCCCCTGATTTACGGCTGTAAATCAGGGGCGTTTCAATTTGTTTGGAAAAATCAAACCGTCAGCGCTTTTTCTTTTTGATTACAATAACAGCGGCGGTGAGGATTGCCGCGGCGGCGACGGGGATGATTATGTAAAGCTTATTGGCAAAGAAAAATTCTTTCCAATCAGTTGGTTTGGTCTGATTTGCGGTTGAATCAGGTACGGTTTTGGTCTGATTTGCATCAGTTGCATATTCAAAAAGTTTAGTGGGCAAGCAAATACCGTTGGTGTTGTCGCCGCCGTCAACCTTTAAGATGCAGTCGGAGAAAACACCTGAGGCGGCAACGCAGCGGATTCTCGCCGTGCCTTTTTTAAGGGCGGTAACCTCGCCCGTTTCGGTATCAACCGTGGCTACGGTTTCATCCATTGATACAAAGAACGTGCGGTCATCGTAGGCATCCGAGGGGGCAAAGGCAGAGGAAACGGTGAATTTTTCGCCCGATTTTACACTTTTTTCGTATTCGTGGCTGAGATATTTCCTTGCAGAATCGGAAAGGACGTTTCCGACCTGCTCGGTTTTCTCGCTCATTCCCTCGGCGGTCATAGTAACTTCCTCAATCTCCGCCAAATCGTGCCACCATTCCTCGGTGTATTCCTTGACGGTGTATTCGGGGATTTCCATTCCTCCTGTGCGTTCGTTTATATATATGTTGTCATAATTTTCAGTAAATTTCTCAAATCCCTGTGCGTTTGGCTTTTTATAAAGGGTAACATATTTTGAAGGGAATGTTTCGGGATAATCAACCTCAGGCTCTTCATACAATTCATCAAGTCCGAAAGGCTTCCACTCCACAATTTGGCGGTTAAAAGTGAACTCGCTCAGATTTGTGGCATCGCCTGTAAAATAACAGTTAAGCTCAGTTAACGGGTCTTCGGTATTGTACTTATCATAATAAGCTTCGGAATCCCAGTAGGTTATTGAATTTAAATCTGTTACAGGGTTGCTTTGAAAAATTATGTTTTCGCAGTAGCCTCTCGTAATCCCGTAAGAACCGATATATTTAAGGGTTGACGGCAGAATAAGGGTTTTTAAGTGTATTGTGTTGTCGCAAAGCGTTGTTCCTTCATCTGCACGAAGAGGATAATAGTCTATATCGCTTCCCGCCCCATGCGAAATCGACTCAAGACCTTCGTTCAAATCAACCATGCAAACAGGAACAGGCTCAGCATACCAATTTGTTTCGTTCAAGAAAAGAAGGGAATCAGGAAGCTTGATTCTTGTTACGCTTGGACTTTTTATATTTACAGAACATATAGATGTAACAGTATATCCGTCAATTTCTTCGGGGACTTCAAGAACGGTTATGTCTTTTTCATTGGTTCCTACAAAACCGATTTCGTTGGTATCTTTGTCAATGTAAAATATATATTTTCCGTCTTTAGAAAAATATGTATCATCATAAGGTGCATTAACAGAACGAACATACCCGTTATCATCCAAAACAAAAGCACAAGCGACAGGATAAGCGGCTGTTATTAACATAAGGCAGGATAAGATTAAACTGATTGTTTTTTTCACCAGGCATCGCCTCCATAATAAAAATCTTCAGCATTTAAATGCTTTAAGTTTGTGGGGAATACAGTGTTGCTGTATTACACCCGCACCTTTCAATTATCGCTTTTTCTTTTTGATTACAACAACGGCGGCGGTGAGGATTGCCGCGGCGGCGACAACACAAACAGCGGCAACGATAAACTTCGTTTTATTAAGCTTTACATAGGCTTCAAGATAATCAAAGCTTATTCCACCGTCAAAAACCTTGTTTGCATCAAAGGTGTCAAATC
>JAZNUP010000107.1:0-2017 GCA_045592385.1 Acutalibacteraceae bacterium
TAAGAAAGCTACGCGAGCTTCCCGGTATTAAAAAAGTATTTATCCGCTCCGGGATTCGATTTGATTATTTGCTTGCCGATCCCGATGAAGCCTTTTTCAAGGAGCTGGTCCGCCATCATGTCAGCGGTCAATTGAAGGTTGCCCCCGAGCATTGCTCCGATCACGTTTTGTCATATATGGGAAAGCCCTCGTTTCACGTTTACACAAAGTTTCGTGATCGATTTATGGAATTGACGAAATCCATGGGAAAAAAGCAGTATCTGGTACCGTATCTGATGTCATCTCACCCGGGAAGCACGATTCACGATGCAATTGAGTTGGCTCTCTTTCTGAAACGGGAAAATATGCATCCCGAGCAAGTTCAGGATTTTTATCCTACTCCCGGAACGGTATCTACCTGTATGTTTTACACTGAGCTTGACCCGTATACTTTGGAGAAGGTCTACGTGGCAAAAACTCCGCAGGACAAAGCTATGCAAAGAGCATTGCTTCAGTATTTCAGACCTGAAAAGCGTGACCTTGCCGAGCAGGCGTTGCGCAAAGCGGGCAGAGCTGATCTGATAGGCTTTGATGAAAAATGCCTGATTCGCCCCAGGAATTCAGGCGCTGTTCAGCGTAATTATTCCAACAATAAAAACGGAGGCAAATATGCAAGAAAACAACAGCAGAAATCATACAAACAGGGAACAAAAAAGAAAAAGTAAGCTGGTATATCTGATTGTTATTCTTGTTGTTGCCGTTGCCCTGACGGTTGCCGAATATATCAATGCGGATAATTCGGGCGGCACAACGGATGACGAGGTGTCAAGTGCTTTTAATTCAGCATATGAATCCGCTCAGATTATTGAGGGCAGCAGCGAAAACGACGGTATAGCAGTGCATTTTATTGATGTAGGTCAGGGCGATTGCTCGCTTATAGTCTGCGGCGAGTATACCGTGCTTATAGATGCAGGCGAAAGAGGCAACGAGGATAACGTAATTGAGTATTTACACAACTATGGTGTTGATGAGCTTGATTACGTGGTTGCCACGCACCCTCATTCCGACCACGTGGGTTCACTTGATGAAGTGATTGAAGCATTTAAGGTTAAAAATGTGATAATGCCGAGGCTCACCGAGGTCAACACTCCTTCCAACTTCATTTATTCGGATTTGCTCAAGGCGGTCAAAGCGTCCAAGGCAAAGGTTATTGCCGCAAAAGCGGGCAGTGAATATGCGCTCGGCGATGCGGTTATGACCGTTCTCGGCCCCGTAAATCAGAGCGAAAATCTCAACAATATGTCAGTAGTGGTGCGCGTTGATTACGGTGAAAGTTCTTTCCTTTTCCAGGGTGATGCCGAAATTGATGAAGAAAACGATATCCTTGAAACCGGTGCGGATATTGACTGCGACGTTCTCAAGGTGGGTCACCATGGCAGTTACACGTCCTCAAGTGCCAATTATTTGAAGAAGGTCACTCCCGAAATTGCGGTTATTTCCTGCGGTATTGATAATGATTACGACCATCCTCACGATAAGCCGCTTAAAAGGATTAAAAAGCATACCGAGGAAATTTACCGCACTGACCTTTGTTCGGATATAGTTATAACCTCCGACGGTGAAAAATATGAGATTGATTATGCAAACAGGGAGATGGATTGATGAAGCTGACGGTTGACAGAATTGAGGATAACGGTATCGCCGTCTGCTTTGATGAGGGTATGGGGATGCTGAGTATTCCCGTTGCCATTCTGCCTGACGGAGTACGGGAGGGCAGTGTTATTTCGCTCAACGGTGAGTATGATTTTGTGTTTGAAACGCAGGAAGAAAAGGCAAAAAGACACGAAAATTTTATGCTTGCCGAGTCACTGTTTGACGAATAATAAAAATATTGAAAAAACTGCGCTGAATTGTTCAATTTAGTATTGAATAATTCGGCGCATTATTATATAATATTTTTAATATTGCTAAATATTATTATTTTTATTAAATGGCAGGAGGTGTCGCTGTGTCTCAGGCGGATAATGCTGAGATAAGA
>JAZNUP010000108.1:0-33426 GCA_045592385.1 Acutalibacteraceae bacterium
GCAGGAGGTGGGCTTGAAGCCGCAGCGTATACCCTCAAGCTTGCCTATAACGTCCTGAGCGTTCATTCCCTTTACCATACTTGAGATTCCCTTGAGATTGCCGTCGCATCCGCCGTGGAAGCGTACGCTCTCAATAACGTCGCCAGTCATCTCAATATCAATCCACATAGAGCAGGTGCCTTTGGTTTTGTATTTGTAAGTCATAATCAATTCCGCCTTTTCATGGTGTGAATATCCCCGTGTGCTTACGGGCTGTTGGTACAGTTTAACGCGTTGTGCAGGAAATTTCAAGAGTTTTCTTTAATTTTGTGGTTTACAGTTTTAATTTTAACTGTTATAATTATAAAATAAATAAGTTATCGGAGGGTAAAATGGAATCTTGGCGCAATGAATATCTCGGCTCGGGGATAACTGCAGTTGTTTCGCCTGAGCACGGTTTCGGCACGGATGCCGTTTTGCTTGCCGATTTTGCCGCACCGTCAAAAAGAGCGGTCTGCTGCGACCTCGGCACGGGATGCGGAATTATTCCGCTTCTGTGGTGCAAAAAAGAGGGCGGTGCAATTACTGCGGTTGATATTCAGCCCCAGGCGTGCAGTCAGCTTGAAAAGGCGGTAGAGCTTAATTCCCTTGCAGGGCGTGTAACCGTGCTAAATGCTGATTTGCGTTCGCTTAAAGGAAAGCTTCCGCTCGGCAGTTTTGACGTTGTAACGATGAATCCGCCTTATAAAGCGGCAGGTGCAGGTATTGAAAGCACGGGTAAGGCTCAGAAAATCGCACGACACGAGATTGAATGCTCACTTGACGACGTATGTGCGGCTGCGGCTTCTCTGCTTAATTTTTCGGGTAAATTCTGCGTTTGCCTGCGCCCCGAGCGTCTGTGTGAGCTGTTTTGCTCAATGCGTCAGGCGGGGATTGAGCCGAAACGTATGAGAACCGTTTGCAAAAATCATTGGAGCAAGCCGTGGCTTGTGCTTGTTGAGGGCAGGCGCGGAGGTAAACCTGGTATGACGGTAGAGCCTCAGCTTGCCGTATATGAGGGGAAGGAGTATTCCCCTGAGATGAAGGTGATTTATGCCGATTATCTGCTTGAAAACAGAGGTGAAGATAAGTGAGCGCAACGCTTTACGTTGTGGGAACTCCCATTGGCAACCTTGGTGATATGTCGCCCAGAGCGCTTGAAACTCTTGAGAATTGTGATTTTATTGCCGCAGAGGATACAAGAGTTGCATTAAAGCTGCTTAATCATTTTTCAATAAAAAAGCCCCTTGTCAGCTACCACGAGCACAACAGATTTGAAAAGGGTGAAAACATCCTTGCCCGTCTGCTTGAAGGTCAGAGCTGTGCGCTCGTAACCGATGCGGGTATGCCGGCAATTTCCGACCCCGGCGAGGACCTTGTAAGGCTGTGCCACGAGCACGGGGTAAAGGTTGAGGCTGTGCCCGGTCCGTGCGCTTTTTCAACGGCGGTTGCAATATCGGGAATGCCTTCGGGCAGGTTTACGTTTGAGGGATTCCTGAGTATGAACAAGCTCAGCCGCAAGAATCATCTTGAATCAATCGTCCGCGAGCAGCGCACTATGGTGTTTTATGAAGCACCCCACAAGCTGCCTGCAACTCTTAAGGATTTATATGCCGCTTTGGGTGACCGTAACCTTGCAATAGTAAGGGAAATCACAAAAATCCACGAGGAAGTTATAAGAACTACCCTTGCAAAGGCGAGTGAAAAATACGCTGACGGCTCGCTTAAGGGTGAAATCGTGCTTGTAATCGAGGGCGCTCAGCCCGAAGAGGAAAAGGAATACACCGTTGAAGATGCCGTTGAGCTTGCGCGCGAGGCTGCGGCGCAGGGTATGCCGAGAAGCGAAGCGGCAAAGCAGGCGGCAAAAATCACGGGAATAAAAAAAGGCGATATTTACAAAAATATGTAATGCAGGGAAGGTTAAAATATGGGAGATTTTTTTGCGTTTTTCAGTGAGCACATAGGGCTTGCCCTTTTGCTTATAGCGTTTGCGGTTTTAGCACTGTTCGTGCTGGTTAAGGCGGGCAGAGCTTTCTCAAAGCGCTCTGCCGAGAACAACAGAATAATAGCAAAGCTTGAGGCTGACACAAAGCTGAGAAAAGAGTTTGAAAATCTTACCCCTGAGCTTGCAGGGTCCGCACAGCCTGAAAAGCTTTTCAAGGGTGTTGCGCTCAATCTTTGCAGAAGAATCGAAAAATCTGAAAATATTCTTGAGGAATTCAATTCTCTCAACGACTGTCAGAAAGAGATTTATTCGCTTTATTTTGTTTTTGAGGACGGCGGAGAGGCTCTGAGTGAGTTTTTCAAAATAAACGGCAAGCCGCTTACCGAGTATGCGTTGAGCATGGTTAAAAAAATATACCCTGCCGAGCTTTCGGAGATTTTTGAAAGCGAGTACGATGCATACGATTCTGACAATGAAACGGCGTCCCTTATCGCTGATAAAATTGCCAAAGAGGATGCTCAATTTAAAAAATTGACTGAAAATACGGATATTTTTGCTCCCGCGGCGGAATATATTATCAGCAACATTAATGCGTTTATTTGACCGAAAGGTAAATATATAAATATAATTAAAATACAAGGAGGAAATAAAATTATGGAATTCAAAGGCAGCAGAACAGAAGCCAATCTTATGGCAGCATTTGCAGGCGAGTCACAGGCAAGAAACAAGTATACCTACTACGCTTCAAAGGCTAAGAAGGAAGGTTATGAGCAGATTGCGGCTATCTTCCAGCTTACCGCTGACAATGAGAAGGAACACGCAAAAATCTGGTTTAAGGAACTCCATGACGGTGCAATTCCCGGTACAATGGATAACCTTAAGGATGCAGCAGCAGGCGAAAACTATGAATGGACCGAAATGTACAAGGAATTCGCAGAGGTTGCAGAGCAGGAAGGCTTTACAAGAATCGCAGCTCTTTTCAAGATGGTAGGCGATATCGAGAAGGAGCACGAGGAGCGTTATCAGGCTCTCCTTAAGAATCTTGAGGACGGCATCGTATTTGAAAAGACCGAAGAGGTTGTATGGATTTGCAGAAACTGCGGTCACATCCACGTAGGCAAAACAGCTCCCGTTGTTTGCCCCGTTTGCGCTCATCCTCAGGCATACTTTGAGGTAAAGGCTGACAATTATTAATCCCTGAAAACAAGATAACGGCTTGCATCGGATTATATCCTTTGCAAGCCGTTTTTTTAACCTAAAATTTTTTTGAATTTTTCACTGTTTTTGAATTCGTCTGAAAGCTGCGGCCTGTTTATAAGACCTTCTTTCACGTCTTCATAAAACGATCCTTCCCAGAAGCGGTATGCCTTTGTTTTGTTGAATTCAAGCCCTTTTACGGCGCTTGAAGTGTGAATGAGAATATCGGGCATTTCGTCATAGCTTTTTGCGAGATTTACAGCTTTTTCAAAATGCTCAAGGGCGCTTTCTTCATCGCCTGCAAGATATTTCTTGACACCGAGGCGCTGATGGTTTATTACCATAAGATAATGGCTCTTGCCATAGTCGCCGTCGGGCATAACCTTTTCAACGAGGTTGATATACGCTTCGGAAATATCACCGTCAGCATCAAGGAAGTTCTTGTATTTTCTGTTCATAATTTCACCGAAAAGGCGGAGCATTTCGGAAATTCCGTTTGCACAGGCCGCCGCACGCTTCTCATCATCGTTCGGATACATATACATCGCTTCATAGTCTCTTGTGTTCTGCATAATCGGCATTTGCTCAAGGATTTTCTCCGCATCGGCAATGTCAAATCTTTTGCCGTCAATAAGGCTTAAGTCGCGCAGATAGCGGCACATAAGCTTTTTTGCCCATATTCTTATACTGTCAACAGTGCAGTGGTTCTGTATATTGTCGTAGATTTTCTGCACCTCGGGTCTGATGCTTATGATGTACTCATCGCTATGCTGTGCCTGAATAAGGGCATTCATATATTTTGAAAGAAGGTCGAAGTTCCCCGGAAATTCGGCAACTGCCTGCTTCATAATGTCCCTTACCTCGGCTACTTTTCCTTCATTCCACAGGCGGGAGTATTTATCGCAGTAATCCTTAATTTTTTTATCGTTTTCCATTATGTCAATGCCAAGCAGAAAATCAACCGAAACGCCGAAAAAGGCGGCAATTGCGGGTAACATTGTTATATCGGGGTAGCTTTCGTTCCTTTCCCATTTGCTTACAGCCTGAAAGGATACGCCGAGAAAATCTGCGAGAGTTTCCTGAGTAAGCTCTTTTGCCTTGCGGAGTTTTTTTACGTTTTCTCCAAAATAAACTGTCATACTGTCACCTTCCGTTTTTAGTTGCCGCAGCGCTGCCTGCATTTACATAATAACACTTTTTCCGCCAATGGCAATAACCTGATTCTTGAAGCGTTTTCAACAGCCGGTAGAATTATTCAACCGCATAAAAATTCCCTTAATTTATAAATAAATATAACTATTTTATTGCATTTTATATCATCTGTGGTAAAATTATACTGAATAAAAGCAACGCAACGTTGTTAAGGAGGCAAAAATTATGGCAAAGTTTTTCCTGTCTGCCTTTGCGGACGAAGCATCACAGAGCATAAGCGAGCAGATTGAGGCTTGTAAAAAGAACGGCATAGAATTTGTTGAGCTGAGAAACTGTGACGGCAAGAATATTTCCGATTTTTCAGTTGAAGAAGCAGAGGCTCTCAAAGCAAGGCTTGATGAGGGCGGTCTGAAGGTTTCTTCAATCGGCTCCCACTACGGCAAGATTATGATTACCGATGATTTTGAGCCTCATTTTGAAGCTTTCAAAACCACGGTTGAGGTTGCAAAGGTTCTCGGCACAAAATATATAAGAATGTTCAGCTTCTACATCCCCGAGGGTGAGGATGCAAACCAGTATACGGATGAAGTTATCCGCAGAGTAGGCGCAATGGCGGAGTATTCTTACGAAAGAGGCGTGCTCTGCTGCCACGAAAACGAAAGAGGAATCTACGGTGATATCCCTGAGCGTTGCCTTATTCTTGCTGAAAAATTCGGCGAGAAGCTCGGCTGCATTTTTGACCCTGCAAACTATCTGCTTTGCGGTGTTGAAACTTATGCAGGCTTCAAGCTTCTTGAAGAATATATCACTTATTTCCACATCAAGGATGTACGCACCGCCAGCGAAACTATAGTACCTGCAGGTATGGGTGACGGCAGAATCCCCGAAATCCTTGCTGACGTTGATAAAAAGGAACAGGCTTTCATCCTTTCCGTTGAGCCTCATCTTATGGTGTTTGAGGGTGTTAAGGACCTTGAACACGATGATAAGGTTACAAGTAAGATGAATTCCGAGTTCACTTATCCTGACAGAAACGCTTCCTTCGGTGCGGCTTGCGGCGCAATCAAGGACGTTCTTGCAAAGATTCAGCCCGTGCGCTACGGAATAATCGGTGTAGGCAATATGGGTACTTCGCATATCAATATGAACCTTCAGGGCAAGCACCGCGAAATGAGAATCACCGCTGTTGCTGATATCGACCCTGCAAGGCTTGATGCGGCAAAGAAGCTCCTTTACGGAGTAAAGACTTTTGATTCTGCCGAGGCACTCATTGACAGCGGAGAGTGTGACTGCGTTATCATCGCAACTCCTCACTATGACCATTCTCCAATTGCTCAGTATGCATTCAGCAAGAACGTTCACGTTCTTACCGAAAAGCCCGCAGGTGTTTACACAAAGCAGGTAAGAGAGATGAACGAGGCTGCCGCAAAGAGCGGACTGAGCTTCGGAATTATGTATAACCAGAGAACAAATTGCCTTTACCGCAAGATGCGCGAAATCGTAAAGGGCGGCGAATACGGCGAAATCAGAAGAGTAAACTGGATTATCAGCGATTGGTACCGCACTCAGGCTTATTACAATTCAGGCGGATGGCGTGCAACCTGGTCAGGCGAGGGCGGCGGAGTTCTTCTCAATCAGTGCCCCCACAACCTTGATTTGTGGCAGTGGATTTGCGGACTTCCCGTTAAGGTGCAGGCAGTCTGCCACGAGGGCAAGTGGCACGATATTGAGGTAGAGGACGACGTAAGCATCTACGCTGAATACGCAAACGGCGCAACGGGCGTTTTCGTTACCACAACAGGTGACTGCCCCGGCACAAACCGTTTTGAAATAACTCTTGATAAAGCAAAGCTTGTATGCGAGGACGGCAAGCTGAGAATGTATAAGCTTGAGGGCAGCACAGCGGAGCATTGTGCAAACGCTGAGGAAGGCTTCGGAAGACTTGACGGCGAATGGATTGACGTTGAAACCGACGGTCTCAACAAGCAGCACAGTGCGGTTGTAAACGCTTTCACCGCCAACATTCTCAGAGGAGAAGAGCTTGTGGCAAAGGGCGAGGAAGGCATCAACGGTCTTTCGATATCCAATGCGGCTCATCTTTCCTCATGGCTCGGCTGTGCGGTGGAAATCCCGGTAGATGAAGAAGTTTACTTTGCAAAGCTTCAGGAAAAAATAAACAATTCAACCTATAAAAAGACTGTCAGCAATCAGGTTCAGGGAGATATGTCAAGTACCTTCGGAAGCTGAGAAAGGAAAAGATATGAAGGTTGCAATAGTTGGCTGCGGTAACATTTCAAGGTTGCATTTTGCGGCGGTGGATGAAAATCCGTTGACCGAGCTTGTGGCGGCAGTGGATATCAGACCCGAAAGGGCTGAGAAATTTGCTGAGAAATACGGTATAAACGCATACACCTCTTATGAGGAAATGCTTGAAAAGGAAAAGCCCGATGCCGTTCATATCTGCACTCCGCATTATCTGCATACCCCGTATGCCGTAACAGCTTTAGGTAAGAATATTAACGTTCTCAGCGAAAAGCCCTGTTCTATAAGCGATGAAGAAGTGGAGCAGCTTCGTGCCGTCCAGTCGGCATCCGAGGCATCCTATGCCGTTTGCTTTCAGAACAGATACAATGACTGCGTAGGGCAGATTATTGATACCGTAAAAAACGGATCAATGGGTAAGCTCAAAGGTATAAGAGCCTTCGTTACGTGGGACAGAAGAAGCGGCTACTACGTTGATGACTGGCACGGCACTCTCGAAAAAGAGGGCGGATGTCTTCTTATAAATCAGGCGATTCATACCCTTGACCTGATTGAACAAATCGGCGGCAGGTGCACGGCACTTACTGCAAAGGTAGGGAATTTTGCGTTGAAGGATGTTATTGAGGGCGAGGATACCGCATCAATACTTTTCGAGCTTGAAAGCGGAGCTTCGGCCGTGTTTTACGGTACAACCGCTTATTCTTCAAATGCACCCGTTATTATTGAGGTTGCGTTTGAAAGCGGAACACTCAGGGCTGAGGGCGAGCGTCTTTTTGAAATTACGTCCGAGGGCGATATAGTAAGCAGGTCTGCAAAGGCAGGCACTGTAAAGGGTAAGCAGTACTGGGGCTCAGGCCATTCGGCGCTTATCAACGATTTTTACGATTGTATTGCAAGCAGGAGAAAATTTGAGATTGACGCTTTCAGCGGCGGAAATGCGGCAAAAATAGTTGTTGCGGCATACCGCTCGTCACAGACAGGAGAAAAAGTGTATTTATAATAAAACGGAGGAATTCTTTATGAATCATGAAAACTTAAAGGGCAAGGTTGCCGTTGTAACAGGCGGCGGCGGAGTGCTTTGCAGCGGATTTGCAAAGGATCTTGCAAAGGTTGGCGTAAAGGTTGCAGTGCTTGACCTTCGTCAGGAGTCCGCACAGAGCGTTGCTGATGAAATCAATGCGTCAGGTGGCGAGGCTATTGCCGTAGGCTGTAATGTGCTTGAGGCTGAAAGCCTTGAAAATGCAAGAAAAACCGTAAACGAAAAGTTCGGACCCTGTGATATCCTTATCAACGGTGCAGGCGGCAACAATCCCAAGGGCACAACTGACAAAGAGCTCTTTGAGGACGGTGACCTTGATGCAAGAGCAGAGGGCCTCAAGACCTTCTTTGACCTTGATGCAAGCGGTATTGAGTTTGTTTTCAATCTCAATATTCTCGGCACTCTTCTTACCACTCAGTGCTTTGCAAAGGATATGATAGGCAGGGAAAACTGCAGCATTCTCAACATCTCCTCTATGAATGCATTCAAGCCTCTTACCAAAATTCCTGCTTATTCAGCAGCAAAGGCAGGCGTTTCAAACTTTACTCAGTGGCTTGCGGTTCATTTTGCAGGCGCAGGCATCAGAGTTAATGCTATTGCTCCCGGATTCTTTGCAACTAATCAGAACAAGGCTCTTCTTTTTAAAGAGGACGGTTCTCTTACTCCCCGTTCGGATAAGATTATTTCCCACACTCCTATGCGCCGCTTCGGCACTCCCGAGGATCTGAGCGGTTCGCTCCTTTTCTTCTGTGACGAGCAGTATTCGGGATTCATCACAGGTGTTATTCTCCCCGTTGACGGCGGCTTCTCCGCTTATTCGGGCGTATAAATTGAATAAATTCAACATTCCCGCACCCTTTGGGTGCGGGATATTTGTTTAATCAACGTCTTGTAAAATCAAATGCTTTGCATTATAATTAATCTGGAAATATATGTGTATAATATTAAAAGAAATTTATTGACGGCAGGTAGAATTATGTTTGTAGATATTGCTAAAATTAAAATCAAAGCCGGCGACGGCGGCAGAGGTGCCGTAAGCTTCCGAAGAGAGAAGTACGTAGCCGCAGGCGGACCCGACGGCGGCGACGGCGGCAGGGGAGGCAACATCGTTTTCCAGATTGACGATAACCTTTCCACCCTTGCCGATTTCCGCTATAAGCGCAAGTATAAGGCTCCAAACGGTGAGCCCGGCTCAGGCGGAAGAAAAAACGGCAGACGCGGCGAGGACCTTATCATCAAAGTGCCCAGAGGTACTGTTATCCGTGAGGTTGAAAGCGGCGCGGTTATGTCTGATATGAGTGATGACGAGCCTTTCATCGCCGCAAAGGGCGGCAGAGGCGGCTGGGGTAACGACCATTTTTCAACCCCGACCCGTCAGGCTCCCCGCTTTGCCAAGGACGGCATCCCGGGCGAGGAATGGGAAGTAACTCTTGAGTTAAAGCTTCTTGCAGACGTAGGTCTGCTCGGCTTCCCCAACGTAGGCAAGTCAACTCTTGTTTCCGTTGTAAGCCAGGCGAAGCCCATTATTGCGGATTACCATTTCACAACCCTCACTCCCGTGCTCGGTGTTGTAAGTATGGGTGAGGGCAGCTCCTTCGTTATGGCAGATATCCCCGGTCTTATTGAGGGTGCAAGCGAGGGTATAGGTCTCGGCCACGAATTCCTCCGCCACGTTGAAAGATGCAGAATGCTTGTTCATATTCTTGATGCGGCAGGCAGCGAGGGCAGAGACCCCATTGAAGATTTTGAAATAATCAACGCTGAGCTTGAGAAGTTCAACCCTGAGCTTGCTCAGAGACCGCAGATTGTTGTTGCCAATAAGATTGACCTTGCCGAGGATGAGCAGATTGAAAGACTGCGCAGTTATATTGAAGGTAAGGGTTATAAATTCCTTACTATGTGTGCCCCCATTACCGAGGGAACAAGAGAGGTTATAAATGCCGTGTGGGAAATGCTCGGCACGCTTCCACCCATCAAGAGATATGAAACCGAAAAAATACCTGCAACGTTCTTTGAAAGACAGGTTGAGGACAGAAGCTTCAACATCTCCGTGCAGGACGGTGTATATTTCGTGGAAGCAAAATGGCTGCTTAAGATTCTGCAGAGAACAGACCTGGACGATTATGAATCGTTGCAGTATTTCCAGAGAGTGCTTCAGTCCTCAGGCATCATAGAGGCACTCGTTGAAAAAGGAATTCAAGAAGGAGAAACCGTTTCAATATATGACCTGGAATTTGACTTCGTATTTTAACGGCGATAATGCGTGCGCCGTGAATCCTGATGCTCTCAGCCCGCTTGACCTTGCGTTTGTGGGCGATGCGGTTTTCGGCCTTCTCGTGCGTGAGGAGCTTGCCTTGCAGGGCAAAAGACCTGTCAAGGACCTTCATTCTATGTCTGTAAAGAGGGTGAAGGCTCAGGCTCAGGCGAAAGCCGCCCGTGCTGTGGCTCCCGTGCTTACAGAGGAAGAAACGGAGATTTATAAAAGAGGGCGCAATGCTCACGTCGGCTCGGTACCCAAGAATGCATCCGTAGGTGAGTACCACGCCGCAACGGGACTTGAGGCTCTTTTCGGCTGGCTTCATCTCAAGGGCAGGGCTGACAGAGTACGTGAACTGTATGCGTTTATAAGCAAGGAGGTGTCAGAGGATGAAACTTAAAAAGCCCGATAAAGAGCAGGTATGGCAGATTGTAAAGGATAATTTTATGTGGTTTGTCGGCTGCTCAATCTACGCTATTTCAATCAATTCCTTTGCCGTGCCCAATGATATCGCGCAAAGCGGAATAGCGGGTCTCGCCATTGTAGGCAATCATCTGGTTGAAGCAATCCCTCTTGGCGCATGGAACTTTTTGCTCAACATCCCGTTGCTTATCCTTGCGTGGATATTTATAGGAAAGGCTTTCGTCGGCAAAACGCTATGGATAGTTTCAATGCTTTCCGTTTTGCTTGACGTGTGGGCGCTTCTTCCCGCTTATGAAGGGGACAGAATATTGGCCTCCCTTTTCAGCGGCGTGCTTTCGGGTATAGGGCTTGCGATGGTGCTTATCACGGGTGCAACAAGCGGCGGCACGGATATAGTGGGCAGGCTTTTGCATAAAGCGTTTCCTCATATTCCTCTGGGCAAGGTGATGCTTGCGTTTGATGCGCTTGTAATAACTCTTGCGGCCGTTGTATTCAGAAGCTTTGAGAGTGCTCTGTATGCGGTTATCGTAATATTTATCAGCACAAAGGTGATTGATACAATCAACTACGGCACAGGCAACGGAAAGATGCTTATGGTTATAACCGATAAGGGTGCTGAGGTTTCGCAGGCGATAACGGGGCAGACTCAGCGCGGAGTTACCATAATACCCGTTGAGGGCGGATATACAGGCGCTGAAAGGCAGATGCTTGTGTGTGTTGTAAGGGCGCACGAGGTGTCCAAAATGAAGAAGATTATAGAAAAAATAGATTCGCAGACCTTCATTATCGTAAGCGAAGCCAATGAAATCCACGGCAAAGGCTTTAAAAAGAGTATATGACGATACTTGACAGGTTTTGTTACATTGATGTATAATAACTAAGTTAAATTTTAAAAGGAGAGGTTTTATTATGTCAGGCCATTCCAAATGGAGTACAATCAAGCGCAAAAAAGAAAAGACAGACAATGCCAGAGCCAAGGTGTTCACCAAAATCGGCAGAGAAATCGCTGTAGCGGTGCGTGAAGGCGGTCCCGATCCCGCTTCAAACTCCAAGCTCAAGGATATAATTGCTAAAGCAAAGGCAAATAACGTTCCTAACGATAATATCGACAGAATCATCAAAAAAGCTGCAGGCGAAAACGGCGGAGCTGATTACGAAGAAATCATCTACGAGGGCTACGGTCCCAAGGGTGTGGCAGTTATTGTTGAAGCTCTTACCGATAACCGTAACAGAACCGCAGGCGACGTTCGTCACTACTTTGATAAGTACGGCGGAAATATGGGCCAGTCAGGCTGCGTTTCCTTTATGTTCACAAAGCAGGGCGTAATCGTGCTTGAGCAGGAGGGCGTTGACGAAGAAAAGCTTATGGAAGACGCTCTTGAAGCAGGCGCTACCGATTTCCTTACAGAGGACGGTGTTTTTGAAATCCGCACAGAGCCCTTTGACTGCGGCGCTGTCCGTGATGCTCTCACAGATAAGGGTTACACCTTCCTTTCAGCAGAGGTTGAGTACGTTCCTTCAACATACACCGCTCTTACCGAGCCTGATGACATTACCGCAATGAGCAAAATGCTCGATATGTTTGAGGATAACGACGATATCCAGGGCGTATGGCATAACTGGGAAAACGCTGACGACGCTGAATAATCAGACTTGCTTTTCAGGGTCTGCTCCGCAACGGAGCAGGCTCTTTTTTTGTCTGAAATGTCAAATTTGCGGTCTCAAAAACATCACTTTGACGAAGAATTTAAATTTTTTTCGTAAATAATAAATGAGCATTCGGTATGAAAAACGGAGGAAAACGGAGAAAAAACGAGCTTTCTAAATATAAATTAAAAAACTCAAAAAAACCTATTGACATAATCGCCGCCTTATGATAATATATGCAGGCACGAAAAAAATAAATCGGAGGTAGTGTTATGTCTACTTATATGCCCAAGGCTGCAGACCTTACCCGTAAGTGGTATGTTATCGACGCAGCAGGCAAGACTCTCGGCAAGGTAGCTGTTGAAGCCGCAAACCTTCTTCGCGGCAAGAATAAGCCCACCTTTGCTCCCCACGCAGATTGCGGCGATCACGTAATCATCATCAACGCTTCTCAGATCGTTCTCACCGGCAAGAAGCTTGAGCAGAAGAAGTATTATCATCACACCGGCTATATCGGCCATCTCAAAGAAGTCAGCTACGGCAAGCTTATGCAGACAAAGCCTGAGTTCGCTGTTACCAAGGCTGTTAAGGGTATGATTCCTGATACAGTTATCGGCCGCAAGGCACTCACAAGACTTCGCGTATGCGCAGGCGCTGAGCATCCTCACGCAGCTCAGAAGCCCGAAGCATGGGAATTTTAAGAAAGGGAGGCTGTTTAAATGTACGATTCAAATCCTTACTTCTACGGCACAGGCCGCAGAAAGAGCTCAGTAGCAAGAGTTCGCCTTTACCCCGGCACAGGCAAAATCACAATCAACGACAGAGATATTGATGATTATTTCGGTCTTGAAACCCTTAAGCTCATCGTTCGTCAGCCCCTCGTTCTTACCGAGACAGGCGAAAAGTTTGATATCGTTTGCCGCGTAGGCGGCGGCGGAGTTACCGGCCAGGCTGGTGCTATTCGTCACGGTATCTCCAGAGCTCTCCTTCTCTACGATGCAGAGCTTCGCACCGCTCTCAAGAAGGCTGGCTTCCTTACCAGAGACCCCAGAATGAAGGAAAGAAAGAAGTACGGTCTCAAAGGCGCTCGCCGTGCACCCCAGTTCTCAAAGAGATAATTTATCCCGAATGGGGATTATCGAAAACCCTTGGAATCTCAACGGTTCCAAGGGTTCATTTCTTTTTTAGAATAATTGCAAAATCCAAAATGTCAATATTTTGTCAATAATTAAGATAAAACACAAGTTTGGCTTGAGAATAAATAGCGTTGATATATTAAGAAAAGTGTGCTATACTGAATTTTAAAGAACAACATATAATATTAGCAGAGGTGAAAGAATTGCTCGATTTCTCAAGTATTGAAAAATATAAAGAAAACAACCGCATTGAGGCTAAGAAAGCTTTAGGCGGATTGCCTCATAGCATTTGGGAAACATATTCGGCTTTTGCCAACACAATAGGTGGAGTAATATTGCTTGGCGTTGAAGAATATGCAGACAAAACTCTTCACCCTATCAATATTCCTGATCCGGACAAGCTTATCAAAGATTTCTGGGATATTATTAATAATTCACAGAAAGTCAGCGTAAATATTCTTTCAAATAAAGATGTTTATGTGAAGGATGTTGACGGAAATCAGATAGTTGTCATAAATGTTCCAAGAGCACAGCGTTCCGACCGTCCTGTTTATCTTGACGGCAATTATATCAACAGCTATCGTCGAAACGGCGAGGGCGACTATAAGTGCACAAAAGAAGAAATTAATGCAATGATACGGGATGCATCAATCAAATCTCAGGATATGCTGGTTTTGAACGAAATGGATTTGGATGTTTTTGACTTTGAAAGCGTTCACAGCTATCGTATGCGCATGAAGCATTCCAAGCCGGGACACGTTTGGGAAACCTTAGAGGACGAGGATTTTCTTTTGAGGTTGGGAGCAGTCGGCAGAGGTGATGACGGTAAGCGCCATCCTACCGTTGCGGGTCTTTTGATGTTTGGTCACGAATATGAAATTGTTCGTGAATTCCCATCATATTTTCTGGATTATCAGGAACATTATGATGACGCAACCCGTTGGACAGACAGAATAGTTTCATCTTCAGGCGAATGGAGCGGCAATATCTACGATTTCTACTTTCGGGTATATAACAAAATTTCGCAAAATATCAAGGTGCCTTTTAAGATTGAAAACGGAATTCGTGTTGAAGATACCTCTGTTCATATTGCAGTCCGTGAGGCTTTGGCAAACTGCCTTATAAACTCCGACTATCACGGAACCAGAGGAATTGTTATCATAAATAAACCTGATGAAATCACGATTTCAAATCCGGGTGGTTTCAGAATAGAGCTTGAAGCTGCCAAATCCGGCGGAATATCCGATCCGAGAAATACAGTGCTTATGAAAATGTTTACCCTTATAGATATCGGTGAACGTGCAGGAAGCGGTATTCCGAATATCTACAGTGTTTGGAATAAGGAGGGTTGGTCTGTGCCGACAATCAGTGAGGAGTTTGATCCTGAACGCATAACATTATCGCTTCCGCTGAAAAAAGCGGCGATAAAAAGCGGCGATAAAAAAGCGGCGATAAAAAGCGGCGATAAAAAAGCGGCGATAAAGACCCTTGCACATAAGCAAGCAATTGTAGAATATCTGACAGCAAACGCTTCTGCAAAAAGCACAGAGCTTGCTGAACTTGTCGGTTTGAAAAGTTCAAGGCTTAAGGAAATATTGAGCGAAATGATTTCAGATGATATTATCGTGCCGGAGGGTAACAATAAAAACCGCAGATATAAACTGAAATCATAATATTAAAATTAAGTAAACCACAGATTCGGCGGTTAAACCGAATCTGTGGTTTTGTGTTCAAATACCTTTTATCCGTTCCACACAAGTGAAGCGAATTTTTCGTTTGCGGCTTTCTGAGCATCTTCATTGCTATGTACATATAACTTAAGTGTTATTTCGATTGATCTGTGTCCGAGCTTTTCGGAAACGGTTTTGATATCCGCTCCTTTTTGAATCATAAGCGTTGCCATTGTGTGTCTGAACTTATGAGGATGGCAATCTTCAATGCCGTACTTCTCACCAAATTTTCTGAGATACGCAGTAGGCGCCTGAGGGTTTATTCTTTTGCCGTCAAGGTGTGTGAAGATATGTTTTGGTGTCGGCAAATTCTGCCCCTCAATAACCTCTTTCTGGAGTTCTTTCCATTTTGCAAGAATTTCCATAACCTGAGGATTGGCAAAAACCACTCTTTTCTTTTTGTTTTTGGTTTTTGTGTCGTATACGCCTTTGCCTTCTGTGTACTGTGCATTGTTCACAATATGAATTCTGCCGCTTGTGAAATCTATATCTGCCCATCTGAGACCGCAGGCTTCACCGCGACGCATTCCTGTGTCAGAAAGAAGGTAAATCATTGTCTGCCACATCAAGGGCTCTTTTTCAGAGCAAATCAGAATATTTTTCAACTCTTCAACGGTAAACGTTTCGACTTTTTCTTCGCCTTCGTTATCAACGGGCTTTTCTATATTTTTCATCGGATTTGATACAATCAGGTTTTGCTTTACGCACCACGTAAGAAACGCTGACAGAGTTGCATAATGCTTTCTGACTGTGGAAATTTTGAGATTGCAGTCATACGAAAGGGAATCAATATAAGCCTGACAATCCTTTTCGCTGATGTCTTCAAGCTTCTTTTTTCCGAACACCGTCAGAGCACGGTTCATTGTGGTTCTGATACCGATTATGGTATTGACTTTCTTTTTGCTCTTGGTTTTATTTATATAGAATTCGAATCCGTCGGAAAAAATTATCTTTTTGGCATTCTCGGCGTTCTTCTCTGCCAGCAATCTTGCCTTTTCAAGCTTCAAAGCTTTGATTTCTTCACGCGTTTTGACTTCGCCTCTGTCGCAAGCTGCCTGAAAATGAGCTTTTGCAATTTCAAGCTCTTTTTGCTGGCGCTTTTTAGCCCACTTGTACCAGTCTTCAGGCAATTTCCAAATCATTGAATAGGGAGTGAGCTGTTTGCCGTTGACGTCATAGCCTCTGGACACCTTGATTCTGAACCCTGTCAATTCGTTGTTTTTGTTTCTGTATTCCTTAGCGCTTGCCATTATTTTTTCATCCTTTCATTTGTAATTCTTGAATCGTCCACCCCTTCTGTGCAGAAGGGGCAGACTATACTCAGCTTTGGCGCGGAATCTTATGCAGCGGTGTTTTCGTGAGATTCGAAATACTCCATCATCTTGGGGTAGTTGATGAGGTATTTCATACCGGACTTGTGATAGCTGATTTCGTTTGCTTTGGCAAGGTCTCTTATGTAGTGGGCGCTCATGCCGCTTGCCTTTGCGGCGTCGTTGATTGACATATAAGTCGGATGGTTGTTCGTGTTAGCATTTGTCATTTGCGGTTTCTCCTTCTTGATTTATTTTTTCTGAGTTGCTTTTTGTTTGCTTTTGCCTTTCTGCTTTTTCTTACCGGACTTTTTCTTTGGGGTTTGAGGACCTCTTTCGCAAGAGTAAAACCTACAGCGCTTTTTGTTGGGGTCCAGGTCGTTGCGGAGCCTGCAGTACGTGCCGCCCCAATGTGTGCGTTCGCAGTGATAGCAGCGGGAGCAATCGCAGGGGATGGGGTTAATTTCTCCATGTTCAATTGCGTTCATCGGTGTTCCGATGTGTCCTTTCAGCTTCATAAAGGTAATTCCTTTCTTTGATTTTGTTTTTATTTTTGCTTTTTTGGGGGATTAATTGCGTTTACGGGAACATTGGATTTGTGTTTCAGTTTTCTTTCTCCTTTATATATTATTTTTATTAGTTATTAGTAGTGTTACGCGAAAGTTTGTATGAGAGTAATGCTTTGGCAGAGGGGGTGAGGGGAAGCATTACATTTCATGATTGTGTAAGTGAACCTTGGGAGGTTGTGTGCTATGGAGGGATGGAGGCGTATTCAGCAAGCATCTCTGCTTCCTCGTGATAACAGACATTATCAATAAAACTTATTGGATATGAAAGCCCTGTGTAAAGAATCTGGACACCGGCATCCTTTGCGAGCTGAAGACAGTCGTTATACATTATGCGGTTTAGGCTGTGATAAGCGTGACAACCGCAACTATTGATTTCCTGAACCGTCTTTATAAGCGTGGGAAGCTTATAAGTCAGATAGGAGGGCTTGGCTTCAGAACTTGTAGTGTGTTCTGCCTTTTTTGTTTTGTAACACTTGATTATTGCTTTTATGTACTCATCTTCGGGGACGAAGGGTAAACAAAAGTTATACCTTTCAAGCTTATTTGCAAGCCATTTGTTTCCTTTTTTAAAGGAGTTTTCAACGCTGTCAAAATAGTCGCTGCCTACACCGAAACCCTTAGCGGGCTTTTTGCATCTGAACTCAAGACGAAGCATATGTATGTCTTCGAGGCCAAATTCTTTTGCTTTGTCGTACAAAACTATATCCAGCTTATTGGAAGTGAATGCAAAAGCATTCGGATAATCATAATCTTTTTTGCAAAGTTTACCGGGCTTTAAATACGGGTGGTACATCATCTTGAACAGTCTTAGAAACTCCTCTTGCTCTGTTTTGTCCACCGGAAAAAAAGAGAAACTAAGATCAATTCTTGTTACATCAAAGACTCTAAAATCCACAGGAATCTCTGCAATGTCGATGTTGATACCGTTGTTGACTGTAAGTTCTTTGACTTTGTCATATAAAATTGTTCTGTCTTCAAAAAGGATTCCGCTTATATTGTTTTTACGGTACAGAGCCTTAGGCGCACTGAACTCGCAAAAAACGTTTCCGTCATAGGGCTTGTCTTTGCTCTCCTTGAATATCAATAGTGCAGACGAGTCACAAAGACGGCATTTGTTTTTGAAGTGATACCCGCGTTTGGCATCCCACGCCCACCCACTGCTTGTTTTAATTGGCAGGATTTTGTTTGCCGGATGGCGACCTTTGATTGTGTCAATAAACACCTCGTTTGGAAACGGCTTTTTCAGATTGCTCATAAATTCATTCTTAATCATTGCACTAACCTCCATGGTTTTGTGCGCACTTTTCCACGCGCGTAACAAGTATGTTAGAGGAGTGAAGCTAAAATGTTTTCCCAATAACTAATTTTTTGAGAAAGCGACAAGAAAGGTCATCTTTTATAGCGATAAAACTTGAAAAAGAGGGCGGATTTTGTGCAACATTTTGAAAAGCAATCAAAAAACACGTTTCTGAACAAGAATTTGTGCAAGTCTACAAAATTTGAATTTTTTTGATTTTTTGCGAAAAACACCCCGCAAAGCAATGCTTGCGGGGTGAAAACACTATTTTAACTGCCTTGTGCATCAGACAGGATTATGTATTCATCATAATCGTCTTCGTACACATCAAAACACTCGCAATACGAATCACTGTCTTGTGTGAGTGATTTTCCGTAAGCGTTTTTGAAAACCTCTTTTACTTTCAGAAGTGTTTCACAAAACTTTATAATCTGTTTAAGCATAGTTCCTCCTTTTATCAACAAGCAAATAACTGTACGGCATAATACCAGCCTTCCTCAGAGAACAAAACACAAATACCGGTATATTTCCACTCGGCATCCAAAAGGTTCTCGCGGTGGGAAGGGGAGTTCATCCATAATTCCACAGCCTTTTTTTCATAACAACCTCCACTGCGAATGAGAACGATGTTTTCGCCTACCGTTCTGTAAGTGAGATTGTTTTCAAGGAATACTGTATGAAATCCTTTATTCTGGTGTGGGCGTGTGTGCCCCGTCAAAACAAATTGCTCGTTGCATCTGATCTTAGCCAACTCGCAGATTCTGTTATCGAGTTCAAGCGGAGACAAACCGTTAGCGGTTCGTGCGCGGTTACACTCTTCAAACAGTGCAATGTCATTTTCGTCGGGTGCGTACGCCGTGACTTCCTGAAACGTCGTGGTTTCGGGAACGGTTGTTTCCTCAACGGGATCTTCGCTTTTGAGATTGTCCGTAAACATACCTGTCACCATAAGGATTAACGACAATATAAATGAAATAAATTTTTTAATAATAGTAATTCCTCCTTAAATAAAATCAATTTTGAGTTCGAGCGTGTTTTCGTCGATATAAGCTGTAGCCAGCAGACGCAGTTCTTTCTCTTCCTTCTTCTTGAAAAAAATCGTTGCATCTGAAATGGGAGCATCAAGGTATTTGCTGCTTCGGACAATCAGCATGTTTCCGCTGCTTGAGGTAAGCTCAAGCTGATTCTTCTGGCTGATCGGTAACGGGTTTCCGTCGGGCTGCCTGACAACGACGGGCGGGTACTCGATACCCGCAAAACCGAAGTTGTTATTCTCAGCCACGAAGTAAACCAACTTGCTGCCAACGTCTACGATGCTGCAAACGGGAGTTTTGACTCCGTCTTCATATTTGAAGAAACGCAGCTCGTTTTCCATAAGGGTTATCACGTAGCAACCGACCTTTCTGCCTGAAGTGTTCATTAAAAAGAAGTTTTTAAGCGCCATAAGATTCTCCTCCTTGTGCAAAAATCAGATTCAGTTCGCCGTTTTCAACCAGACATCTGCAAAACAAATTCACGGTGTCTCTGTCGAAAAAGCCGATTGTCATACCGCTCTTGCCGAGATCGGGATAAAATTCGTTTTCACGGAAGATGAATGTTTTACCGTTATTCGTTTTTATTTCTGTCTGTCCCTCCATACCGAGCGTGACAGGTACGGACCCGTATAACCAACGGGCACCATACTCAAACGGCTTTTGAGTCATCTGGAAATCACGGTTTTCATCAAATCTCAAAAATACATATTCGCCGTCAAGGTAATCAACGATTGAGGCAAAGGGCTTTTCGTGATTAGCGGCACTGAAGAAATCAATTGAAATTCCGTCTCTGAGCTTTGCGGTAAAGACTTTGCTTTCTCCTTGTGTTGAAATGATCATCTGGTTTTCTTTCTTTGACATGATTTTTTCCTCCTGAAATTTTAATTTTCGTACGAAAAAAGCGATTCCGTACAAGTTACGGTTTTGGTGGAGGGGCAGAAGCTTTGCCCCTCCTGATGATTGCTTTTTGAGATGGTTTTAATAGCCAACAATGGCAGTTAGAATAGTTTGCCTTGCGGCGTCAAGGGACCGCCGCTACAACAAGAATTCTTAATTGGATGTCCGGTCAGGGAGGCTTCAAATACACCACCTCCGAGCAGAACAGATTTTACGTTTCATAAGCATTCCTCCTCGTTATTCAGTTGTAATTTGGCATAGTTTTAAAGAATCAATAAGATATCAGGTTTTTCAGCTGAAAAGTCCTCCCTTGCAGGGCTTTTTAGCTATCTCCAGGCGTCTCTTATTTATCGTCTATAGTATGTAAGAATGACCTATATAATAAGAAGAAATTTAAAACCTTTAATGTAAAGCAAAAAAGCGAAAAAAATAAAATATAAAAATCCCCCTCCAAAACGGTCATTTTGACCATCTCAGAAGGGGTTTTTCAGAAGTGTTATGAACTTAAACGAGCAAAAATGAAGCAAAAGCACTGTCAGATTTATTATTTTTCCCGAACAACAGCTTTCGGGAAGAATGTTTCAGGAAATTTATTCGTTTATACTTGATATCCTTCCCGAAACGTGATAAACTTATTATGTATTATCGTATTCGATTGGAGGTACACTCTATGAACTATATAAAAGCGTCTCAGGCGGCGGAAAAATGGGGTATTTCCCCCAGAAGGGTCCGTATGCTCTGTGCAGAAGGAAAGATAGAAGGTGCTGTTCAGAAAGGCAAGCTCTATATGATTCCCGAAAATGCACAAAAGCCTGCTGACGGCAGAGTGAAATATAATATCCTTGCAGATATTGAGGCTAAAAAAGCCCGTCTTTCTGAGCTCAGACCTCTTACTGCAGGTGAAGTTGAACGCCTTCGTGAAGAATTTATGGTAGAGTTCACCTACAACTCCAATGCCATCGAGGGTAACACTCTCACGCTCAAAGAAACAGCAATGGCTCTTGAAGGTATGACCATTGACCAGAAGCCTCTCAAAGACCATCTCGAAGCCGTAGGACACAGAGACGCGTTCCTTTATGTGCAGGACATTGCCACAAAGGATATGCCCATCAGCGAGAGCGTAATCAAAAACATCCACTCCCTTGTCTTAATAAACAGACCCGAAGATAGAGGCACATACCGCAGAATTCCCGTTCGAATTATGGGAGCTTATACAGAACCGCTGCAGCCATATATGGTTCAGCCTGCGATGGAAGGACTTCTGACTGAAAACAACAAGCGTACCGAAACTATGAATATCATCGAGCGCATTGCCCGTTTCCACCTTGAATTTGAGGGTATACACCCATTTATCGACGGGAACGGACGAACCGGGAGACTCGTCCTGAACCTCGACCTCATCCGCAACGGCTATCCGCCGATAAACGTCAAATTCACAGACCGCAAACGTTATTACGAAGCCTTTGATGCCTATTACCGTGACAATGATGCAAGCAGAATGATTGCCCTCATCGCAGAGTATGTCAATGAAAGATTGGATGAGTACTTGATGGTGCTTGAAAAATAATGAAATTTACATTGATTTGTGTTGGGAAATCTATTGATTTATAAGATCGGAGAATTATTATGATAAACATTCGTAAACTTGAAACAGAATTATGGGAGGCGGCAGATCTTCTGCGTGCAGATTCAAAGGTTACATCACAGGAATACTGTATGCCTGTGCTTGGTCTTATTTTCTTGCGCTATGCATACAGCCGTTTTAAGTTTGTTGAAGCTGATATATTAAAAAATCGCCCTGTTCGTAACGGCAGAGTTCTGCCTGTTGAAGCGGACGATTTCAAAACCAAAAGTGCTATATTTCTTCCCGAAGAAGCACGATATGATTATCTCCTCAATCTGCCCGATAACACAGATATGGGACAGGATATCAACCGTGCAATGGAGTTGATTGAAGAGCAGTCAACCCAGCTCAAGGGTATTCTTCCCAAGAACTACACTATTCTTCAGAATGACCTTCTGCGTGAACTTCTCCGTATTTTCAATAACAGTGCTTTCAACGAAATGAAAGACGATATTATCGGGCGCATTTACGAATATTTCCTCAATAAGTTTGCACCTGCCGTTGCATCTGATGACGGTGTATTCTTTACGCCCAAATCATTGGTAAGAATGATTGTTAATATCATTGAGCCCACACACGGAACAGTTCTTGACCCTGCGTGCGGAAGCGGTGGTATGTTTGTTTCATCGGCAGATTTCATTGAAGGCTACGGTGCAAATGCCAACACTGCAATGACCTTCTACGGTCAGGAAAAGGTTGATTATAACGCAAAACTCTGCTCAATGAATATGGCAGTTCACGGGCTCAACGCAAAGATTGTTTCGGGTGATGAAGCAAACAGCTTTTATCACGACCACTTTTCGCTTGAAGGTTGCTGTGACTATGTTATGGCAAATCCGCCATTCAATGTTGATAAGGTTAAATCCGAATCTGCACAGAATGCAGGCAGACTGCCTTTCGGTTTACCCGGTGTAAATAAGAATAAAGAAATCGGTAATGCAAACTACCTCTGGATTTCGTATTTTCACGCATACCTGAATGAAACGGGACGTGCGGGATTTGTTATGGCATCCTCTGCAACGGACAGTCAGGGCAAGGATAAGGATATCCGTGAGAAGCTCATTAACACAGGCGACGTTGACGTTATGCTTTCTGTAGGTAATAACTTCTTCTACACAAAGAGTCTGCCCTGCACACTCTGGTTTTTTGATAAGGCAAAGAGAGCTGAAAACAAAGACAAAATTCTCTTTATTGATGCGAGAAACTATTACACCGTAGTTGACCGCACACTCAACGAGTGGAGCGAATGGCAGATGAAGAACCTGAATGCTATCGTCTGGCTCTACCGTGGAGATATTGATAAATACACAGCGCTTATTCAACAATATAAAAATGCTTTTCTTGACTATGCAACATCTGCTGCTGATATGGAGTTGGATGAAATTCTGCGCAAATATGCCGATTTCTTTTCTCTGAAAACAGCTATGGAATCATATTTAGCCGAGAAACGCAAGAGAGCAAAAGAATGCGTTGAAACTGTTGAGAAACGCAAAAAGAAAGCCGAACAAGCAAAATGGGACGAATATCTTTCCTGGATTGAAGAAATCATCAGCGTTACTAAAGAAGCTTGCTGGCTTTATGAAAAATTCGGTGACGGAGAATATAAGGATATTCTCGGTCTGTGCAAGTGCGCTTCAATTGAAGAAATTGAGCAGAAGGGTTGGTCGCTGACTCCCGGTGCTTACGTCGGTGTTGCACCCGTTGAAGATGACGGCGTTGATTTTGCCGAGCGTATGGCTGAAATCCATGCAGAACTTCTCGCACTTCAAGCCGAGTCCAATGAGTTGATGGATACCATCTCGAAGAATATGAAGGAGTTGTGGTTATGACATTATACAGTGCCAAGATCGCTG
Organism: Acutalibacteraceae bacterium; assembly: GCA_045592385.1. Classification (GTDB taxonomy): domain Bacteria; phylum Bacillota; class Clostridia; order Oscillospirales; family Acutalibacteraceae; genus CAG-177. Next base: position 23,391 of record JAZNUP010000108.1, read on the forward strand.
ATCTTGGAAAAATAGTGACGGGCAAAACACCTTCAACAAAAAACAAAGAAAATTTCGGTGGAAATATTCCATTTATTACACCCGTGGATATGTCTTATAATAGAAATATTTTTTCTACTGAAAGATATGTTTCAAGTAAAGGCACTGAATCGGTGAAGGGATGTATTCTTCCTCCGAAAACGGTATGCGTTTCCTGTATTGGTTCAGATATGGGAAAATCCGTTATTACTACCCGAACAAGTGTTACCAATCAACAAATAAACTCGATAATTGTTAATGAAGAACACAATTATATGTACGTGTATTACTTGATGAGAACACTTGAAAACACGATTAAAAGTCTTGGAAAAAACGGCACAGCCGTTCCTATTTTAAGCAAATCGAAATTTTCAGACATCGATATACAAGTACATGATCTTGAATCCCAATGTCGAATAGCCAAAATTCTCTCCGCTTACGACGACCTCATTGAAAACAACCAAAAGCAGATCAAGTTGTTGGAAGAAGCGGCACAGAGGCTTTATAAAGAATGGTTTTTTGACCTCCGTTTCCCCGGTCACGAAACAACACCCATCATTGACGGCATCCCCGAAGGTTGGACATTGAAAACGGTTTCAGAATGTCTTGAAATGCATATTGGTGGAGGTTGGGGTAAAGAAACACCAACAGGGAAAAATAGCATACCAGCAAAAGTTATTAGAGGCACCGATATAAATAATATCAAGTCTGGTGATTTTAGTGATGTTCCTTTGAGATATCATTCCGAAAATGATATAAAAACAAGAAGTCTTAAAAGCGGCGATATTATCTTTGAATTGTCGAATGGAAATATTAATAATATTGGTAGAAGTTTGTTGTTAGATGATTTAATGTTAAAAAGATGTGGTCAAAACACAATTTGTGCAAGCTTTTGCAAATTGTTTAGGCCTTTAGATGAACAGCATTCAATCATTTTATATTTAGAAATTCAGGAAATGCAAGGAAGCGGTCGTATGCTTCCGTTTAAAAAACAAGGTTCTAATGGAATAAATAATTTTGCGTTTGATGACTTTCTTCAACATAAACTTATTGTTCCTAACACTGGTTTTAATATGTATCCATTTGTTAACATAATAAAACAAATATCAAATTTACAAAGTCAATTTTCATTATTAATTGATGCTCGTGATCGTTTGTTACCCAAACTCATGAGCGGTGAATTGGAGGTTTAAAAGCTGAATTTAATTACTGAATTAGAAAAAACTGTTGAAATCGGTATCATTCAAGAAGACGCGGAAGCTATTTTATCTCTCATGAAAACAGAACATGATGCTGTTTTTTCTATGGAGATTATTCCTTATTATGCTTTGTTTGTTCAATCTTTTCAGGAATACATAGGGAAGAATTTTCTCCCTGATTCAATAGCATTGAAAATTAAGGATATAAGAAACCATATAAAATCATATGGTACCTATGGGTATGGTAAATCATCAAAAAATATATTATCGATTGACGAAATTCAGGATGATGAGTTTAAACCTAAATTTAGTCTTGACTATTTAAAATTGATTAATGATTACTCCAATCTTGGTACATATTGGACTGATAACGGTTATATAATCGGCAATACCCAATTGCTTGCAGACTTTTTGGAATTGAAAAAATTGGATGATCCTAAATTGAGTGATTATCATTTAGAGTTTGGAAAACAAATAGGAAATTTTGTGGCTTCAGTACGAAATGGGATTAAATATTCTTTTGAGCCACCAATTGTTAACAGATTAAATTCATCTATTCAAATCCAAAAGTTTTGCGATGTAAATTCAAATGTTAAAAACTGCATATTTGTAGATAACTTACCGAAAGAGTTGAATTTGTTTTTGCTACATTTGTTGTGTAATATGAATTTCGTGAAACACATTATAATTCCTCTTTTTGCAGATAAAAACAAATGGGCATTCAGGGTAGAATACATTGTGACTTATTACACATTCAATGCTTTGAAAAGATTAAAAAATTACTGTGATAATAATGATTATAGTTCACTTGATTTAGCTGTTATAAAAGCATTAAATGACGATGCTGACGGATTGTTTCAATCAAAATTCAGAAATTGTATGATGCATTACGGTCTTGAGAACAGAGATGTTTTATCAGTTTCCAATATTAAAAAACCTTTTTATGGTATTGTTGAAAATTGTTTCGACGGAATGGACTATTACACATACTCAAACAATCTGAGGACTTTTAGCAATAAGATAATAAATTTATTGGAATCAATATTTGATTTTTCAAATATGAAATTTGAACTTCTTTAGGAAGAGGTGTACTTATGAGCTGGGAATACTCTGAAAATATACTTGTTCAGAATAGTGCGGGTAAGGCTTTACAGGACAAACTCGTTATTGTTTATTACCCCCAACTCATGAGCAGTGAATAGGAGGTGTGATTATGATAATAACAAGTGAATTCAAAGATTTTGTTCGGGCTGATATAAGCAGAATTGAAAAAATTCTAAAAGATAATATCAGTAAAGATGATTTGTTAAATTTACACAGGGAAATTGATGGCAGATATCAGTCTTGTGTAATGAACTGGAACCAAGGTCTTAACTGCGTATATTATCTTAAAAATTCTTCTTCGGTAATAAATTATGGCATATTAGAGGACCATAAAGAAAAAATCACCTCTAACCTGTCGATGATGAAATCAAAATTAGAAACTTACGTCTTTGGAATGAACGCAGTTTCTTTTCCTGAACCACCGTCAACAACGGTAAATGTAACAACAAGCGTTAATCTTAATGTTACTTTTGAACAAGTCCGTTCTCAGATTGAGGATATGACTTCGCTTACAGATGAACAAACAGAAGAAATCTTGAATAAGATTTCAGAGATTGAAGCAACAGTTAATTCCATCGGAACAAAAAAATCAAAGTGGGAGAAGATAAAGCCCATTCTCACTTGGCTTGCAGACAAGAGCTTTGATGTGGCAATGACGCTTTTACCGTTATTGTTGAAAATTAATGAGTAATTATTCAAATATAGAAATACATAAACAAAAAGCTTATAACCATTTGTTTCCCAAACTTATGAGCTGTGAATTGGAGGCGTAGAAAATGATAACCATAAAGAGAATACATATAAAAAATTTTCGTTCGATTGTTGATGAAACAATTGAACTTAAAGATTTTAATTGCTTTGTTGGTCAAAACGATTCAGGAAAATCTAATGTGTTAAAGGCGTTAAATTTGTTTTTTAACGGAAAAACCGATTTTAATACTCCATTTGATTTTGAAAGTGATTATTCGCAATTTGCAAAACGAGGACAAAAACAGGCGAAAGAGATTTCTATTGCATTAGAAATTGTAGTTCCCAATACCTTTATTGAGCACGGAGTCAAGGTTTGGAAAAAAACATGGCGAAAGGAAGGTCAAAATTCAGATAATATTGACACACTGTTCAAGCCAGCCTCCAAAGGAATAACCTGGCTACAAAGGATACATTATCAGTATGTTCCAGCGGTAAAAAGTAATGATTATTTTAAAAATCTGCTTGGAAAATTGTACGACTCAATGACAGAAGCTGCTAACAGTGCTTTGAAGGACTTAAATGATGAGTACTCCGAAAGATTGGAAAACTTAACATGGGAATTAACGAACCAATTGCGTTTGGTTTTGGGCATGAGATCGTCTATACAATTACCATCAAATTTGAGCACTTTGTTTCGTGATATGTCATTTTCTACAAGTGATCAATTTGCACAAAAGATAGATTTGAGTCATCGTGGTGATGGTATAAAAGCAAGACATATTCCATCCATTTTAAGATATTTACAAAAAAATATTGAAAAAGGGCGTCCGCCTCGATCTGTGGGTGGTTCATATATATGGGGGTTTGAAGAACCTGAAAATGGTGTAGAATATCTTGCTTGTTTTGAAATGGCTAAAGAGTTTTTGTCTTATATCAATGAACGCCAAATCCTCGTTACTACACACTCCCCGGCTTTCTATATTCAAACAAAAAGTGAAACGACGTCATGTTTTTTAGTAAAGAGAATTGATGGTGTTTCAAAGTATTTATCGGATAGCGATCAAATAAATGAAACTATGGGTCTTATGCAGCTTGTTGCTCCGTTTATACAAGCTGCGAAAGATGAATACATAGAGAACACCGAAAAATCATATCATAATCTTATTAATCAACTTAAGAAGGTTATGAATATTATGAAAAGATCAGACAACAAACTTGATGTTGATCAAGTATTAAGTGTTATTGAGCAATACTCTCAAGCTCTTGATTTGCTTGATGATTATGACCATGAAAGATTAGAAAAGCCTAATGGTGATAATGCAGTTTATGTTTTGGAATATGATGAATGTATTGAGTTGATTTCCAAAATGAAGTTTTCTGCTGAGAGTGATCTGTTTGGAAATGAAAAGGATGACTCTTTTAAAGGTAGTATAGGTAATATTTATCAATCATTTGCAGGGGTTGATGTTTATCCTTCGGTACAGGAGAAGGCTGCAAACTTATTATATTTTATTACTAAAAACCATTCGTTTTCAGATGGTAATAAGCGTATAGCAGCAGCAATTTTTTTGTATTTTTTGGAAAGAAACAATATCTTATTTAATAATAAAGGTGAGAAAATTATTACAGATCACACACTTGTGGCAATCATTGTGATGATTGCTGAATCTAATCCAGACGAAAAAGAAACAATGATAAAACTAATAATGAATTTCTTGAAACAGTAAATGAGGTGTACTTATGAGCTGGGAATACTCTGAAAATATACTTGTTCAGAAAAGTGCGGGGAAGGTTTTGCAGGACAAGCTTGGTTGGGAGGTTGTTTTCGCATATAACGAGGAAAAACTCGGCGAAAGCGGAACTCTCGGCAGAAAAACATATAAGGAGATTATACTCACACGCTATCTTCGCAAAGCGTTGTTTGAGAATAATGACTGGATGACGGAAGATTATGCTTCTTCCGCCGTCAAGACCCTTTGCGCCTATACCGCCTCCGCTACTCTGATGCAGATAAACGAAGAAAAGTATTCCCTTCTCCGTGACGGTATCCCTGTTCAGATTAAGAAAATCGACGGCTCATTTGAAATCCGCAATGCAAAAGTCTTTAATTTTGACGAACCCGAAAAGAATCATTTTCTCGCGGTCAAAGAAATGAAAATCCACGGTGAGCTATACCGCAGACGAACCGATATTGTCGGCTTTGTCAACGGTATCCCTCTGCTCTTTGTTGAGCTTAAAAAGCAGAGTGTTGATGTCAAAGATGCCTATGATTGCAACTACACCGATTATCTCGATACCATTCCTCAGCTTTTCCGTTTCAATGCATTCCTTATGCTCTCAAACGGTCTTGAAGCAAAGGTTGGAACTCTCGGCTCAAAATATGAGTTCTTCCACGAATGGAAGCGTCTTAAAGAGGATGATGCAGGCGCAGTTGACCTTGAAACAATGCTTCTCGGCATATGCAACAAGCAGAATTTTATGGATTTATTTGAGAATTTCATTCTCTTTGACCATTCAGGCGGAAGAACTGCAAAAATCTTTGCCCGAAACCACCAATATCTCGGCGTAAATGAAGCGGTTGAATCCTATAAAGCAAGAAAGCTCAAAGACGGAAAGCTCGGCGTTTTCTGGCATACACAGGGCAGCGGCAAGAGCTATTCAATGGTATTCCTTGCTCAGAAAATCCGCCGTAAATTCACGGGTAGTCCGACTTTTGTTGTGCTCACAGACCGTGAAGAACTCAACAAGCAGATAAGTGACACATTCGAAGCCTGCGGCTGTCTTTCGGGCAAAGCAAGACAGTATATACCCTCAAGCGGTAAGAATCTGCACGAAATGCTCAAAGGTAACCCGAGCTATATATTCACGCTGATTCAAAAGTTCAATGATGATTCGGCAACACCCATCACACCCGATCACGATATAATCATACTTTCCGACGAAGCTCACCGTTCACAGAACGGCATTTTCGCCGATAATATGTGCCGTCTTCTTCCGACGGCATCCCGTATCGGATTTACGGGCACACCGCTGTTTAAGTATGACAATATCACCGAGCGTACTTTCGGCAGCTATGTTTCGATTTATGACTTCAAGCGTGCTGTTGATGACGGCGCAACCGTTCCGCTTTATTACGAAAACAGAAGCGATATGCTCGGCATCGAAAATCCTGAAATAAATGACGAACTCCTTGAAGCAGTTGAAGCCGCTGACCTCGATGTAAGTCAGCAGGCGAAACTCGAACAGGAACTCGCAAAAGATATACATATCATTACATCCGAACCAAGACTTGACACAATCGCAAAGGATTTTGTTGAGCATTATTCGGAACTCTGGACAACGGGCAAAGCAATGTTCGTTTGTGTTAACAAAGTCACTTGCGTCCGTATGTATAATCTTGCTCAGAAATACTGGGCAGAGAAAATAGCAGAACTTGAAAAAGAAATCAAATATGTTTCTCAACAGGAAGCACAGGAACTTCAGCGCAAAATTGACTGGATGAAAGAAACTGAAATGGCTGTTGTTATCAGTCAGGAACAGAATGAAATCCAGACATTCGGCAACTGGGGCCTTGATATTATTCCTCACCGTGAAAAGATGGAAAAACGTGAGCTTGACAAAGAATTCAAAGCAGCGGATAATCCGTTCAGAGTTGTGTTTGTCTGTGCAATGTGGCTCACAGGATTTGATGTAAAATCCCTTGCAACAATTTATATGGATAAACCATTGAAAGCTCATACACTTATGCAGACAATTGCAAGAGCTAACCGTGTGTGCGACGGTAAGAGTAACGGTCTTATCGTTGACTATATTGGTGTTGTTAAGGCGTTGCGTCAGGCGTTGGCGGATTACACTTCAAGTGGTGGAGGTAAATCCGGCGATGATCCTGCTCCTGATAAAACAGAGCTTATTGAAAAAATAGTTAACATCATCAAATCAATCGATTCATATATGAGCGAAAACGGATTCTCTCTCAAATCTCTGGTTGAATCTGATGATTTTGCAAAACTTGCTTTGGTTAAAGCGGGTGCAAATGCTATGTGTACCACAAGCGAAATAAAGAAGCGTTTTGAAATTCAGACACGTGAACTTTTCCGTATGTTTAAATATGTTGAAAGGAACGAAGTTTCGCAGGAAACACACAGTTATAAAAATGCAATCAGCGAAATCTATGACCAGCTTCAGGAAAAACGAAAGCACGCTGATAACTCTGCTCTTATGGCGCATATCAACGAAATTGTAAGCAGTTATGTTACTGTTGCCCAAAATGAAGGAACTGAAGAGAGTAAGAAATTTGATATAAGCAGAATCGATTTTGACAGACTGCGAAAAGAATTTGAGAGAGTAAAAAACAAAAATCTGCTCTTCAAAGATTTACAGCAGCTTGTTGAAGAACGCCTCGAAAGAATGCTTATGCAGAATCCGCTGCGTATCAACTATTACGAGCGTTATCAGGAAATCGTTGAAGAATACAACAAAGATAATAAGAAAGATGAAATTGCCGTTGTGTTTGAAAATCTGATGAAGCTTGTTGACAGCCTTGACGATGAGCAGAAACGATATGTCAGAGAAGGCTTTGATAGTGACGAAGAACTGACTATATTTGATTTACTGTGCAAGGGTAAAACTCTTTCAAAAGAAGAAATCAAGAAAGTTAAAAAGCTTTCACAGGATATGCTCAAAACGGTAAAAGAACAGATTCATGAACTTGATCATTGGAGAGACAAGGAAGAAACGCAATCAATTGTCAGTGTTATGATTCGTGATATTCTTTGGGCAAATCTTCCTGAATGCTATGATGATAATTCCATTGCGAATTACAGACAGAATATTTATGAGCATATTTATAACACATATCCGGCGGCATAAAGAAAATGGCAAGAATTAACGAAACACTTTCAAAACTTAAAAAGTCCGCTTTTCGTTCGGGGTTTCATCTTACGGAAAAGGACAGGGCTTATATTTCTGAAAAGGGTATGGACACAATAAGAACTCATGCTCAGAAGTTTATTCGTACCCGTCTCGCCCCCGCACACCCACCCAATGACGGCAGACAAACTCCGATGCGCGGTCATCCCGTTTTTGTGGCGCAGCACGCCTGCGCCTGCTGCTGCCGCGGATGCCTTGAAAAATGGTACAGGGTTCCGCAAGGTAAAGAACTGACTGATGTCCAACAAGAAAAGATTGTAAATCTGCTTATGGCATGGATAACGCAAGAGATAAGCAGATGAAAGATTACCGAAAGAAGAATCAGAAAACGACGAGCCCGGAGTGCTGATGCATTCCGGGCTTTTGTCGTACAAAACGCTGTTTCAGGTTTCCCGTTCGTGTGTGTGGGTGGGGAGTGGAAACAGTTTCGTTTTTTATCTGCAATCCGCTGGATTGACAGCCTGAATGCTTTCACAATTGCTCCCGGTGAAGTTTTCGGAATTCTGAATGATTTATTGTTGCGGGCAAAAAGTGAGCCTTTTGTGCGCTTCAGAGGCCATATTGCTGAATTCACGTTAAAGATTGTGCGCTATAGAACGTGACGTGTGTGGGTGTGGTGTGATAGAATTGTTATAAAGAAATCACACGGAAAGCAAGCGACAGAAAGGAGCTTTATGGCAGGATTCATTGAAGATTTATATTACGGAAATATTGATGCTCAGGCGTATAATCCTGAATTCGGTGCGGAACTCAAGAATAAGTTGAACGGCCTGACCGAACTTGAAAAGCAAATCGCCGATAAACTGTCTGGCGAAGAAAGGACGATGTTTCTGAAATACACGGACAAATACATTGAATTTACAGCTAAAAGTCTCACCGATGCTTTTGTTTCCGGTTTCCGTCTCGGTGCAAAATTCACACACGACACATTCATATGATAGTTCCGTCCTCCTTTCGTTTCGAGGGTCATGACATAAAATGCTCCACAGAAGATCTCTGCGGAGCATTTGTGCTGTCAATATGCGACCTGTTGCAAAGAAATGCTTTTGTGATATAATGTGCTTATAACAATTTGACGATGGGATTGAGATAAAATGGTTCTTTTTCGTTTTTTGCTTGCATTGCTGACGGTTTTCGGAACACTGTTTCCGAATGTCGGTCTGAATTTTGAATATAAGCATCTGCCGATTGAGTTTGCGGTTGAGTCTGTGAACGATATATACGTTCCTGCGGATAACAACGCAAACGTGGTTGAATATCCCTCAATCATAAAGCTCCGTCATCAGAAGAACGAAGCTGCTAACGGCAAGTTGCTCGCAACCTTTGAAAAGTGGGGCGACACGTATCCCATATATGAAAGCAACGATGATGCCGAAACGTGGCAATATGTCTGCACGGTAAAAGATAATCTGAACGAGGGTTACTGGAATGAATGGATGCCGTTTCTCTATGAACTGCCTGCGGATATGGGCGATTTTGAAAAGGGTACAATCATTCTTGCCGCAACGTCAATATACGGCGAAGGTGTAACCGACAGCACCATAACCCTTTATTCAAGCAACGATGCGGGTAAATCATTCAACGCTTTCTGCAACGTTGATCACGCAGGCGGAATTGAATGGGGCGTATGGGAGCCGTATTTAATCTACGAGGAAGAAACGGGCAGACTTTTCTGTTTCTATTCGGATGATTCCGACCCCGAGCATTCGCAGAAGCTTGTTTATAAATACACAACCGATCTTGTTAACTGGAGCGAGAAGTTTGAGTGCGTTGCCTGCTCCGATTCATCACTCAGACCCGGTATGGTTTCAATTACCAGAATGGGCAACGGCGAATATTTAATGGTTTACGAGATGGTCGGTTTTTTCATGAATCCGATTTATTGCAAAAGGTCAACTTCTCTCGATAATTGGGGCGATGTTTCGGATTACGGCAAGATAGTTTCTGCAGGCGGCAAAACTTTCGGCTCATCTCCTTGCGTTGCGTGGACACCCGTCGGCGGCGAATGCGGAACACTTATTGTTACAGGCAAACACTCCGTCAGAGGCGAAAGCGACACGGGTGCGGATATGTTCATCAGCTTTGATTACGGCAAA
>JAZNUP010000109.1:0-3335 GCA_045592385.1 Acutalibacteraceae bacterium
GACCTACGAAAATACTTAGATTTATTTTCGAAAAAGTGCTGGACTTCTGCAACCTTCTGTGGTATGTTGTTGTGCTAACAGGAGGTAGAATCTATGAAAAGTATGATAAAAGAACAGTGGCACGGAAACATCATTCCGCAAGAGGACAGCAGAAACAACTCAAAGGAGATGAAGGAGCTACTCGGATACATGGCAAGGCATCACGAGGACTTGGAGAAAACCTTCACCGACGAGCAGAAGGAGATCTTCGAAAAGGTCCACGACTGCTGGGACGAGTACGTAAGCCTTGCCGAAGCAGCCATCTTCGAATATGCCTTCCGCCTCGGAGCAAGGCTCACAATGGAGGTGCAGATGGATAACGAATAATCAACGAGGGCTGACGAATCTGTCAGCCCTCAAAAATTGCGTTGCAGAAAGCAAAAAATATTTATTGTCTTTCAAGCAGAGGCTTTGCCAAAATGTCATCTTTTCTTGTGATCAGATCATCCGTCGCAATTGCCGCTTCAAGAGCATCCGTGCCTATACGGTCAACTGTTGCACCAAGACGCTCCTTGACATATCCGTTTTCCTTATACCAAAGCATAACCTTTTCAATAACGGTCGGAACTTCATCTGCCGAATATACGTTATTCAAGAGTGTTCCCATACGCTGAGTCTTTCCCCAAGTTCCACCCACAAAGATACGGCAGACCGATGCCGCTTCCTTGGGAACAGCACCGAAAGGACATTTTCCAACGCAAACGCCGCAGCTTGTGCATTTAGACGTATCGATAACCGCCTTTCCGTTGACAACGGATAATGCCTTTGTCGGACAGCTTTCGGCAACGGCACATTTTTTACATCCTCGGCAAAGCTCACCGTCAAAGGAAAACGCACGGCATCCCTCAACGCCTACGTCATTAAGACTCGGCTTCATACAGCTGTTCGGACAGCCGCCTACTCCGATCTTGAATTTATGCGGAAGCTTCACGTCGCGCATCCCTATGTAAAACTTATCGTATATAACCTTTGCAAGTGCCTGTGTATCAATGTTTCCGTAAACGCAGGTCGTGCCTTTACAAGCGGTAATAGGACGAACCTTTGCGCCCGTGCCGCCAAAATACAATCCACGCTCTGCCATAAAGGCTTCTGCTTCGGGAATTTTATCAAACGGAATTCCAACGATCTCTGCGGCAAGTCTTGCGGTAAATATTACTTTGCCGTTGCCGTATTTCTCGGAGCATTCGGCGATAGCGTGAAGCTGGTCGGGAGTAAAAAGTCCTGCGACCGTAACGATTCTGCCCGAAAAGCAGTCGGTTCCTCTGTTTCTGAGAAAGCCTCTTCCTTTAACACTTGTTATTTGTTCATTCGTCAACATAGCTGTTTACCTCGATTTCATTGACTTACATCTGTTTTTATGATATAATATTATATCTATTATATCACGTTTTCCGTGATTTGTCAATGAAATACGCCATTTAAGAGGATATATGAAGAAAGTAAAAACAATAAAGAACATCGTCGCTTTTCTGTTGATCACAGCAGTTCTGTTTTCTATATCAGCGTGTAACGGTCAACCGAAAAACGAGAACAAAAATACGGTAGTCTTTACCGATGCCCTCGGTCGAGAGGTGAATATCAAAAAGAACCCCGAGCGAGTTGCCGCCCTTCTTGGAAGCTTCGCGGACGTTTGGATGCTTGCGGGCGGCAAGCTTTGCGCATCTGCTGAGGATGCTTGGGAGGATTTCGGGCTTGAGCTTGACGATGCCGTCAATATCGGCGGCGCGCATTCTCCGAGTCTTGAGCTTCTCATATCAGCAGACCCCGATTTTGTTATCGCAAGCGCGTCCACTGCCTCCAATGTTGAGATGAGGGAAACACTGGAAGCTATGGGAATTGCCGTTGCATATTTTGACGTGGATAACTTTGACGATTATCTGAAAATGCTCGATATTTGTACCGACATTACAGAACGCAAGGATCTGTACGAACAGAACGGACTTGCGATCAAGGCACAGATCGATGAAATAAAAGCAGAGTACAAAAATTCAGATATTCCCGAAGATGAACGAAAAGTCCTATTGCTGCGAGCCGCTTCAAGCTTTGTAAAGGCAAAAGGCAGCAGTGGAACGATCCTTGGCGAAATGCTTCACGATATGGGCTGTATCAATATTGCCGACAGTAACACGAGCTTGCTTGAAAATTTGAGTGTAGAAGCGATCATTCGGGAAGAGCCGTACCACATTTTCGTGGTAACGATGGGAAGTGATACAGAGGCGGCGAAGCAGTCGCTTGAAAATCTGATAAAGGAGAACCCTGCCCTGAGTACGCTTGATGCGGTGAAAAACGGTAGATTGCACGTTATGGATAAAACGCTGTTCAATCTAAAGCCGAACGCACGCTGGGCAGAGTCATACGGAATACTTTATGATAAGCTTACGAAAAAATAAGATAGGATATATATACGGTATAGCGATCCTTTTATTGCTTCTTGCTGCCGTTCTCGGTGTGCTTTTCGGATCATCGGAGCTGAGGCTTTCGGACATGCTTTCGTCGCTTATAGCGGGAGATATGCAGAGTCCCGAGGCAAGAATATTACTATACGTCAGATTGCCGAGAGTTCTTGGAAGTCTTATATGCGGTATGGCGCTCGCCGTGTCAGGCGCGGTCATTCAAGGCGTGCTTGCGAACCGATTGGCATCTCCGAGCATTATCGGTGTAAATGCGGGTGCAGGTCTTGCTGTCACTATTGGCTCGGCATTGGGTATCATAGGTGGCTGGAGGCTCTCTCTGTTTGCTTTTGTCGGTGCATTCTTGACCGTGATGCTTGTCAGTCTCGGAGCAAGAAAATGGGGGGCTTCAAGAGGAACGGTCATATTGATGGGCGTAGCGCTGAACGCCTTGCTCGGCGCGATATCCGATACAGTCACCACCTTCAATCCCGAAATCAGTATACAGAGCCTCGATTTTAAGATAGGTGACTTTTCATCGGTGACTTACGCAAAGCTGATACCTGCCACAGTGATCGTTTTAATATCCGTCTTTATACTCTTGACATTTTCAAACGAGCTTGACGTGCTGACTCTTGGTGACGAAAACGCCAAAGGGCTTGGAATGAATACGAACGTGATGCGCGTAATATTCTTACTGCTTTCCGCACTGTTGGCAGGTGCGGCAGTCAGCGTTTGCGGTCTGCTTTCCTTCGTAGGACTTTTAGTGCCGCACGCAGTGAGAAGAATATCCACATCGGAGTCAAAGCATCTGTTGCCTCTGTGCGCTTTGTTTGGCGCGGGCTTCGTTTCACTATGCGATACGCTTGCGAGAGTAGTATTCGCACCGTATGAGCTGCCCGTGGG
>JAZNUP010000110.1:0-14840 GCA_045592385.1 Acutalibacteraceae bacterium
ACGCCTCCACCCGCTTCACCGACGGCGGTGAATTCGGCTTCGGCGCTGAAATCGGCATTTCCACCCAGAAGCTTCACGCAAGAGGACCTCTGGGGCTTGCAAATCTTGTAAGCGAAAAATATATTATAAACGGTGAGGGTCAGGTGAGATAATGGCTAAATCATCATCTAAAAAGAACAGACTCGGTTTTATTGTAGGTCTTATAACTGTAGTTTTTGCTGTTGTGGGTATTGCTTCAACGGCTGACCGTGTTATTTCCAAAGTAAAAAACTTCGACTCAAAGGCGGCGGCAAAGGCGGAATACGAGGAATTCCTCGAGCCCTTTGTTATGTTTGACCCCGACCCGTTTGACGATATAAGCACGGCAAAAATCGCCCAGCTTATCAATGCCGCAATATGGTCTGTTACATCGAATGATGATTCATCGGATATGTACGAATATACCGATGGCGGTCTGCTCATCCCCGCTCAGGCGGTAACCGAAGAATTCACAAGGCTTTTCGGTTCTCAGATTGAAGACCTTGAATCCGTTTACCGTACCGTGGATATGAGTGCTCACGATATCACCTATGACTCTGCTCAGGCAGGCTTTATTATCCCCATTACAAGTATTGATACTGCCTATATACCGGAGGTATATGAAATAGAAACAAAAGGTAATTCAATAATTCTCAGCGTCGGCTACATCGGTGCAAAAAGCTGGGCTCAGGTAAAGGACGGCGAGTATTCTGCCGCCGAGCCCGATAAATATATGCAGATAACGTTGAGAGAGCAGGATAACGGCGGATATTATATTGCAAGCGTGCAGTCAGGCGATTCTCAGCAGGTTGCCGCAATCACCGTTACCGCTCCCGTTACAAGCACTGAAAAAGTAACCGTTCCCGTTACCGAATCAACCACTGCAGTGGATGAATCTCAGACTGCAGAGGATGAAGAAAGCACCTCTGAAGCTCAGGAAGATTCTCAGGAGGAAACCATGGAGTCTGAGGATTGATAAACTCCAATTAAATGGAGAAATTCAAATAATTGCTTGTTGAAATTTTACGCCTGTGCGGATTTACCTCCGCACAGGATTTTTTTATTTGTTTTTCTTGCTGTATATTTATTTAAAAAATTATTTATTTTTTATTATTAATAAGTGACTTTATGAGAAAAATATGTTATAATTCTATAAAATTGAGTAAGTATAGCTAAAAATGCGTTTTTTTGAAATAAATTGTGCAAAAAACAGGTGATTTTATTGTTTGAACAAATAATAAACGTTGACAGAATGGAACACGCGGTAAGCCTTTTCGGCAGCTTCGATGAAAACATCAGGCTTATTGAAAAGGAATTCGGCGTAGCGGTAATCAGCCGCGGCTCGGAGCTCAAGGTTACGGGCGATGCCGAAAACGTGCAGAGGGGTGTGCGCGCCATAAACGGTCTGCTTACCCTTATAAATAAAGGTGAGCCTCTCAGTGACCAGAACGTGCGCTACGTGCTCACCCTCGTAAAAGACGGAGAAGAGGACAAGCTCGAGCAGATGACGGCGGACTGTATCTGCATCACCTCAAAAGGCCGCCCCGTAAAACCCAAAACCCTCGGTCAGAAGAAATACATTGAAACAATAAAGAACAACACAATCACAATAGGCGTAGGCCCTGCAGGTACCGGTAAAACCTACCTCGCCGTTGCTATGGCGGTTACTGCTTTCCGCGCAAAGGAAGTAAACCGCATAATCCTTACACGACCTGCGGTTGAGGCAGGCGAAAAGCTCGGCTTTCTGCCCGGCGACTTACAGTCCAAAGTTGACCCTTATTTAAGACCGCTTTACGATGCGCTTTTCGATATGCTCGGCGCCGAAAATTTCCAGCGTCATCAGGAAAGAGGCGATATTGAGGTAGCTCCACTCGCTTATATGAGAGGACGTACTCTTGACGACAGTTTCATTATCCTTGACGAAGCGCAGAACACCACCGCGGAGCAGATGAAAATGTTCCTCACCCGTCTCGGCTTCAACTCCAAAATGGTTGTTACGGGTGACGTTACGCAGATTGACCTGCCAGACGGTAAACGCTCCGGTCTTAAGGAAGCGGTAAAAATCCTTAAGAATATCGAAGGCATCGGAACTGTAAGATTTAATGAAAAGGACGTTGTCCGCCACAGACTTGTTCAGGATATAATCAAAGCTTACCAGAAGCAGGAGGAGGAACGAAACAGAAATGACAGGAAAGGTTAAAGTTCTTATAACAGAAAACCAGAGAACGGAAAAATTGCCCACAGGTGTACGCCTGCTTGTACGCCGCTGCTGCACCGCAGTGCTTCAGATGGAAAAATTTGAAGGCGCAAGCGAAATCAGCGTTACCTTTGTTGATGATGAAACCATACAGCATCTCAACAAGCAGTTCAGAAATATCGACGCTTCCACCGATGTGCTCTCTTTCCCTCTCGGTGAAAACGGAGTTTATGACGTCAATATCCACACGGGCGCAAAGCTGCTCGGCGATATCGTTATATCAGTCCCCCACGCAATCAGCCAGGCGGAGCGTTTCGGTCACTCCCTTCAGCGTGAGATCGCTTTCCTCACCGTTCATTCAATGCTCCACCTGCTGGGCTATGACCACGTAAACGGCGGACTCGAAAGCGTACATATGCGCGAAAAGGAAGAAACCGTGCTCACTCAGCTGGGTCTCAAGCGCAACAGCAGCTATTATATGGAGGATGAATAAGCAATGAAAAGCTTTAAAGGCTTGTTGAAAAGCTTTGTTTACGCCTTCAGAGGTATAGCTTTTGCCATAGGAAACGAGCGCAATATGAGAATTCATCTTTGCTTTTGCGTTTATATGTTTTCGTTTCTGCTTGTTTTTGATTTCTTTGAGGTAAACCGCACTCAGCTGGCTCTGCTTGCGGTAGCCTGCGGCGCGGTAATGTCCGCGGAAATTATCAACACGGCTGTTGAACGTGCGGTTGACCTTGCTTGCAAGGAGCATAATGAGCTTGCAAAAATTGCCAAGGACTGTGCGGCAGGTGCCGTGCTTGTGGCGGCAATTTTCGCTATAATATGCGGCATATCAATCCTCTGGCAGCCCGAAGCATTCAGCGCTATGTTCGATTATTACAAAACTCACCCTGCAATGCTCGCGGCGCTTGTTATCAGCCTTACCGTAAGCCTGATTTTCATCTTTTCGGGCAAGGTAGGCAATATTAAAAAGATAAGTATAAGGAAGCATAAAAATGACTGAATCCAAATCTGCTTTTATTTCAATCATAGGTTGCCCCAACGTAGGCAAATCCTCAATCCTCAATAAGATGCTCGGCACTAAAATCGCCATAGTTTCGCAAAAACCGCAGACCACCCGCACAAAGATTATGGGTGTGCTCACCGATGACGAGGGCGTACAGCTTGTGTTTACGGACACTCCCGGTTTTCACCGCCCGCACAACAAGCTCGGCGAAAAAATGATTAAGGCGGTAGGCGAAAGCCTTTCAGGTGTTGACGGCTGCCTCTTCGTAACCGAGCCTGAGGGCGAAGTGCGCGATGCGGAAAAAGAGCTGCTTGCAAAGCTCAAGGCAGCAAAAATCCCCACAGTGCTTGCAATAAATAAAATCGACACCGTTGAGCAGAAATCAAAGCTCCTTGAAAGAGTTATGACCTTTACTGCGCTTTACGATTTTGAAGCAGTTGTGCCCGTAAGCGCGCTTAAAAACGAGGGAATTGACACTCTGCTTGACGAACTCAAAAAGCTCAGCACAGAGAGTATCCACTTCTTCCCTGACGACACTCTGACCGACCAGCCCGAAAGAGTGCTTGCAGGCGAAATAATCCGCGAAAAGATGCTTCATCTTCTCGATAAGGAAGTCCCTCACGGCATCGCCGTTTCAATCGAGATGATGCGTGAGCGCTCAGATGCCGATATCCTTGATATCGAGGCTGTTATCTACTGCGAAAGAGAAAGCCACAAGGGTATAATCATCGGCAAGGGCGGCGAAATGCTCAAAAAAATATCCACCCGTGCAAGGGAGGATATGGAGCGTTTCTTTGATTGCAAAATCAACCTCAAGTGCTGGGTCAAGGTAAAAGAAGGCTGGCGTAACAGAGAAGGAATTATTCACAATTTCGGTCTGGATTAAAAATAAAAATTTACCTGTCATACATCACGCCAAAGGTGGAAAAGTATATTTAAATCCAACTTTGGGAGATGTTGATATGAACGAAAACATTGAGGCCTGGAACAAATTCGCTCTTTCGGGTCTTGTTGAAGATTATCTCGAATTCCGCCGCATTGAAACTGCTCAGGCGGTATCGGAGGCTCAGAATAATGAGAATGAACACCGACGCGCTGGTGCTCAGGGTGACGGATATAGGCGAAAGTGACAGAGTTATAACCCTGCTTTCGGGCGAATACGGAATAATCCGCGCCTTTGCAAACGGCGCAAAAAAGCTAAAAAGCTCCAGGCAAAGCGCAACGCAGACCCTTTGCTACTCCCGCTTTTCAATTTACAAAAGCAGGGACAGCTACATAATAGACGACGCTACGTGCATCGAAAGCTTTTTCCGTCTGCGTTCGGATATAGAAAAGCTTTCCCTCGCGCAATACTTCTGCGAGCTTGAAAACGAGCTTGCCCCCGAAATGGACGATGCAAGCGAATATCTGAAGCTTATACTCAACTGCCTTCATATGCTCGTTACGGGCAAGCGCTCACAGGAATTCTTAAAGGCAGTAATGGAGCTTCGCATTATGACCCTTTCGGGCTATATGCCTGCCCTTGCGCAGTGCTCGGTATGCGATGCGGCTCCGACGGGTGCGGTTAAATTTATCCCTGCAAGCGGCTGCATCTCCTGCCCCGAATGCTCGGCAACGGGCTTAAGCATAACGGCAGGTGTGCTCAACGCAATGCGGCATATATGCCTCGCTCCGGCGAACAAACTTTTTTCGTTTGAAATGCCGCCTGATTCTCTCAGGCAGCTTTGCCGCGTGAGCGAAAAATATCTTATTTCGCAATCAGGGCGCAATTATAAAGCGCTTGATTTTTATAATCGGTTATTCAGGCAATAATCAGGAAAGGACTTGTTAAAATGAATCAGTTTCTCCACAAACTCTTCGGCACAACCCCCGGCGTGGGCGTCCAGCCCAAGGAAGCAATTGCTTACAGCATTGCGGGCTTCGGTCAGAATTTCATCTGCACCATCATCGGCTCGTATCTGACAATCTTCCTTACTGACGCTCTTCTCTTCGGCGCAGAGGGTGTTATGGTAGGCTCTCTTACCGGCGCAGTTGCTGTTGCATATCTTATGCTCGGCACACGCATCTTTGACGCTTTCAACGACCCCATTATGGGCTCAATCGTTGACCGTACCCGCACAAAGTGGGGCAAATGCCGCCCTTACCTCAAGTGGATGGCAATCCCCATCGCTATCACAACCATAGCCTGCTTCCTTCCTGTTTTTGAAGCAAAGGCAACCTCAACCTTCATTATCGTATCAGTTGTTTACATTATCTGGAGCGTTGTTTACACAGTCGCTGATGTTCCCTACTGGGGACTTTCCACCTGTATGACAAACGACACTGTTGTAAGAGGTAACATACTCACCGTTGCAAGACTTGTTTGCACCCTCGGCGCAGGCATCGTTACCGTTTTTGTTCCCATTATCACAAACGGTATCACCGCAAAGTTCAAGTACACTGCTGACGATATCGGTCTTATCCTTACCGATAAAGCAAGCGCAATCGCAAAGACCGTTGCTCTCAAGGGCATTTCCCCCGAGGAAGCAGCTCAGACCTTCGTAGGCACTGTTAAGGCAGGCCAGGAAATGGCTAACGCTGACACTCTCAAGATGATTTACTTCATCTGCGCCGTTGTACTTGTTATTGCAGCCGTTCCTATGTTCTTCTACGGCTTCAAGAACACCACTGAACGCTTCACCGCTCAGGATAATCCTCCCTCATTAGGTCACAACCTCAAGCTCCTCTTCAAGAATAAGGAGCTCCTTCTCATCGTTCTTTCAGGTATTCTCGGCGGCGCAAGAATGGTTTATTCCTACACAGGCGGTCTTTACTTTGCAAAGTACGTTCTTCAGAACGAAGGTATGTACAGCCTTATAACTCTTCTTGTTGTTCCCGGCGGTCTTGTTGCATCCGTTCTTGTTCCCTGGATGTCAAAGAAATTCACAAAGAAATGGTCCTACATTGCCGTTCACATCTTCGGCGGCGTTGTTATGGCAATTATGTATTTCGTAGGCTATGACGCTCCCTGGAAGCTCGTTATCTGCGCTATCGGCCTTGTTCTTCTCGGCATTCCCCAGGGCGTAAACAACATCATCACCTACGCTATGATCGGCGACACTGTTGACTACCTTGAGTGGAAAACAGGCGAAAGAGGCGAAGGCATCTGCTTTGCTATGCAGACCCTTATCAACAAAATCGGTATGGCAGTAGGCGCATTCATCGGCGTTATCTCCTTCTCCGCTGCAGGCATCAACTCCGAAACAGGCTTCATCTCCGCAGAGGGTGCAAACACTCTTTGGAATATGCTTGTTCTTTCAGGCGTTATCAGTATGTTCGCTTGCGCTGTTCCCATGTTCTTCTACCGCATCACCGAAAAGAGACAGCGTGAAATGGTTGCTGAAATCCAGGCAAGAAACTCAGGCAAATAATCCCGTAAAAAATCTGGGAGGACGTTATGAAAAAACCAAAAAACGCATTAAGCCGTGCAGGTCTTAACACCTACACCAAAAAAGAGCGCAATATGTACCTTGCAGGACTTGCGGGTCAGAACATTATATATAATGTAATAGGCGCAGGTCTTCAGTATTACTTTGAATCGGTTATTTTCATGCCCGCTCTTGCTATCGGTATTATTATGACCGCCGCAAGAGTTTGGGACGCTTTCAACGACCCGATGATGGGCACCATTGCCGACCGTACAAGCACTAAAATCGGCAAATTCCGCCCCTATCTTCTCTGCATCCCTCTGCCCATTCTCATTATCACCACTCTCTGCTTCGTCAACTTCGGATTTTATACCGACCCCGAAGCAAGTCAGTCTCTTATAATAGGCTGGGCAGCCTTTATGTACATTCTGTGGGGAATGACCTACACCGTAGGCGATATTCCCCTCTGGGGTATCACCGCGGTTATGACCGAGGATGACAATGACAGAAACAGACTGCTCTCACTTGCAAGAATCCTTGCAGGTCTCGGCGGCGGAATCTCGGTTATTGCTATGCAGCCGGCAGGCGTTGCCGTGGGCGATATGCTCGCCTCGGGTGTTTTCGCATCCCTCCCCGGCGACCTTCCCAATCTTCAGGGTCAGCGCTACGGCTTCCTTATTGTAGCTTTCATCTTCTCGTTTATCGGCTGCGCACTTTTCCAGCTTGTAGGTATCTACTCCATTGAAAGAATACGCACCGAAAACCCCGAAAAAGCTTCTATCAAGGATAACTTCAAGCTTATGTGGGCAAACAAGCCCTTCCGCCAGATTCTTATTTCAGGCGTGCTTGCAAGCCCCAAAAACATAATTATGCTTGTAGCCTTCACCCTTGTAAACATCTACTATGCCAACAATGATTCCGCTCAGATGATCGGCTGGTACGTAAAGCTCGGCGCAGGACTTTTCCTCGGCCAGTTTATTTCTATGGCAATTATTCCCAATCTCGTTAAAAAGGTTGAAAAGAAAACCCTCTACAACGCCTCCAACCTTATCAGCGTTATCCCCTTTGCAATGATTTATGTTTTATATCTCATTGCACCCCGTAACGACGTTACAACTCCCCTTTACGTTGTTCTTTTTGCTCTTATGTTCACTCTTGCAGGCGCATCAATCGGCGCAGGCACAGTGCTTCAGTCACTTATGATTGCCGACTGTATCGACTATGAGGAATACCACAACGGCCACAGACCGGACGGTGTTTTCTTCTCAGGTCAGTCGTTCATTACAAAGCTCGCCTCGGGCATTGCAACAATCCTCTGCTCGCTCGGCTACTACGTAATAGGATTTGAAAAAGAAAAGCGTCAGGAAGTAATGCTCTATATGCAAAACGGGCTCGGTCTTGCAAGGGAAAATCCCGATTTCCAGCCCTTTATGGCAGTAATGTTCTTCCTTATTTCAATTCCGCCCGCAATCGGCTGCCTGCTTACGGTTATCCCCACATGGAAGTATGCGTTACCCAACGCAGAGCATAAGCGTATACTTAAGGCACTCAACGAAAAACGTCACAGCGAAGCTGACAGCAAGGAAACATAATAATTATGAACACTTCTGATAATAAACACCTGACGGCGCTTGAATTTGATAAAATTCTTGAGCGTCTGTCAGAATTCACCGCCTGCGAGGATGCAAGGATTGCCGCAAGGGAACTTAAACCCGAAAGCAATCTTGACCTTGCCAATGCACTTATGAGTCAGACCAGGGATGCTCATATGCTCCTTGCCAGATTCGGCGGTCCATCCTTCGGCGGGCTGAAAAACGTAAACAATGCCCTGAGCAGGGCGAGCGCAGGCAGCACCCTCAACCCGAGAGAACTGCTTGACATTGCGGGCGTTCTGCGCGCAATTCGCTCCCTTTCTCAGTGGAGGGCCTCAAACTCGGGCGTTGAAAGCTCGCTTGACGTGCTTTTCGGTGCCCTTATGCCCAACAAATTCCTTGAATCCGCCATTTATGATGCAATAATTTCCGAAGAGGAAATTTCAGATTCCGCCTCCCCTGCGCTTTATGACATAAGGCGCAAAATCAGAGTGCAGGAATCAAGAGTGCGTGAACAGCTTGAAAAGCTGACTCGCTCCTCAAAGCTTTCAAAATGCCTGCAGGATTCAATCATCACTCAGCGCAACGGACGCTTTGTAGTGCCCGTTAAAAGTGAGCACAGGGGCGAAATCCCAGGCCTTGTGCACGATACCTCGTCAAGCGGTGCTACAGTTTTCGTTGAGCCTATGGCAGTAGTTGAGGCAAACAACGAAATCCGCGTGCTGCAGTCAAAAGAGCGTGAGGAGATTGACCGCATCTTAAGCGAGCTTTCCGCAAGTGCAGGCGATTTTTCCCAGGGTATCAAGGACAGTTACGCCTGCGCAGTTGAGCTCAATCTCATTTTTGCAAAGGCTCAGTTTGCTTACAGCATCAAGGCCTGCCCTCCCGTGCTCAACGATAAGGGTATCATCAATCTGCGCGCTGCCCGTCATCCGCTTATCGACCCCAAAAAGGTTGTTGCGGTTGATATCAGACTCGGTGATGAATTTGATACTCTCGTCATAACAGGTCCCAACACGGGCGGTAAAACCGTTTCCATCAAAACAGTGGGTCTGCTTTCCCTTATGGCGATGTGCGGACTTATGCTCCCCGCAGGTGACCGCAGTGAAATATCTGTTTTTGACAATATCTTTGCAGATATCGGCGATGAGCAGTCAATAGAGCAGTCGCTCTCCACCTTCTCCTCGCATATGACCAATATAATTGATATTTATAAAAATGCCGGTGAGCGAAGCCTTGTGCTCATAGATGAGCTCGGCGCAGGCACGGACCCCGTTGAGGGCGCGGCGCTTGCAATGGCTATTCTTGAGGCGCTTCACTTCAAAGGTGCCAAAATCGCCGCCACAACCCACTATGCGGAGCTTAAAGCTTATGCGCTCGAAACTCCCAGGGTTGAAAATGCCTGCTGTGAATTTGATATTGCAACCCTTCGTCCCACCTACCGCCTCATCATAGGCGCACCGGGCAAATCCAACGCACTCGCAATTTGCGAAAGACTCGGTATGGATGCCGATATTGTTAAAAGAGCAAACGACCTTGTTTCATCCGAAAATAAGGAGTTTGAAAACGTTGTTGACAAGCTCGAAGAAACACGCAAGCGTATGGAGCGTGAATTTGACCGCGCAGGTGAGCTGAGCAGGCAGGCTCTTGCCGAAAAGGAAGAGGCTGAAAAAATCAAGGCTCAGATTTCACGTATGCGTGAGGAAGAAGCCGAAAAAGCCAAGGCTCAGGCGGCAAAAACCGTTGAGCAGGCAAAGCGTGAGGCTTATGCGCTTTTGCAGGAGCTTGAGAAAATCAAAAAGGAAAAAGCCAAGGCAAAGGATGCCGCCGAGCTTGCCAAGCGCGCTAAGGCAATAGTCAAAAAAGGCGTTGAAGCCATTGATTCTGCCGCCGACCCGATTATCGGCATTGATGATGACGATGAGGATTACACTCTCCCCCGCCCGCTTAAAGTAGGCGACACGGTTGTAATCCGCGACCTCGGCAAAAGCGCAAAGGTGCTCTCCCTGCCGGATAAAAACTCCAACGTTGAAGTACAGGCAGGTGCAATCAAAACAAGAGTGAAGCTTGAAAATCTCAGGCTTTGTGAAAACGCCTCTGAGAATAAGCCTCAGAAGAAAAACACCGTAAGCACCAAGGGCGTTTCAAGCCGTCTGAATATGCAGGCAAGCACTCGCCTTGATTTAAGAGGTATGACGGTGGATGACTGCCTTATTGAGCTTGATTTGTTTATGGATTCCGCAATACGCTCCGGGCTTAACGAATTCACCATAGTGCACGGCAAGGGCACGGGTGCTCTGAGAAGCGCCGTAACACGCTACCTTAAAGCCTCGCCCTACGTTAAAACCTCGCGCCTCGGCATCTACGGCGAGGGTGAAGACGGTGTTACAATTGTCACTCTCAAGTAAACTGTAAAGTATTTTCACTTTATCACACGGTTTCAGAAAATTTTTTTAAAAAGTTTTTAACAGGTTTTCAACACCCTGCCCCCGAAAATCTCACACATCTTGTGATTTTTTTCGGGGGCAGCACTACCGATTGAGCTCTGTCGGCATTTTAAACAAAATTCCACATTTTTATTGTGGAAAACCTGTTTTCGTGGCGACAAATTCCTCTTGACATTCATCCTTATTTCTAGTATAATATCGACTTGTAAAGTGTCTGTGCTTTACAGAGGCGATACTTTCCCGTCTGCAAAGACGGTTATTTTTTGCGCTATGCGCAGGAAAGGGGGATTAAAATTGGCTAAAAATCTTGAAATCGCTGTACTTATGGATTTCTACGGCGAAATGCTTACAGAAAAGCAGCGCAGCTTTCTTGAATACTATTACAATGACGATCTCTCTCTTTCCGAGATAGCGGAAAACGAGGGTATCACCCGTCAGGGCGTCAGAGATGCTATCAAACGCGCCGAAACCCAGCTTTTTGATATGGAAAGCCGCCTTGGCGTTGTTGCAAGATTTGAGGACGTGCGCAGGGGTCTCAACGAAATCATTGATTATTCCAATCAGATTTCCGAGTACAATATCCGCCACAGTCTCTCAAGGGAAATTAACGATTTCAGCGTGCGCATCAAAGCCGCTGCTATGACCTTGCTTGAATAAGGTGTATAAATTTTTCAAAAAGGGGTGATTCCTATGGCATTTGAAGGACTTTCCGAAAGATTAGAATCTGCATTTAAAAATCTGCGCAGTAAGGGCAGCCTTAACGAAGCGGACGTACGCAGCGCAATGCGTGAGGTTCGTATGGCACTCCTTGAAGCAGACGTTAACTACAAGGTTGCCAAGGATTTCACCAACACGGTAACAGAAAAAGCCATTGGCGAAAAGGTTATGGAAAGCCTTACTCCCTCGCAGATGGTTATCAAAATAGTTAATGAAGAACTTATAGCTCTTATGGGCGGCACAAAGAGCCGTATTGCCTATGCCTCTCATCCGCCTACGGTTATCCTGATGTGCGGTCTTCAGGGCTCAGGTAAAACAACCCACAGCGCAAAGCTTGCCCTTATGCTCAAAAACGATAATCACCGCCCCCTGCTCGTAGCGTGCGACGTTTACAGACCCGCCGCAATAAAGCAGCTCCAGATAGTCGGCGAAAAGGCGGACGTTCCTGTTTTTGAAATGGGCAACGAAAACCCCGTAACCATCGCAAGAAACGCAGTCAGCCTCGCTAAGGACAAGGGCTACGACTACGTTATCCTTGATACAGCCGGCCGTCTTCACGTTGACGAAGAGCTTATGAACGAGCTCAAGAGCATCAAGGCTGAGGTAAAGCCTCACGAAATCCTGCTCGTAGTTGACTCTATGACCGGTCAGGACGCAGTAAACGTTGCCACATCGTTCGATGAGGCTCTGGGTATTGACGGTCTTATCCTCACAAAGCTTGACGGTGACACCCGCGGCGGTGCGGCACTTTCCGCAAGAGCCGTAACAGGCAAGCCGATCAAATTTGTAGGCACTGGCGAAAAGCTCGGTGACCTCGATATCTTCCATCCCGACCGTATGGCATCAAGAATCCTCGGTATGGGTGACGTTCTTTCGCTCATCGAAAAAGCGGAAATGGCTATTGACGAAAAGGCTGCCGCTGAGCTTGAGGAAAAGCTGCTTAAAAATAAATTTGACCTTAACGACCTTCTTGAGCAATTCCGACAGATAAGAAAAATGGGCTCTCTTCAGGATACCCTCGCTCTTATCCCCGGAATCGGCAAAAAGGCAAAGGATATAGACGTTGATGAGAGAAAGTTTGACCGTATGCAGGCAATCATCCTCTCTATGACTCCCAAGGAACGCAAAAATCCCGACATCATCAACCCCTCAAGAAAAAAGAGAATTGCCGCAGGCTGCGGTCAGCAGGTTGAGGACGTCAACCGTCTGCTTAGCCAGTATAAGCAGATGAAAAAGCTTTTCAAGCAGATGAATCCTAACGGCGGAAGCAAAAAGCGCAGACGCCGTATGCCCCCGATGGGCATGAACGGGTTTGACCCGAGCCAGTTCGGAATGTAATACAACCGCCGCGTTGATACATTTATAAATTAATTTATTATATTTATTGGAGGAAACTAATCATGGCTGTAAAAATCAGACTTCGTCGCATGGGCGCAAAGAAGGCACCTTTCTATCGTATCGTTGTTGCGGATTCAAGATATCCCCGTGACGGCAGATTCATCGAAGAAATCGGCACCTACAACCCCGTAGCAAACCCCGCAGAAATCAAGGTTGATACCGAGAAGGCTGCTCAGTGGATTGCAAACGGCGCTCAGCCCACAGATACCGTTAAGGAAATCCTCAAGAAGGCAGGCGTAGGCGCTAAGGCTGCTGCTCCCGCTGCTGAAGAAGCTGCTGAATAAGAGGTTTCAAAATGGTAGAATTACTTGAAAGCATCGCAAAGGGTCTTGTTGAAGAACCCGATGCAGTCAGTGTCAGTGTCGATGAACCCGCACAGGACGGTACCGTCGTGTACCACCTGCACGTAAGCGAAAATGATATGGGCAGAGTTATCGGCAAGCAGGGCAGAATAGCTAAGGCTATCCGCACCGTAATGCGTGCCGCCGCTACCCGTAATAAGGCAAGGATAGTAGTCGAAATTGATTAAGAATTTTCTTGAAATAGGTGAAATTGTCGGTACTCACGGCTTAAGGGGCGAACTCAGAGTGAACCCCTGCTGTGACTCACCCGATTTTTTCAAAAGGTTTAAAACCTTATACTATGACAGCAATGGAAGCTGTGCGGTCGGTGTTAAAGCCGTCAGACCGCACGGCAATATTGTTTTACTCAAGCTTGACAACATTGACACTGTTGAAGCCGCTCAGGCACTGCGCGGCAAAATGCTCTATATGAAAAGGGCAGATGCCAAACTGCCCGATGGCACTTATTTTATAGCTGAGCTTATCGGCTGCAAGGTTTACGATGCAGATGACTCCGAAAAGCTCTACGGCACCCTTACGGACGTAAGTCCCACGGGCGCAAACGATGTGTGGCACATCACCTCGCCTGATAATAAGGAATACCTTATCCCCGCTATTCCTGACGTTGTTATAAACACGGACGTCGCAAATGAGATAATTATTATAAGACCGTTGAGAGGCATTTTTGACGATGAGGATTGATATTTTAACTCTTTTCCCCGAAATGTGTGATTGCTTTCTGCGTGAGAGCATCATAGGCAGAGCGAGAGAAAGAGGCTGCGTTGAAATCTACTGCCGCGATATACGCGATTATACGCTTGATAAGCATAACCGCGTGGACGATGCCCCCTACGGCGGCGGCACGGGTATGATTATTCAGGTGCAGCCCGTTTTCAGCTGCTATGAAGCACTGTGTGAGGATTTAGGCAGAAAGCCTCACCTCATTTATATGTCCCCTCAGGGCAAAACGCTTACACAAAAGCGTGTTGTTGAGCTTTCAGAGCTTGACAATATTGCAATACTCTGCGGCCACTACGAGGGCATTGACGAGCGTGTAATAGAAGAAATTGTTGATGAAGAAATCTCACTTGGTGACTACGTTACCACAGGCGGCGAGATGCCTGCGCTTATTCTTGCTGATGCAATTTCAAGGATGCTGCCCGGAGTGCTTGCAAACGAGGATGCATTTCAGCTTGAAAGCCATTATTCATCCCTTCTTGAGCACCCTCAGTATACACGCCCCTATGAGTGGCACGGCAAAACCGTTCCCGACGTTTTGCTTTCAGGTCACCACGCCAACATTGCAAAGTGGCAGCGTGAGCAAAGCCTCAGGCGTACCCTTGAGCGCAGACCCGACCTGCACAAAAAAGCAGAGCTTACAAAAAAAGATAAAGAATATTTGCAAAAACTTAAAGAAGCAGAGGAATAATCCTCTGCTTCTTTTGATTTGAAAATCCCTGTGAAAAAGAAAAAGGCAACCGTTTTCACGGTTGCCTGCTTTACTTAAAATGATTACTGCTCTACTGCGTAAACGCTGACCTTCTTGCGGTCTCTGCCGTAACGCTCGAACTTTACTTTACCGTCAATAAGAGCGAAAAGAGTACGACCAGAGCCGATGCCGACATTGTTGCCGGGATGGATGTGAGTACCTCTCTGTGTTACAAGAATGTTACGTGCAAGAACGAACTGACCGTCTGCTCTCTTAGCGCCGAGT
>JAZNUP010000111.1:0-72701 GCA_045592385.1 Acutalibacteraceae bacterium
TCCCTACGTTGGCATTATCCAAATCAGGTTATCGGTCGAAGGTTTTACCTTCCTCTCAGCCTGTAACACAAGCTCCCGTCTGTTAAATTGTATTTGTATTATACAACTGTATTTATCAAAATACAATAGTTTTATTATAAATTATTTTATCACATAAGCTATAGCAAAGGCACACATCTTGAAGACAAATTGAAAGAGTCCGCTCCGGTTCTGGAAATGTCAGTACCGCTATTGGGCCCGTCTTCCGGGAAGCTGACATCTGTTCCGGGAGCTACTGTAGCTGCATTGTCGGGCGGCATAAGTGCATAGAAATCAGCGTAGCTAAGCACACCTCCGGCGGGACCCTGAGGACCGATAGGACCTGTTTCACCAACGGGACCCTGAGGACCTATAGGACCTGTTTCGCCAACGGGACCCTGTGGACCAATTGGTCCGGGCAACCCGGGTAGTCCTCTTGGACCCCTGGGACCTTGAGGACCCATAGGGCCGGGTGGGCATTTTGAACATTCAAAGTTACAGGAACACTCATCGGCACAAGACGGTCTTTGGTTACAACAGTCACAATTGTTATTATCGCAGTCACAATTATTTCTTCTGTTGTTTGCATCATCATTATGCTGATAATTGTTATAATTATTGGATTTCCATTTGCTCAATTTATCACCTCCCAAAGCCGTATTATGCTTGATTGGAATAGTGTGATACTGAGAACATATATTGGGTTTTGTGTTGTGTTTTTTGTGAGTATTGTGATGAACTTGAACTTTATGCAAGTATTTAATAACACGGTAAAAAACCGAACCTTTTCCGTTACGGAGAGGGTTCGGTTTTTTGTTAAGCTTCTTTAACTGAAATAAATTTTACTTTTGTCAATTTGGTCACGAGAGTATTCGTCTATAAACAATGAATTCCACTGTCTCTCTGTTCCGCTATAAAATATTTCAAACGGAGTGGTTGTTGAGTACGTTTCATCATCTTCAAAACTGATGCTGTAAAAATTATCGTTTTCAATACGTTTAACGTTCTTGGGCACATATATCTGCTTAAGATTATCAGTGCTCAGGATGGCTCCTCCTTTTATTGTTGTAACACTGTCAGGAATATGATAGGTGTCACCGGATTTGTTTTTTGGATACATAATTAGTTCGCTTTTATTTTTGTTATAAAGTATTCCGTCATCACTTGAAAAGTGCTGGTTTTCGGGGTTTACCTTTATTTCTTTCAGGGAGTCTGCGCAGATTGCGGAAACTTCTATTTTAGTAACACCTTTTCCTATTTTTATTACTTCAAGCCTTTCACAGCCCGCCATTGCTTCGATGCCGAGATATGTTACACTGTCAGGAATATCAATATATTTAATTCCCGAGTATTTGAATGCTCCGCCGTCAATCTTCGTCAGAGTGTCAGGAAGTATAACGGTTTCAATGTTGTCACAGTCAAACAGCACGCAATAGTCAATTTCCGTTATTCCTTTTCCTATGGTCAATTTTTCTAATTCATCACAATAACAGAACGCACCATATCCCAATGCGGTTACGCTGTCGGGAATTACGTATTCCTTTTGATTTTTGCCAATCGGATATTGTATAAGCTTCGTCATATCTTTGCTGAACAGAACACCGTCAACAGACGTGTATTTTTGATTATCCTTGCTTACTTCAATGCTTTTGAGGCTGCTGCAGGGGTTGCCTTCAATTTCGAAAACAAAGGGTGCAAGGCCGATTGAATCGACGCCGCTTCCGATGTGAATGTATTCAAGCGACGTGCAGCTTTCAAAAGCCTGATTTCCTATAATTATGACGCTGTCCGGAATGACGATAGATTTAATGTTTGTGCAGCGAGCAAAAGCGTGCGCTTCAATTCTGCGAGTGCCTTCCTTTACGGTGATATGCTCAGCCTTAGTTTCAGAATCAACCTTAACAAGGCAGTCGCCAACATAAAAAGCTCCACCGACCCAATTGTCAGGATTTGAAAATATTGAGGATTCTTCGAATGTTCCAACGGAAATACCGTCAATGCTTTTGGGGACAGTGACAGATTTTAAGTTTTTGCTTTCATTAAAGGCGTTGCTGTTTATGGTTGTTACGCCTTCCGGTATTTCATAGAATTCCAAGTGGCTTGAAGAGGGAAAACGGATTAACTCTGTCTTTTCCTTATTAAAAATAACTCCGTGTTCATCGGAAGAATACTTTTGATTGTTTTCTGCAACAATATATTTTTCTATTTCTATATATTCTGTTTTGGGCAGGGTACCGATATAACTTGCAGGTATATTAAAGGATTTTATTTTATTAAAAATCCAAAACACATCATCTTCCGCATCGGTTATGCCTTCTTCAAAACGAACGTGTTCCGCAATTTTTGCCCAATGAGACTCTCCTTTTTCGACAATACCGTCAGCGTTTGTGATTTTACCGGTTCCGTAATAACAGAAAGTAGAGGTTGATGCATCGTATTTCCATTTTACGGTGTCATTACACTCTCCGCTTGTTTTGTAAACTTGTTCGGCAACAGGAGGCTCGGTCGATGTTTCAATCGAATCGTGCGAAGAATCAGAACACGATGGTAAAAAAACAACCAGCAATAAACAAATATATAACGGCAAAAAAACTTTTAAAGCTTTTTTCATTGTTACAACTCCTTTTTTTGTTATAAACTCATTATATTTGTGCGATCCTTTTAAGTCAAATTACAATCTTGTAATTTCTGTGTTACTGGTTTGTAACATAATGCTTGAACAGTTTCAAGTATTGAAATATAAGGTGTTTTCTACAATTTTATCAATATAACGATATAATAAAAATTTTTAAAAAATATTCACAATAAAAAAACACTGTGATATAATTATATAAATCTATTTAATTAACAGTGCTGCCGTGTTGCGCGAATTTTCTGTGATTTAATTATAATTAAAATATCTGATTTTTAAGGAGGTAACATAATGAAAAGAGCACTTAAAAGAATTCTTTCGGTTGTTTTGTGCTTTTCTCTTGTTGTTTCTGGCGGTGTTTCTCTCGGGTTATCAGCTTCGGCTGCAACGGGGGAATACTACTATGACGCAAATAACAACAGAACAGGTATTATCAGCGTGCTGAATGATGACGGCGTGCGTTATTTTGACATTGCCGATGGCGGTATGCTGGTTGACAAGGAAAGTGTGCCTGAGTTTTATATCAAGGCGCTCACAAAGGAATATGGCGGCACTTCTGTAGCCCGTATGTGGGCTAATATTGCGTCGCTGGTGTTTGAAGATGCTGGCCACGGTGTAGGATATTCTTTTCCTCCTTCTGTGGGCGACGGTGTATTTGACAGGCTTTTCACAAAAACCGATACTTCTGATACGTTTGAGTGTGACGTGAATCTTATAGAAGCACTCAGTTCAACTCAGCCGTATTCTTCTGGTTCGATGTCAGATCCCTTGCTTTCTCAGGGCTGCGCCAGTTCAACGGGACTTACGTATTTTTCAAGCCTTGAAGCAGTCCAGGGAAAAATGGCTGAGCTTATTGTTAATAATGTGCCTTCTGCAAGCCTGTATACAAAAGAAGAGCTTCTTGAGAAAACAACGGGTAACAAGACAGGTTTCGACGTTCCCGATAAAGGTGACGGTCAGCCCGTAATTGCTGCCGTAGCCAGCAGTATGTATCCTCTTATTTCTACTACCGCTACTTCTTTTGCAATTGCATTTTATGATTTTGAGCTTGTTCCCTTTATAGCGGAGGGTGTGCCTTTCATTACCGCTGCTGAAGAATATGAATCAGTAGGCGAAGCTGCGGCTGCCAATGCGCCCGGTGTAAAGTTTAACTCTTCTACAACGGAAG
This sequence comes from Acutalibacteraceae bacterium, assembly GCA_045592385.1. Lineage (GTDB taxonomy): Bacteria > Bacillota > Clostridia > Oscillospirales > Acutalibacteraceae > CAG-177. Next base: position 3,819 of record JAZNUP010000111.1, read on the forward strand.
AGGCTTTTGTAAGCTACACCACCAATCCGTCGCGTTCTTCGGCGGAAACGTCAGTCAGCTTTTCTGAAACAAGCTCCGTTTCTGTTTCAAACTCAATGGAAAGCTCACATTCTCATACATACGGTCACTCTGTAGGTGTGGGGGTTGAGCTTGGTCTCAGCTTTGATAAAATCGGTCTGAGCCTTGGTGGCAGCGTAAATTACGGTTTCACAACTCAGGATACTGTCGGAACAGCTTACGGTGAAAGCAATTCCCTGAGTGAATCGACCACAAAAACAGCAACCGCTCAGATTTCTCTGCCTGCTCATACGAAAATAGGCATTTCTCAGCAAAAGAGTGAGTCTGAAGTTGTTCTTGATTACAGCTGCCCCGTATACATTACATATAAAGTTGCAATTATGAGCATCGGCGGTGTTGGTCTTGACTACGCAGGGCTCGAGTCTCCCGAACATTCTGCACTGTGTACCGTTTTCGGTACCTCGGAAACTCTTAAGGGAGTTACCGCAATCGAAAATCTTAACAAACGAGCAATCCAGTATCTTGATATGCCATCTTTTGAGGAGAGTCAGTATTTTTACGCTTCTGATGAAGCTGTAAACGGTATTGATTGGCAAGCAATAATTGATACTACGCAAACTAACGGCGATAAGAGCGCAAGAGAATGTGTAAAGTGGCTCAGCGGAAACGTTCCGCTTTCCGCTGCGGGTGCTAATCTTACACTCAAGCAAAACGGTGTTGAAACCAAGCTTACCGATATAAAGCCTCTTTATGATCTTACGTCAGTAACAGCAGGGGATACCACTTCTTACAGCCTTGCCAGGGGTGGTGCAATCGATCTTTATGATATAAGCACACAGGGCTACAATCAGTACGGTGTACCCTATTACGGATATATGCCGCTTATGGGCGAGTGGTCTGTATGTGATGCTAACGGAAATGCGGTTACGGATGAAGACGGTGTAACGCTTGAGAAAACAACCTATACACAAATACTTACGGCTAATGAAACAGGCGATTATTATCTTAAGTACAGTATTGATGAAAACACTTACACCTATGTAACGGATGATACAAAGTATATTAAAAACTCCGATTTATCAATTTATCCTATTATCAAAATCAGCGTAACAAATACGGGCGAGAATCATACCTGCATTGCAGGAGATTGGAAGACCACAATTCCCGCAACCTGCTTTATGGAAGGTGCACGTGTCAAGGTTTGCGAAACCTGCGGAATTCAGATGGAATCCGAAACAATTGCAAAGTCTGCGCACACTCCCGTTGAAGTTACCGTGCCTGCAACCTGTACTCAGGGAGGCAGCGTTACTGAGGCTTGCGGAGTTTGCGGCACTGTAATCAGCAGCGAAACCACCGATGCCGCAGGTCACGGCGAAGGTATGTGGAGAATTGATTTTGAGGCAACGCAAGACCATGACGGTCAGATGTCAGAAGTCTGTAAGGTATGCGGCGAGGTGCTCAGTGTAAAGGAATTCTCACTTCATACTCACGAATTCGGTTATGAAAGCGTTCTTAAATCAGCTACTTGCATCGCAGAGGGTGAAAAAGGTCTTTTCTGTAAAGTCTGCAATGCGATGTATAAAACTGAGAAAATTGAAAAATCGGGTCACGGGGCAGCGGTATCCGTGATATCCGTTGCGCCTACCTGCACAGAAAAGGGCGAAAAAGTGACTTATTGCTCGGATTGCGGCTTGAGGATCGGCGTTACAAGTGTTGATGCAACGGGTCACGATGACGGTGTATGGAAGGTTGATTACGAAGCAACCGCAGACCATAACGGACAGATGAGTCTTTATTGTTCAAAGTGTAACGAAGTGCTTGATACAAAAGAATTCCCGATTCATAAGCACGAATTCGGTTATAAAGAGATAATCAGACCCGCAACCTGCGTTGTTGACGGTGTTGAAGGCAGTTTTTGCTCTGTATGCGGTGGCTGCTATGAAACTCAGCCAGTTCCTGCAAACGGACACGGTGAAAAAATTACACTTACAACAATTAAACCTACCTGTACAGAAAAGGGCGAAAAAGTGACTTATTGCTCGGATTGCGGCTTGATGATTGGCGTTGTAAGCGTTGATGCAACGGGTCATGATGACGGTGTATGGAAGGTTGATTACGAAGCAACCGCAGACCATAACGGTCAGATGAGTCTTTATTGCTCAAAGTGCGGCGAAGTGCTTGATACGAAAGAATTCACATTGCACAATCACAAAGCGGGTCATACCACCGTTCTTTCCTACCCGACCTGCACTCAGGACGGAGAAAAGGCTACCTACTGTTCGATTTGCGGCGCTTGGTATGACACTCAGACCGTTGCTGCAAAGGGTCACGGTGAAACCTATGAAGTAATTACTGTTTCGGCAACCTGCACCGAAGCAGGCGAAAAGACGGTGTATTGCTCCGATTGTAACGGTGCTGTGGGAACAGAGAAAATTGACCCCCACGGTCACTCCGGCGAAACCTATACTGTTTCAATAAAGCCTACTTGCCAAAGCGCGGGTGAAGAGATTCTTTCTTGCGAAACCTGCGGTGAAACTATCGGAAAACGAGTTCTTCCCGCATCGGGACATACCGGTGTATGGCTTACTGTTGAAGAGGCTACCTGCACAAAATACGGCAGAGAAGAAAAAACCTGCACAGCTTGCGGTACTGTTCTTGAGACAAAGCGCATTGCTAAGGAAGAGCATGTTCCCGGAAAATGGGAAATCACTCAGCAGTCAAGCTGCACGCAATCAGGTCTTAAGCAACAAACCTGCGCTGTGTGCTCTGCTCTTCTCGGTGATCCCGTTGTTATCGAACCTCACGAGCATCAGGCAGGGGAATGGGTGACCGTTCTTGAGCCCGATTGTGAAAATGACGGCGAAAAGGTTAAAAACTGTACTGTGTGCGGCGGAACGGTTGCATCTGAAATAATTCCCGCTCTCGGTCATACTGAGGGAACGTGGGTTACTGCGGTTGAAGCTGCCTGTGAATCAAAGGGTGAAGAGCATCTTATATGTAACCGTTGCGGTTATGTAATTGACAGAAAAGACATTGCGGCGCTCGGTCACAAATTCTCCGAGTGGCATACCAACAATAATTCAACCCACTCAAGAACCTGCCTTAACTGCAATAATACCGAAACAAATAATTGCGATTACGTAGTCACAGCAACTCCCTCAACCTGCACCGAGGGCGGTTATTCAACAAATACTTGCTCGGTATGTAAGCATACGTATGTTGACAAATACACCGATGCTCTCGGTCACGCCTGGAGCGAATGGACAGATTGCGGTGACGGTGAAAACCATTCCAGAACCTGCTCAAGATGCAAGACGGACGAAACGCAGGCGCATAGCTGGAGCGAATGGAAATATAATGATGACGGCACAGCTTTCTGTGACGGCACCAAAACAAAGGAATGTGAGCATTGCGATGCTTCTCAGACCGAAACGGCTGAACACACTTCAACCTTTGGCAGAATTTTCTATGGTTTTATAGTTTTCATCGGTAACATTGTTCACAAGCTTATTTATATTATATCTCTTAACTGGCTTTTCCCTGAACTGACAATCACTCCCGAATTCTGATGTTGTTTTAAGCCGACAGATTAAAACTCTGTCGGCTTTATTCTTTAACTGAAGATTATTGCGTTGACAAAGATTGACCTATGCAGTATAATATTCCAAAACAGAATAAAGGAGAACTTTCAATGGCTAAGATTATTTCTGTACCGCTTGCAATTATAATGCTTATTGTTTCCGTGTTTTTCCCGGGTAATAAGCCTGAGGTCAATCAGGAGGACTGGAATACCAACTATAAATATGTCTGGGTTCACGGTCTTATGGGTTGGGGAAGCTATGATTTTTATTACAATCTGTTCCCTTACTGGGGTATTTTTAACGGCGACTTAATGAAGAAGCTGAACTCTGTGGGTTATGAATGCTACGCTGCTTCCGTTGCGGGCACCTCAAGTGCCTGGGACAGAGCCTGCGAGCTTTATGCTCAGCTTACGGGAACTGTTGTTGATTACGGCGAGGCGCACAGTTCACGCTGCGGTCACGAGCGATTTGGTGAGGATTTTACGGGAAAAGCACTGATTGAAAAATGGGACAGCACAAATAAAATCAATCTTCTCGGTCATTCTTTCGGCGGCGCTACAATCCGAGTTTTTGCATCTCTTATGGCAGTTGGATGTGATGAAGAGAGAAAAGCCAGCCCTGATGACGTTTCGCCGTTCTTTACAGGCGGAAAAGGTGACTGGATTTATTCAATGACCTCACTTGCTGCACCCCACAACGGCACAAGTGCATATACCTCAAAGCCGTCCGAGGTCGATACGGCGGCATATGATATGTATATAGATAATGCGTTGGAATTGAATAAAGGTATTTTCACTTCGCCCGATACTTACTATTTTTCAATCGCTTGTACTGCTACTGATAAAAATGCTGACGGTACATATTCTGCAGATACTGAAATAATGGAAAAGATGTTCCAATCAAGTGCCGATGAGATGGGCAGGTATATCAGTAAAACTGAAGCGGATTTTGAAATTGATGAAACCTGGCTTGAGAATGACGGCCTTGTAAATACTGTTTCAGCTCTTGCTCCGAGCAGCGCTCCCAGCACAGAATATGACCCTGATAACGTAACAAAAGGCGTGTGGAATATTATGCCCGTATACCGCGGTGACCATATGTCGCTTCAGGGCGGAATGACAAAGGTGAATACAGATATTTTTGAATATTACGTCAATCACCTTGATATGATTAACAGTTTGTAAGTATTAATGTATATAATAAAGTATCCCGTGCCACAAAGACACGGGATGCTTGCATTTTATAGATAATCTTTTACGAATTCTCCGTTGTAGAGCGTTCTCAGATATTCAAAACCGATATCTTTAAGAAGGAGCTTTGTTTCACTGAAAGCGCAGTCAATAGCCTGAGCAGAGTGACTGTCAGCGGAAAGAATGATTTCAGCGCCGTTTTTCTTGAGAATATGGAGCAGATTTAGTGCAGGGTAGGGTGTGGTTCTGTATCCTCTTGATATAGCGCCGGTATTTACTTCAAAAATGCATTCACTCTTGATTGCCTGAGCAATATATTTTTCAGCAATTTCATTGTATTGCTTATTGTTCATAAGCAAAGGCTCGTTGCGTTCATCAAACTTTGTGATAAGGTCAAAATGTCCTATAATATCAGGCTTTCGTGAAAGAATATAATCACAGAATTTTTTGAAATAATCCTCGGCAAAAGCTAACGGGTCGTTATCCCACGCCGCAATACATTCTTTTGAGGTATCATAGCTTGAATCAATAGGATAATAAATGCCGTTACAAAGCGAATAGTGGGAAGAACCGATTATATAATCATATTCATTGCGGTTGACAGGCTGAAACATATCCTCTTCAGTGCCGAGGTAAATCTGTATCTTTTCCTTGTATTTATCTTTAAGCCTGAGAATTTCGGTCTTATATCCGCTGAGATCTTTCATACAGTAGCTCAAATCAAAATCGGTATAAGCGTGCCCTGAAAATCCAATAGCGGAAAAACCTTTTTCTATTGCAGATAAAACCACTTCCTCTGCTGTTGATTTACCGTCGCAGAAGGTGGAGTGAGTATGGAAATTTGTAAGCATAATATCACCGTTTTCATTAAAGATAGATTTATAATATCATAAACAACCGATATTAACAACATAAAATTAATGAAAAATTCACTTGCTTTACTGAAATGTTGTGATACAATACTTGAGGCAAAAATGGTTGTTTTGTGAAATTCATAATTTGTTTACAATTTAAAATTCACGTTTTGCAGTTTTAAATTGTTTCTTTTATGGGTAATGTTTTGGTAAGGAGGTATTGATCGGATAAAGGTATTCGATTTTGAGTTGAATGATAAATCAAAGCATAACTGAAGAAGAAATCAGAGCTCTTGTCGATGAGTACAGTCAGCTGATTTTCAGGATTTCATATTGTATCCTTTGTAACCGTGATGATGCCGAGGATGCAGTGCAGGAAACCTTTTTAAAATATTTAACCAAAGCTCCTGAGTTTAACGGAGAAGAGCATAAGAAAGCCTGGCTTATCAAGGTTGCAGCCAATATCAGCAAGAACATGCTGGTGCTTCGTGTGCGAAGGGATGCTTTTAACCTTGAAGACTTTAAAAATATAGGTATATGTGACTGTGACTTTGAGTCGCTCGAAGTAATAATGAGCCTTCCGCAAAAGTATAAGTTTGTGCTTACGCTATATTATGTTGAAGGATATAAATGCCGCGAAATTGCTGAAATTATCGGCATAAGCGAAGAGGCGGTGCGCAGGCGCCTCCAGAAGGGAAGAGAATTGTTAAAGAAAGAAATGGAAAGGAATGAACTTTCATGAAGTGTATCAGGGAGTTTACAAGATTAATAAGCAGTATTTCTCTTTCTGATGATGATAAGGAAAGAATTGCAGATAATCTCATCAAAAAAACTTCAGCAAAAAAAGATTTTCCGCGAAAGCAGGTGGCGGTTGCTTCGGCTGCGGTTATTGTTGCCGCGGGTGTTTGCATACCCGTTATGCTCCGCTCGGGAAACAGAACAAGATATAATATAAGTCAGATGTGAGGTAAATCATGGAAAAGAATTTAACAAACCCGTTTTTTAAGTATGAAAACAGCAGTATGCCTTTGGGATTTGAAGTTCCCGACGTTTCTCTTTTCGGTATGCTCAAAATCTCGGCAGAGAATCAGCCTGAAGAATCCGCTTATGAATATTTCGGAACTCAGTGCTCATTCAAGGATCTTGTAAAAAGAATTGAAGAAGTATCGGGCTCGTATTACAGCATTGGTGTACGTAAGGGCGATATCGTCACCATCGTTATGCCCAACACGCCCGAAGCGGTTATCAGTATTTACGCTCTTAACAGAATCGGCGCTGTCTGCAACATTCTTCATCCTCTTTCAGCTCAGGAGGAAATAAAGAATCACATCAACCGCGTTGAAAGTAAGGTTCTTCTTTGCGTTGATATTTGTGCTGAGAAGATTGCAAACATCATTGATGACACTAAGGTTGAAACCGTTATTTTTGCATCTGCAGGCGACTCAATGCCTTTTATTATGAAAAAGCTCTATGCGCTCAAGTGCATCAAGAACTTCAAGTATGATAAGTCTGATTCCAGAAATATCGCCTGGAGTGCTTTTTCAAAGAAGAAGGCGGATGCTCCCGAATATCTTCCCAAGGGAGATAAGAATAAGGAAGCCAGTGTTATCCTTCACAGCGGCGGAACTACCGGCACTCCCAAGGATATAATGCTTTCCAACTATAACTTCAATGCTTTCGGCATTCAGGCTGTTCTCACTCTTCGTGACGTAAGCGTTGGCGATAAGATTCTTGCAATCCTTCCTATCTTCCACGGATTCGGTTTGGGTGTATGCGTTCACGTTTGCTTCTGTTTCGGCGCTTGCTCCGTTCTTATTCCTCAGTTCAATGCCAAAAAATTTGCAAGCATCCTCAAGAAGTATAAGCCCTCAATGCTCTTTGGTGTTCCTACTCTTTACGATGCACTTATTAAGGCCGACGGTGTTGATGAAATTGATTTCTCATTCCTTAAGTACGCAATCAGCGGCGGCGATATTCTGCCCGAAAAGCTTGAGATCAGCGTTAATAATTTCCTCAAGGCTCATAACTCAGACGTTAAAATCTGTGAAGGTTACGGTATGACCGAAGGTCTTGCGGCTCTCTGCCTTTCCGTTGGTGATGATTATAAATCACGCACCATCGGTAAGCCCCTTATCGGTACAGAAATGTGCATTGTTGAGCCCGGCACGGTAAACGTTCTTCCTGCTGATACAGACGGTGAGCTTTGCGTAAGCGGTCCTACAGTTATGATCGGTTACAGAAACAACAAGCAGGAGACTGAGAATACCCTTCGTGTTCACGAGGACGGTAAGGTATGGCTTCATACAGGCGATATGGCAGCAATTGATGCTGACGGTTTCGTTCATTATAAGCTCAGAATTAAGCGTATGATGATTACTTCCGGCTTCAACGTATATCCCACTCAGATTGAAAGTGTTATTGAAGAGCTTGATTTTGTTGATAAGTGCGTAGTTGTTGCAATTCCTCATCAGTATAAAAAGGAGGTTGCAAAGGCATTTATTGTTCTCAAGAACGGTAAAGAAAAATCTGCTGAAACTGAGAATGAAATCCGCGAATACTGCAAGAAAAAGCTTATGCATTACAGCGTGCCTTACAGATATGAGTTTGTGGATCTTCTTCCCAAAACCGCATACAACAAGATTGACTTTATGAAACTTCAGAAGGACAGCGAAAAGGAGGCTGTTTGCTGATGGTTCAGAAGCCCAAAACGTGGGGATTCAGGGTGATGAAAACAATTCTCGCTCCGGTATTCAGGCTGTATTACAATCCCCGTGTTATCGGTAAAGGGAATATTCCTTTAAAAGGTGCAGTGGTTGTTTCGGGCAATCATAAGCACGTTATGGACCAGTGTATGGCCATCATTTCTACAAAGCGCCCGATAAATTATATGGCAAAGGCTGAGTATTTCAAGGGTTCTCTTGCGTGGTTTTTTGAGTTTTCGGGTTGCATCAAAGTAAACAGAAACGGCGATGACAGTGAAGCAAAGGCTCTTGCAAATGCTGTTCTTGCAAATGGCGGTGCTCTCGGCATTTTCCCTGAAGGGACAAGAAACAAAACCGATAATCTCATCGGTGAGTTCAAATACGGTGCAGCTTCTCTTGCGTGCAAGAATAATGCAATGATGGTGCCCGTTGCCGTAACAGGTGAGTATAAATTCAGAAGCAAAACTCTGTGTGCAAGAATAGGAAAACCTTTTTCAACAGAAGGTATGACTGTTGAACAGGTTAATACAAAACTCAGGAATGAAATCATCATTCTTATGAATAAAAACATTGCGCAGGGCTACGCAACCGAAGAAGAGATTGAGCGAGCTAAGCGTTGTGTAAGTTAAATATGATTATGTTAACGGCTGCGGATTTTGTTTCGTCAGCCGTTGATTTTTTTGTTGAATGTACGGGATTTTTGTTGTATAATATTTAATATAAAGCAATTAAAAGGGGTATAGATTATGGGTTTTAAAAAATATATCAAAGGAGCTCTCAATCTTCCGATGCCGGAGGATGAAATTGAATATTATAATCTGAAAGCGCGCGTTTCGGGTAACATTTTGTCCAATGCGCAAAAGACAATTCCTGCAGGTGGCTACAATTACGAGGCGGATATAACAAAGTTCTGGGCGGAGTTTCAGAAACTAAAGGCTTCCTGCGGTTATCCGTTATCTTTTAATACAATAATGATGCGCGTGCTTGCGGAAGGGCTTAAGGCGGCACCGAGGCTTAATGCTCATATGGATTATAATTATAAAGCATCTTGTGGCAGACTTATAATCAAGAAGCATATTGATATTGCTGTGCCTCTTCTTCTTGACAGCGGTGAAACCTTCCCGATCAAGGTTAGTAATGTTGAAACTATGACTTTGCACGAGCTTTCTGATGAATTCAACAGGCTTGTAAAAACTCTGGAAACAACTGATGTTGACCGCGTTCTTTTTGATATCATTCTGCAAAGGATAATCGGTTTTATTCTTAAGGGCAAAATAGGTATGGCTGCCGCGCAGGTTGCAACTGGATACGTGGGAAAATATAAAGTTGCAAAGCTGTCAGGTCTTTTTGAGCATGCGGCGCGTGACAATACTTCTCTTCAGATGAACGAACTCAATGAAGGCACTGTATGCCTTACAAACCTCGGTTCTCTTTATAAAGGCCTTTGCGGCAACGTTACATACGCACCCATTCTTTACCCCCAGGTTTTCATTATGGCAATGGGCGCTCTTCAGGATAAGGAATATGCCTTCAGAAATGATAGAGGCGAAGTTGACCTTGCAACCAAGAAAGTTTTGCCTATAAACGTAATGTTTGACCACAGAATCGGCGGATTTGCCGACGTTGTGCCGTTTATCAAAAAAATTGACGAGATATTTGCAAATCCTGAGGTTATTTGGGAGTGGTAATCCGCTTTTTGGAGGCAGATGAGCAAACCCACCGGTGTCAGACTTGATATTGCCGGCATTTTCGTATGCTCATCATTTCATTAATCCCACAGTAAAGCTGTTATCAGGCAAGGATTCGCATTATCTTTACACTTGCATAAAATTAATTATGGCTTGTACGTCGCATTAACGTGCAAGCCGTTTTCGATTACGTAAGTTTATATTCGGGAGTTGATAATATGCGTTATATTGTAGACCATGATTTTCACATTCATTCAACTGTTTCGCCGTGTTGCCGCGATGAAAATCAGACCCCGCACGCTATTCTTGACTATGCAATTGAGAATGGCTTCAATAAGATTTGTCTTACCAATCATTTGTGGGATGAAAACGTATCAAGCGAGGCTGACTGGCACGATGAACAGCGCTTTGACTTTATTACTTCTGTTTTACCTTTGCCGCAGTCGGAGTCAGTTAAATTCCTGTTCGGGGCAGAAACGGATATGGATTATAATTTCGTTCTCGGAGTAAGTCCGGAGAGGCTGGAATGCTTCGATTTCATTACCGTGCCTACCACGCATCTGCACCTGGTTGGTAATACCGTCAAAACTAAAATTGCAACTCCTGAGGAGGCTGCCGGCCATTGGTTTAACAGAATTGAAGCCTTGCTCAGGATGGATATGCCGTGGTATAAAACGGGCATTGCGCACCTTACCTGCGGCCATATATTTTCCTCACGTACCCCTGAGGTTATAGATATTCTTGATACAGGCAGATTGTATGACGTGTTTAAGGAATGTGCCTCAAAGGGCGTCGGAATAGAGCTTAATATGAAAACTCTTAATATGACACAGGAGATAAGAGAGATTATGCTTCGCCCTTATTTTATTGCAAAAGATTGCGGATGCAAATTCTATCTTGGAAGTGATTCTCATAAGATTGCGGCATTTAAGGACACAAAAGAGAACTTTGAAAATATTATCACTTTACTTGATTTAAAAGAAAGCGACAAATTCTGTATATGATAAGAGTGCAATATTAACAAATATTTTCTGTCTTATTGACAATTTCGGTCATACTTGTTATTGTTAATTTGTAAAAAAGACTTAAGAATATGGCGGTTTTCATATTCTTGGCCTTTAATTGCAAATAAACAGAAAGGTGCTTTATTATGGAATTTGTAGATCTTAACCTGTTTTTACGCAATTTTATTTCATCAATTGACTATTTCCTTTTCGATCTTGTAGTTTGGCTTAGTCAGTTTTTTCCCGGTCTTATTGTGTAGTTGAGGAGGGTTAATATGAAAAAGCTTGTTATAAGAATTACTGCGGTTCTTCTTTGCTTAACCTTGTCAGCAGGCTGCGGATTAACCGCGCTTGCTTCCCAGAACGACGTTAAGGGTGAGTATGATTACACCATAACAAGCCCCTATGACGGTGTGGATTGGGATAACTGGAAGCAGTATAAGGCATCTTTACATTCTCACACCGACGCAAGTGATGCTGTTCAGTCGATTGAAGAGAGCGTTAAAGATCACTATGATCTCGGTTATCAGATTCTGGCGATTTCCGACCACGCAGTTCCCGGCGTAAGATGGGATGAAGTTCCTGAAACCGTACCGCTTTACCGCGTTTTCAAATTCGGAAATACAGGTATGCGTGATCCCGTTGTGCTCACACCCGAGGAGCGTGAACAGATAATCAACGGTACTTATAAGAGCGAAGCGCGCGATAAGCTGGCAAAGCAGCTCGGTTATGACCTCGGCGGTATGCTGGAGATTACGGACAGTTGCGAGGCAAACGGTGCAACTCCCATTAACGATTGCCATATCAATACCTTTAATTGCCAGAGCGTTCGTGCAAAGATGGGAATTTACGGCGATTTTGAAACTGTCGTAAAAGAATGTGATGCAGAGGGCGGCTTTTCCTTCCTTGACCATGTAGGTGAATACGTAGGCAGACTACCCGAGGATGAAGCCCGTGCGCATCATCCATTCTATGCCAATAAATTTGCCAATATCTTTTTGGAGTATGATTCCTGCGTTGCGTTTGACGTAAACAGCACCCGCTATGATTCTGTTATCTGGGACGAAATTCTCAAGCTTACAATTCCTAAGGGCAGGAATGTGCCCGGAATAGCTTTTTCCGACTCTCATCATCTTGGTGATAATGACTGGGCATTTACAATGATGCTTATGCCTGAACTCACCAAGGAAGCGTTTGAGGAATGTATGTGGAGCGGCGCATGGTTCTCGGTTGGCAGAGTAGATTTACTGTACCTTGGCGAGGATTTTAACGGTACCGGCAACTTGCCTCCTGCTGTTTCAAGAGTGTACGTTGATAATGAAACAGATACGATTTCCTTCAAGGGCAGTGAGTTTGATAACGTTCAGTGGATTTCTGACGGCAAGATTATAGCTGAAGGCAAAGGCTTTACTTCGCTTGACCTTAACGCATATGAGGATGAGCTTGGTTGTTACGTGCGCTTCCAGATTACGGGTCCCGGCGGTATCCTTTATTCACAGCCTTTTGTCACTATGGCAGACGGTGTAACCTATACCTCTGAGGTATATAAAACCTTTGACACATCAATGATTTTCCGCGCTATTTCAAGATTGTTTGATATCACAATCGGCCATACCTTTACCGCTATTCTTCTCAAGAGAGTGCTTTGGAATCATATCTGGTGATTTCTTAATTAAAACGGAGGAATATTTATGAAGTTATCCTTTAAAAAAGTGGTTTCTCTTATGCTTGCAATAATAATTGCCGCAAGCGTATTTACCGTTACCGTATCCGCAGCTGACGTTCAGGCGGTGCAGTCTGAAAGCGTTTTGATGCAGATTGTATCTTTCTTCCTTGGCGAAGAGGTTTTTGCCGACGGCGGCTTTAATCCGGAAGCTCTGCTTCACGTTTTGTATTATAAAGATTCACCTATGATGATGAAGATTTATGATGCCGTTTACGTAGCGTTCTGGGATATGCTTATCTCTATCATCAACTTGTTTGTTTAATTACGTTTAAAACATTAAAAACTGCAACCTCTGATGAAGGGGTTGCAGTTTTTTGTTGGTGTTTTCAGATGTTAAAACAAACCACGGCTCAGCCGGGGCTGTGACACAATTAATACAGATACCATTTTTTTGAATTTTCTTGCCATTCGGCGGTTCTTTGTGATTGGCGGGTTATGAAAGATTCAACGCAGAAATCAGGCTTCAATATTTCATCTGTACCCAGAAGATTTACTATTGATTCCTCAAACAGGAATTCGCTGTGTGTTTTTCTTATGGCATCAAGTAAACGGATTCCTGCTTCAAAAGGAGCAAAAGTATCACGGTTGGTAATATGTAGCTGGATACCGTGGCAGAATTCATCTTTATAGTCTGAAAACGTTGGCGTAAAAGAGCATTCGCGGAGAAATACACCTTCCTGATTTCCAAGAGCTTCAAGAACTTTTTCACAGTCGAGCCAGGGAGCGCCGATCATTTCAAAGGGCTTGGTTGTACCACGGCCTTCGGAGAGATTTGTACCCTCAAAAATGCAGGTGCCGATATACGAAAAAGCGGTATCAACAGCAGGAATGTTGGGGGAGGGTTGAATAAATACAAGGTCTGTATCGTCATAATACATATTTCTTTTCCAACCGTCCATTCTTATAACTTCGAGGTCGCAGCCGATGTTTTCGGTTTCATTCATCATCTGCGCGAATTCACCGATTGTAAGCGCACAGCGGGTAGGGGTAGGGAAACGGCCGACGAAAGAAGAAAACTCTCTATCAAGCACCGTTCCTTCAGCCTTTATACCGCCCAAAGGGTTGGGGCGGTCCAACACAACAAATTTTATACCATGCTGCGCGCAAAGCTTCATTGCATCGGTCATTGTGTATTGATAAGTGTAAAATCTTGCGCCGACATCCTGAATGTCAAAAATAACGGTATCAAGTGCGCACAGGGCTTTTATGGCTTCGTCGGTATCGTCGCTGAATAAGCTGTAGACGGGAAGTGAAGTTTTTTTGTCGGTATAGGAAGATATATCCATCCCTGCTTGCTCATCTCCTCGTACACCGTGTTCGGGAGCAAAAAGTGCCGTGAGCGAACAAATCTCTTTTAATAAATCAACGGTTGAAGTCAGATTGCGCAGAACGCCCGTATGATTGGTTATGAGTCCGCATTTTCCATAGAATTTATATCCGTCACGTTTAATCACGTCGGCTGCGCATAAAACCTTTTGTTTCATATTTCAAAATCATTCCTTAAAGTTTTGTATTCGGTGATAATCATATCGTAAAATCTTTTTCTAACGTCAAAATATTTGATTCTGTTATCGCGTCCGTAATGAACGGCATTGGTGAGGAGTACACCCCAAAGACCGGTTTCGGAGTCGGTATAAAAATTTGTTCCGGTAAAACCGGTATGTCCGTAGCTGCCGTTTGGCATCAGCTTGCCCATAGGGGATTCCTGTCCGCCTTTTAACTGAAAACCGAGACCTCTTGACTCAGAGAATCGGGGAGTGTAATTATGTAATGCAAGTTCAAATATTTCTTTTGAAAGAAAACGTTTTCCGTTCTTTGTTATCCCTTTTTCGGAGCACATTCCCGCAAAAGCAATTACGTCGTCAAGTGTGGCAAATACTCCGGCGTTGCCGGAAACACCGCCGAGAAAATATGCGTTTTCATCGTGAACGTGTCCCGTCGCCCATTCGCCGTTGTGTGAATACAGTTCTGTTGCGGCAAACGGAGTTCTTTCTGTACTGTTTCTCATAACGGCAGGGTTATAGCAGGCAGAAGACATTCCGAGCGGAGTAAAAACATATTCATCTGCAAGCGTGTCGAGAGATTTACCGCCGATCCTTTCAAGAATGTGCTGGAGAATAATGTATCCCATACAGGAATAACAAACCTCATTTCCGGTTTCGAAGTGTTTTTCGGAGTTAAGAATGCAGCGAAGTGCCGACTCGTTATCACTTGCTTCTCTGAAAAGCGGAAGCCCCGCAGGCATACCTGAAGTGTGGGTAAGCAGGTGCAGGATTTTGCAATCACCGTAATTACCGGGGTTATCAATAAAGCTTCCTATATTGTCGTTTAAATTAAGCTTGCCGTTTTCGATGAATTTCAATGCTACCATGGTTGTTGCAACAAGCTTTGATAAAGATGCAAGGTCAAAAAGAGTGTCTTCGGTTATGTTCAGCGCACACGGTTTTATCTGGCGCTGACCGAAAAAACTGCGGACAAAAACGTTGTGTCCCACGCCAATCGCTACTGCAGCGCAGGGAAAAGCAGACCCGATTCCGTTCTGAATAAGCTTCAGACTTTTCTCAAACACACCCTCACTCCTTTCAATGCTTAATATTTTACATCAATCATATTCACAAGGTCAACAGATTTAAGATTATTATAGCAAAAAAATCATCCCCGACAGATGAACTGTAAGGGATGATTTAAATTATCTTATTTCTCTTCAACAAAGTGCACTGTTATGCTGTCGCCCGTATATTTGAGTGATGACAGATTGATGCCTGAATTCATAAGCAGAGCGCCGGAATAAACTTCGCCGGTTTTCTGGCACTTATAGAACTTGTTTTTGTCAAGGCCCTTAAGCTTGAGGAAGAAGAGATGCTCGTTATTCTCCCTCATAATTACAGCCGTTGCCATAGCCTCGGATTTATCGGGAGAAACAAAGCTCCAGGCGCATTTGAAATGATCAAAATACGGATCAATGAGTCTGTAAAGATCGCCGTAATGAACGAGATTGTAGTATTTATGGTAATCCTTAACCTGCTCACGAACAATAGCTCTGTCTTCTTCGCTTATCTTCGTCGGGTCAAGCTCGTAACCGAAGGTGCCCCAGAGAGCTACGTTGCCCTTTGTTTTGTAGCCTGTTCTTCTTGAAGCGGAAACGTGAGCGCCCATTGCCGATGCGGGGTAGCACATAGAGGTGCCGAACTGAATGGTAAGTCTTTCAATGGGGTCAGTGTGGTCGCTTGTCCATATCTGCGGTGAATAGTAAATCATACCGGGATCAAAACGTCCGCCGCCGCCCGAGCAGTTTTCAAGAAGCATATCAGGAAATGCCTTTGTAAGGCGGTCCATAAGGTCGTAAGTGCCGAGAACAAAACGGTGGAAAAATTCTTTTGATCTTTCAGCGGGAAGAATTGCGGAACCTGCCTCGGAAATATTGCGGTTAAAGTCCCATTTAAGATAATCAATTTTATTTTTAGAAATGACGGAGTACATCTGATTGAAGATGTTATCTCTTACGTCTTCTCTTGAAACGTCGAGCACGTATTGATTTCTGCCAATTGAAGATTCTCTGTTGGGAACGTGGACGTACCAATCGGGATGTGCTCTGAAAAGCTCAGAATCGGGAGAAATCATTTCAGGTTCGTACCAGATGCCGAATTTCAGACCGATTTCATTAACCTTTTCAATAAGAGTACCGAGACCGCCGGGGAGCTTTTTTTCATTTACAAACCAATCGCCGAGGGAGTTTGTATCATCGTTACGCTTGCCGAACCAACCGTCATCCATAACGAGCATTTCCATGCCGAGTTCTTTTGCTCTCTGAGCAAAGCCGACGAGCTTATCGGTATCAAAATCGAAGTAGCAGCCTTCCCAGCTGTTGATAAGAAGCGGTCTTTTTTCGTACTTATACTTACCTCTGACGAGGTTGTGCATATAAAGTCTGTGATAAATGCGGCTCATTTCGCCGAGACCTTCATCAGTATAAACAAGAACAACTTCAGGAGACTGGAAGCTTTCGCCTTTTTCAAGATGCCAGGAGAAGTCTGTAGGATTGATACCCATTATAACTCTTGTTGTGCCTGAGTAATCGCACTCTGCTGAAAACTCAAAGTTGCCGCTGTAAACAAGGTTGAATCCGTATGCGTCTCCTTGGTCTTCGGTTGCGCCGTGGCGGAGCAGGGCGGCAAAGGGATTCTGATTGTGGCTCGATGAGCCTCTCTTGCTGGCAATGCCCTGAATACCGTGAGCAAGTCTTCTCTGCTCGCGGCATCTTTCCTTGGCGTGTCTGCCGTAAAGGGTGATGAGGTCAAAATCCATTGAAGGTAAATCAAGGCACGCGGAGAAAACGCGCTCAATATCAAGAGCGTTATCACCTGCGTTTTCAATCTTCACGCTTCTGGTGATGGCATCAACGCAGTTGAAAGCAGTATAGATAAGCGTAACCGATGCGCCCGTAACCTTGTCTTCAGCAAGTATTTCAAGGGTGTCAGCCTCGTCATCATTATTTACGTAAACTGACGGCAGGGGAGCCAAAGAAGGCTTTCCCTTATAAATCTTATGGCTTACGTAACGGATATCGGTAACAGTATTTCCGTCAGAATTTTTGATTGCAAGGGCTGAAATTCTGAAATCGCCGCTGCCGTTGCATGAATACTCCATGGGTGCAACGTCTGTTGAGAATTCTTCGTGGGGAATATGCTGATTGGCAGGGCTGAAGGATGCGCTTTTAATTCTTTTTGCATTTGCCCAAAGATTGCAATCGGGCAGATATGAACCGTAATAGAGATTAAGAAGATAGTTTTCAGCACCTACGCCGATAATATAACTTGTTTTTGGTGTATCAAGTTTAAATACTTTTTGTGCAGAATCAAATGTAATCATATTTTTCCTCCTTAAGAAAACCGTTTACTGTATTTTACCAAAAGGACAGAAGTATTACAATATAAAAAACAAAAAAACGAAATGAACGATTATTATAGAAAACAATAAATCCGAACCCTTCGCCGATTGGCATAAGATTCGGATTTATACTGTATGGTGCGGATAACAGGGGTCGAACCTGCACGCTTGCGCACTGGATCCTAAATCCAGCGTGTCTGCCAATTCCACCATATCCGCATACAACGTGATTATAGCAAAGAAAAAATATGTTTTCAAGCATTAAATTATTTTTAACGCAAAGTAATGCGAAAAAACGGTCTGCACGGTGATTTGTTGCCGTACAGACCGTGCTTTATTTTACAGTTTTATCGGTTTTTACCTCGTAGCTTCCGTTTAAAAGAATATCGCGGAGTTTGTAGGAATCCGTTATGAGTTCATCAGTATAAATTCCGCCGGGGATTTCACAGTTCTGTCCGTGGTAATCAGAGCCTGCGATGAAACGCAAGGAGTATTTTTCAGCCCACGCGAGTGCAATATCATTGCTTGAGTTGTGATGCGGGTGAGAGTTGTAAACCTCTATACCGTCAAGGAGTTCAGGATCCTGCACCTGAATATTTACCCTGAACGGATGAGCCTGAAAAACAACGAGTGAGTGTTCATCAGCAAATGGTCTGAATTCTTCAAGATCCCTGAATTTATCAAGCTCGTGTTCATAAAGAAAATCTTCATTGAATCCGTAAATCAGAAAGTCACTCGGATCATCGGTAAATCTGAGCTCAGCGCCGAGAATTATCTTGAAATCTTCGCTCTCATACTTCTTTGCCGCACGGTAACCGCTGAGGAAAAAGTCGGCCTTTTCAATCGCTGTTGATTTGCCGAAACGTCTGAAATTATCTGCTGAAAGATGATCGGTTATAACAACTCCGTTGTAACCGAGCTCTCTGTAGTGTTCAACTACCGTCTTTGCATCAACAGTGCCGCAGGGGCTTGTTTCGGAAGTATGAGCGTGAGTTTCAAAAAGGAATTTTTTCATCTGTACCACCTCGGTTAAATTATATACTTTTATTTGATTAACTGCAATGATTTTGAAAAATTTTCCGCACCCTTTAAAAGCGACAAAATTACCGAGCGGTCAGATATATAATTCATTTCAGGGGTGAAAAGATGCAAGTAATATACCTGGATATTCTGATAGTGGCCAACATAATAATTGATTATTTGCTGATACGGGCAAGCTGTGCTTTGGTGCAAACAAAAATCAGCGCGTTGCGTATGCTTTTATCTTGCTTGGCAGGCGGATTGTTCTCGTTGATAATACTCATTGATCTGTACGCGCCGATTGCTTTTTTGCTGAAAATTCTTGCTTTGATTATTATGGTAGCGATAGCTTTCGGGTATAAAAGCTACAGATGGTTTTTGAAGTGTTGCGCGGCGTTCTTTATGGCTAATTTTATTTTTGCGGGTGTTATGATAGCACTCTGGTATAAGCTGTTTCCAAACAGCGTCCTGTATAAAAACGGTGTTGTTTATTTTGACGTAAGCATAAAAGTTTTGATTGTAAGCGCGGTGATATGCTATTCAGTGCTCAGCGTTATCTCGTTTTTTACAAAAAGGAGAATGCCCGTAAATGCGGTATATCAGGTTGAAATTTATAAAAATAACAGAAGTCTGCGCGTGAAAGCGTTGTATGATTCCGGATGTTTTCTCAAAGAGAGCTTCTCGGGTAATCCCGCCGTTATTATTGATAAAAAGGTTGCTGCACCAATCATCCCGGAAGGCTTTGAAAGCTGCTTTGAAGATGCCTCTCAATGCATACGTTCAAAGGAGGTTTTCAGGTTAATTCCATATTCAACAGTGAAAAACGGTGGTGTTTTCAGGTCGTTTAAAAGTGATTGCATCAAGATTTTTGACGGCGGTAAATGGCATACGGTAAAAGACGTTTACATAGCGGTAAGCGAGCAAAGAATTACGGGGGACTTTGATATGATAATAGGCACTCCCGTGTTTGATTCAATAAATTATGAGGAGAAAAGTTATGAGCTTAAAAAGTAAATTTGTTTTATTTGTTGCCGCAATAAAGGCGCGTTTTTCAGGAATAGAGGTTGATTACATAAACGGCCCCGATACTCTGCCGCCGCCGCTTAGCAAGGACGAGGAAAACGTATGGATGTCAAAGCTTTCTGACGGTGACGTAACAGCGAGGGAAACGTTGATAGTTCATAATCTGCGCCTTGTGGTTTACATAGCAAGAAAATTTGAAAGTACGGGTATACAGATTGAGGATCTGATATCTATCGGTACAATCGGACTTATTAAAGCTGTCAATACGTTTTGTCCCACTAAAAATATCAAACTTGCTACTTATGCATCCAGATGTATTGAGAACGAAATACTTATGTATCTGCGAAAAACAAATTCATCAAAAGCTGAGGTTTCATATTATGAACCGCTTAACATTGATTGGGACGGAAATGAATTGCTTCTTTCCGATGTGCTCGGAAGCGAGCCGGATGACGTTTACAGGGATCTTGAATTTGAAGATCAGAAAAAAAGACTGTACCGCATTATAGATTCTCTTGAGGAGCGTGAGAGAACTATTATGAAAATGCGCTTCGGTATAGGAGGCACCGGAGAGCACACTCAAAAAGAGGTTGCGGATATATTGGGAATATCGCAAAGCTACATTTCACGCCTTGAAAAAAGGATAATAGAAAGAATGAAAAAAGAGGTATAATAATATTAATAAAGCTTACTTGACAATTTTCTCTTTCTGGTATAATATGTTACTAACTAATCATTAAAATGGATTTGTATGGTCAAATATTAAATATTATCAGACAGGAAGTGGAACCAAAGTGAGTGAGAATTTAATTCAGTTTGTCCTTGAAGCTCAGAAAGGAAACGAAGATTCCTTTGCAAAGCTTTATTCAAGAACGTTAAAAAGCTCTTACTATCTTGCACTTAAGTTAACCGCTGATGCCGCTCAGGCACAGGAGGTTCTTAAAAAAGCGTATGCGCAGGCTTTTTGTACTTTAACCAAGCTTAAGCGTCCCGAAGCATTTGAAGCCTGGATCAAGCAGAAAGTTGCCGGAGCATACAAGGAAACCCAGAATTTTGTTTATTCTGATGCTGATGGCGATGTTTCTGCATTCAGGTCAGAGTTTTTACCCGTATCGGTGCTTGCTGATGAAACTCTCTCCAACAGGATCGAAGAAGGTGTTGCCTGCCTCCCCAAGGAGCAGAGAACGGTTACTGTGCTTCACTATTACGTAGGTATGCCTACCGATTTTATTGCAAAATTCCTCAGTGTTTCCGAAAGTACGGTTAATTCCCTGCTTGCAAAAGCAAGAACCAGCATTGTTGCGCTTCTTCCCAGGAATGATGAATCTCTCGCAGAGGAAAATCTTCCTGTTCTCACACGCATTTTTCAGAGCTCTGCTTCTAAGGTTGAGATTAACAATGAGCTTGTAAGGAGCGTTTTTATCTTCGCAATCGACGCTTATGAGAATAAGGATAAGGTTGTTGAGGAGGTTCCTGAAAAGCCTGCAGAAGAGCCTGTGAAGGATGAAGCTGTTGCGGAGTCTGAAGAAGAGAAGCAGGAAGCAGTGAGTGAAGAAGTAAAAGAGGATGACGTAAAGGCTGAGGCTGACTGTTCATCAGACCGGACAGATGAGAATGCAGAATCCGCTGAGGATGAGGATTCTCAGGAAAACGAAGAGCCCAGAACAATCATCATTGATAATAAAACAAAACCCTCACAGGCTGTTGTAAGCGGCGAGGATATCTTTAAAGAGATTGATATGAGTCTTGTTCAGCTTGGATCTTCCGCTGAAAACGGACAGGCTGACGCACCTGTCTCTCAGGAATCATCAGGTGTTTATATCGGTAAGGCAAAGGCTGCTGCGCAGTCAGTTGCACCTGCTGATGCGGCTGATACTCAATCTGAGCCCGAAAGCAGCAAAAAGAAGCTTCAGCCCAAAACAATTATATATATTGTTCTTGCAGCTCTTCTTGTGATTGCAGTTGCAGTGTCTGGCATTCTTATTGCAAGGAAGAATAGGGGTGAAGAACCCACTACCGATAACGTTTCTGTTACTGAGAACGGTGAAACCGTAAAATCTCTCTGGACTCCCGAAACTTTCCCTGATTACGACGAAATTTCCTATTTCAATGAAAAGTGCTGTATTTTCAAGTCTGCCGAAACAGGTAAATACGGTCTTATGGATTATCAGGGCAACGTTGTTCTTGAGCCCAATTACGTTGAGTTTGTAAGATGCTCACACGGCAGGGATTATACCCAGCGTGACAGTTACCATTACCTCGTAAGAATTGAAGCAGGCGGTAGCCTTTATGAAATTTCAATGGTTGATTACACTGTAAGCTCAACTGTTCACGCAACCCACTCTTCAACGGGCGATGAACTCAACGAGAGAAAGTACAGCGAACGTGACCGTTATCACAACGGTTATGCTGCCGTAAGAGACGCTGAAACAGGCAAATGGGGCTATGTTTCTCAGCAGAGTGACAAGCTTGTGATTGATTGTCTTTATGAAGCTGTCAACGATGGCCTTTCAAGCGAACAGTACGCAATGGTTGACTATTGCCTTGCAGTTGATAGCGGTATGGTAGCAGTCAAGAAGGGCGGCAAAATGGGCGTTGTTGACGTTTCCGGCAACGTGCTTGTTAATTTTGAATATGATTCAATCCTTCAGGGCGATGCAGGTGTATTCATCGCTTGCAAGAATGACGTATGGGGAATCCTTTGCGTAGGCCAGGCTGTTGATACCTTTGATTTGCCCGAGGTTACTCCTCAGGCAGGCAGCCTTGATGCTATCTATGAATACGCGACTCCTCTTACAGGTTCTTATGAAGTTGTTGACAGTACCGTTAACGTAAGAACTGAACCCGGTGCGACCGGTGACGATACTCTCCTAGGTGAAATTGATGAGGGTACACTTGTTACAGTTGTTGCCGAATATAAGGACGATAACGGCAAGAAGTGGATTTGCTTCGAGTATGAAGACGGCTACGGCTGGGCAAGAGCCACTTATCTTGAAGAAGCAGGAATCTAATTTAATATTTTTTGCTATGATGGGAAGAGCCTTTTCCGTGTTTTACAGAGAGCGGGGCATTTGCTGAGATACCTGCAAACCTCCGGCTGAGGCAGCCGTCCCTGAGCATCTGCTGCGATGAGTGGCGGCGTATGCGGCGTTAACGTTATTGAGTGGTGCATTTGCACAATTTGGGTGGTACCGCGGTCACAAAACCGTCCCATTTGATTGTGTAACTGCACCTTTTTGCAATTTTTTAAATAACGGGCTTTGCCCAAAAGGAGATATACGATATGAAATGGACTTCACTTAACGAACTCAGAGAAAAATATTTGTCATTTTTTGAATCAAAGGAACATCTGAGAATGCCCAGTTTTTCTCTTGTTCCGCAGGGGGACAAAAGCCTGCTTCTTATCAACGCAGGTATGGCTCCTCTTAAAAAATATTTTACAGGTGAGCTTACTCCACCCAAAAACAGAGTTACAACCTGTCAGAAATGTATAAGAACTCCCGATATTGAGCGTGTAGGTATCACTGCACGTCACGGTACTTATTTTGAAATGCTCGGCAACTTCTCCTTCGGTGATTATTTTAAGCACGAAGCAACTGCCTGGGCCTGGGAATTCTTTACTAAGATTCTTGAAATCCCTGAGGATAAGCTTTATGTAAGCGTTTATCTTGAGGATGACGAAGCTTATGATATATGGACGAAGGAAATCGGAGTTAAGCCCGACCATATGGTAAGATTCGGAAAGGAAGATAACTTCTGGGAGCACGGTGCAGGCCCCTGCGGTCCTTGCTCTCGAATTTACTTTGACCGTGGCGAAAAATTCGGATGCGGCAGCCCTGATTGTAAGGTTGGCTGCGAATGTGACCGTTTTATCGAAGTATGGAATCTTGTTTTCACACAGTTTGAAAACGACGGCAACGGTAATTATACAAAGCTTAAAAGCTGTAATATTGATACCGGTATGGGTCTTGAAAGACTTGCTTGCGTTATGCAGGGTGTTGATAATCTTTTTGAGGTTGACACCGTTCAGAATATAATGAAGCACGTTATAGAAATTGCCAACGTTAAGTATCACGATAATGAAAAGAACGATATTTCACTCAGAGTTATTACCGACCATATCAGAAGCACAACCTTTATGATTGGTGACGGTGTTATGCCTTCAAACGAGGGCAGGGGATACGTTCTTCGCCGCCTTCTCAGAAGAGCTGCAAGGCACGGCAGACTTCTTGGCATTGACGGTACATTCCTCTATAAGGTATGCGAAACCGTTATCAAAGAGAATGCGGATGCCTACCCCAATCTTGTTGAAAAGCACGACCTTATTGTTAAGGTTATTAAAGCGGAAGAAGAGAGCTTCAATAAGACTATTGATACAGGCCTTGTTCTGCTTGAAAACCTTATTGCTCAGAATACAAACGGAATTCTCAGCGGTGCTGATGCTTTCAAGCTTCAGGATACCTTTGGTTTCCCCATAGACCTTACAAAAGAGCTCCTTGAAGAAAGAGGAATGAGCGTTGATATTGATGAATATAGGCGCCTCTACGCTGAAAGCAGAGCAGCTGCCCGTGCAGCCCGTAAGGATGCCGGTGCCGAAGCCTGGAAGGGCGGACAGGCATCCCTCAAGGATATAGAAACCACAGAATTCCTCGGTTACAATCTTCTTGATGACGGCTCAGCTTATTGCTCCTGCTGTGATGCTGTTGTTAAGGCAATTATCGTTGACGGAGAGCGCGCTGAAATTGTTACTGCTGATGCAAACGCAGTTATAGTTCTTGACAAAACTGCGTTTTATGGTGAAAGCGGCGGTCAGGTTGGCGATACCGGTGTTATTAAGACTGAGTCCGGTGCTACTTTTGAGGTTACCGCTACCAATAAAACTCCCGACGGAATTATTCTTCATATCGGTAAGCTTATAGGCGGAGATTCAATCTCTGTTGGCGAAAGCGTTTTTGCTGCTATTAACGTAAGCAGACACGAGAGGATTATGAGAAATCATACCGCTGCCCATCTTCTTCAGGCGGCGCTTCGCGAGCAGCTTGGCTCTCACGTTGAGCAGGCAGGTCAGCTTGTAAATGATACAGCTATGAGATTTGACTTCACCCATTTCTCAGCTCTTACGGGCGAAGAACTTGCCGCAGTTGAAAGTAAGGTCAATGAAATTATCCTTGCCGCATTGCCGGTTTCAAGCACTGAAATGCCTATTGAGGAAGCTAAAAAGCTTGGCGCAATGGCTCTTTTCGGTGAAAAATACGGTGACGTTGTACGCGTTGTAAAGGCCGGAGATTTCTCAACAGAGCTTTGCGGCGGTACACATGTTAATAATACCGGAAAGCTTGGTCTTTTCAAGATTGTTTCCGAATCCTCTGTTGCGGCAGGCGTTCGCAGAATAGAGGCTGTTACAGGTTACGGCGTGCTTGATTATATTGCTAAGAATAATTCATTAATCAACAACACCGCTGCTGCTATGAAGCTTGCAAACGTTTCTGAACTTGATAAAAAGGCTAATGCTCTTATGGCTGACCTTAAGGCAAAGGAAAAGGAAATAGAGCAGCTTCGTGCAGAGCTTTCACAGCTTAAAACCGGCGATCTTATGAGCGGCGCCGTTGACCTTGGCGGTGTAACTCTTATTGCTACTACCGTTGAGGGTGTTAACCCCGGTGATCTTCGTTCAATGTGCGATAAGGTAAAAGAGAATGCTGATTCGGTTGCGGTTATCTGCTCTGTTAACGGTGCAAGCGCAAACTTCGCCTGCGCTTGCGGCAAGGATGCAATCGCCAAGGGTGCACATGCAGGCAATATTGTAAGAGAGGTTTCCAAGCTTGCGGGCGGCTCAGGCGGCGGCAGACCTGACAGTGCTATGGCTGGAACAAAGGATGTTTCCGGCGTTGCGTCTGCTATGGCAGCAGTTGAAGGTATTGTTAAGGCGATGCTTAAATAGTTGAATCGCTTAATATTCCAATATGTATTAAAATCAATAAAGGAAGTGAATTTATGGATTGCATTTTCTGTAAAATCGTAAGCGGAGATATTCCTTCAAAGAAGGCATATGAGGATGATAAGGTTCTTGCTTTTTATGACCTTGAGCCTCAGGCTCCCGTGCATATTCTTATAATACCCAAGGAGCATATTTCTTGCGCTGCTGAGATTAACGGCGAAAACAGCTCTGTTGTTGCCCATATTTTTGAGGTTGCGGCAAAAGTTGCTGATGAACTTGGCCTTGACGGTGACTTCAGAGTAGTTACCAATTCAGGTATTAAGGCAGGTCAGACGGTAAAGCATCTGCATTTCCATCTTCTTGGCGGCCGTGATTTCACTTGGCCTCCGGGTTGATTTCACATATGAAAATTTTCAGCAAGGAGAAAGAATATGTCTGAGTTTTATACAATGAAAATTGCAGGTCTTGAAAGACACCTGCCGATCTGTGCCGTAAATGAAAAGCTTGATATTGCAGGCTTCATAATTTTCGGCGATGTTGAAATGACAATCAAAGCAAGCGAGGAGCTTCTCAAGAGGCTCCCCGAGTTTGACTATATTGTTACTCCGGAGGCAAAGAGTATACCCATTGCTTATGAAATGTCAAGGCAGAGCGGTAAGAAATACTTTGTTGCAAGAAAAAAGGCTAAGCTTTATATGAAGGAGCCTGTATCAGTAAACGTCCGTTCCATTACCACCAACGGTGAACAGACTCTTATTATGGATGCGCTTGAGGGCAGAGAGCTTACCGGTAAAAGGGTAGTAATACTTGATGACGTTATCAGCACGGGTGAATCACTCAAGGCTGTTGAAGCACTTTGTGACAAATTCTCGGCAAACGTTGTGGCTAAGTGTGCCATTCTTGCCGAGGGCGATGCTGCTGACAGGGATGATATCGTATTCCTTGAAAAGCTTCCTCTTTTCTTTAAATAAAAATTTTCGGAGTGATTTCGGGTGCCGAGGCCTTTTGCGGTAGCGGGATTTACTTTGCTTTTTGTCCTTTATTTTCTGTTTGCCGCTAATTCTGATGCTGCTCTGTTTACGGTTTCTCTTTTGCTTGGGTTGGTTTTTGTTATCGGTGTTGTTTTTAAACGCATCAGGCAACAGCGGGTAATTCCGTGTGCGGCAGCAGTGGGACTGATTGCGTGTGTACTCTTTTATTCAGCAACTCAGTTTGATTACGGATTTGCGCTTTCGCTTGCAGGAAGCAGAGTGAATATGGATATAAGAATTCTTGATTATTCATATTCGGATAACGGCAGAGCTTATTATGAAGCCGAGAGTATTTCAATTAACGGTGTTGAGTGTGATACAAAGCTCAGGCTATCTTTGCAGGCTCCTCTTGATGCGGAGCCTTATGACGTTGTAAGCGGTGATTTTGTATTCAACATACTGGGATCAGCTAATGCTGAAATACTTGATTATTTCAAATCAACCGGTACGTATCTCGGAGCATATCCTGCAGGGTTCAGCAATGACGCCTTGAAAGTAACTGCCGTTGATGAGGCTGAAAAGCCCTTTGCTTACAGATTTGTTAAAATGCGCAAAACCATCAGGACTTCAATCAGCAGATTACTTCCGGGTGAGACAGGAGCTTTGGCTGTCGCACTATTGCTTGGTGACAAAACACACCTGCCGGAACCTGTTAGTAATTCTTTGCGTGATATTGGAGTTTCACATCTTATTTGTGTTTCGGGCATGCATCTGTCTATTTGGGCTTTGTTGGTGCTGAGGGTATCTAATAAGCTAAAGCTCGGTAAAAAAGCAGCATCCGTTGTGTCTGCCGCTTTTGTTATTATTTTTATGTTCCTTACTGGGTTTACATATTCCGTAACAAGGGCAGGAATAATGCTGATTATCATACTTCTCGGCAACATTTTTTCCCGGGAAAAGGATGGTATCAACTCTCTCGGTGTTGCAGTTTCATTTATATTGGTTGCTGAGCCTTTTGCGGCAGGAAATATCTCTTTTCTGTTGTCGGTGCTTTCAACGCTCGGGATGCTTTTGCTGTACCCGAAAATCAAAGGCAGAGTCAACGATTTGGTATATAAAATCAAAATTAAGTTCATAAGAAAACCTGTTGAATACTTTTCAGGAATACTTACGGGTACGCTTTCTTGCTTGATTTTTACTCTGCCTGTCACTATTGTATACTTTAATTCAATTAATCTTTTAACGTTTATATCAAATATTCTGATTATTCCTGTTGCAACGGTTTGTATGGTGTCGGCAGGAATCACTGCGGCGCTGTCATTTGTGCCTTACATAAGCGTGCTCAGGTATCCTGCAGGATTGGTTTGCGGTGTTGCAGCAAAAACTATAATTGCAACTGCATCAAAACTTGAAAAGCTCGATTTTCTCACGTTTTATCCTGAAAAGGATATGATTGTGATTTGTTTGTCAGGTTGCCTGATAATAATGGGATTAGCCGTGCTGTTTTCTGTGAAATCAAAGTTTCGCATCAGGCTTGCGTCATTACTTTGTGTTGCGTTGTTTTTATCGTCATTTATGCTCTCTCACGCTTATTTTTCACCGCTCGTCAACATAACCGTTGCCGATATAGGTAATGCTTCAGCGGTGCTTATAAACAAAGGCAGTAATGGAGTTCTTATAGGCTGCGGTGAGGATGATTTTTATTCGTCTGAGCAGATAAATTATATGCTTGAGGATAATCATATCAGCGAACTTGAGATGCTTGTAATTCCAAGGCTTAACAGAACTGAGGCGGGTTGCTGCAATAAGCTTTTGCTTAAGCACAAACCGGATGTTTTGGTGTGTGACGAGTTGCCGGAGGGCAGTTCACTGTTATTGAACAATACCGTAACGGTCGGAGCAAACGGCTATTGCGGTGAACTTTTTGAAAACGGAAAATTAACCTGTGTAAGCAATGAAAATGCTTCTTTTGTGTACTTGCAGATTTATTCGCTCAATGTAGTGATATCTTTTTATCCTTCTACTGATTTATCGCAATTTAATCTGCCTGAGCCGGATATCCTTATTTGCAGAGCGGATTTGCCTCACGGGTATGACGAAAATACTTATAGTCTTGTTGTGCTTGCGGATACTGACTGCTTGCGTCAAAATTCGTTGTTGCTCAGTGGTGTAAACGCAGTATCTACCGCAGGCGAGGGAAATGTGCGCGTGCGTATTTCGCAGGAAGGAAAATACACTGTTGACAGATTATAAAATTCAGCGGGAAAGTTGGTGTAACAATGCCGGTACTTACAGAAAGCACTTTAAAAGAAAAGCTCCGCAGCGCTCCTACGGGTGCTTACCTTATTTACGGTGATGAGGATTATCTGAAAAAGGTATATGTTGATAGAATAATAGCAAAAACCGTGGATAAGAGCTTTGAGGATTTCAATCTTCATATTTTTGACGGTAATGAAACTGTGCTAGGTGATGTTTATGACTGTGCACAGGCTTTCCCTGTTATGAGTGAAACTAACTGCATAGTTGTAAAGGATATGCCGCTTGACACTCTTGATTCAGGCGACGTTGCTCTTTTGAATGAATTGCTTTCTGATTTGCCGGATTCCTGCGCGCTTGTTTTCAGTATGGTTTCTCGCTCTGTCACGGGCGAAAAATGGAAGAAGATAGTCAATATTTTTGATACCTACGCAAGTGTTGTAAAGCTTGATAAAAAAGAAAAAAGCGACCTTGTGCGCACTATTGAAAAAGGTGCTGAAAAAAGAGGAACACCTTTTGGCAGCGGTGTTGCTTCGTATCTCATAAGCTGCGTCGGCAGTGATCTTAATACAGTCATTAACGAAACCGACAAGCTTTGTTCTTACGCAAAGGGCAGAACCGTCACAAAGGATGACGTTGATGCTCTTTGTCCCAAAACTCTTGAAGCTAAAGTTTTTGATATTACCAAAGCTCTCCATGCGGGCAGATTTTCTGTTGCTCAGCAAAAGCTCAGCAATGTTATCGCTCAGAAGGAAGATCCTCTTATGATACTCGGTGCATTCATTATGTCTTATACTGA
Organism: Acutalibacteraceae bacterium; assembly: GCA_045592385.1. Lineage (GTDB taxonomy): Bacteria > Bacillota > Clostridia > Oscillospirales > Acutalibacteraceae > CAG-177. The sequence goes on from JAZNUP010000111.1 coordinate 33,476, forward strand.
TATGTATAGGGTGAGAGCGGCTGTAACTGCAGGTAAGCGTGCAGAGGACGTTGCAAAGCTTTATAATTACTCTGGTAAAGTGTTCAGGTTAACGAATGCCCAAAGGGAAAGCCACGGACTTTCACTTTCCTCTATTTATTCCTGCATTGAACTTCTTGCTGAGGCTGACAGGATGATGAAAAGCTCGTCCGTGAGCAAAACGTTGATTCTTGAACAAACACTTGCACGCCTTGCGATATATGAGGGGAATGACCGCTGAATGATAAAAATTAATCAGGCAGTAATTGTTGAAGGTAAGTATGATAAAATCAAGCTTTCCCGTTTTATTGATGCACCTATAATTACAACTGACGGTTTTGGCATTTTTAAAGATAAAGAGCGTCAGAAGCTTCTGCGAACTCTTGCAAAAAGCAGGGGTCTTGTTGTGCTTACGGACAGTGACTCGGCAGGATTTATTATCCGCTCATTCATTGGTAACGCAGTTGACAAAAAGTACATAATAAATGCATATATTCCCGATGTTTACGGAAAGGAAAAGCGCAAAACAGAGCCTTCAAAAGAAGGAATGCTCGGAGTTGAGGGGATGACGGAGGAGGTTATTACCAAAGCTCTTACAGATGCCGGTGTGTTCTGCGAGCAGTCAAAGGGCAAGCAGCGCGAAATAACAAAACTTGATTTGTTTGAAGCGGGTTTTTACGGCTGTGCCGACAGTTCTTCAAAGCGTGCTCAATTGATTGAATATTTTGGTTTACCTAAGCATCTGAGCACAAATTCATTGGTTGAGGTGCTCAACTGCATTACAACAAAAGAAGGATTTATAAAAGCGGCTGAAAAAATTAATGTCAAGGGAGAATAAAAATGCGTATAGGTCACGGATATGACGTTCACCGTCTTGTTGAAGGCAGAAAGCTAATACTCGGCGGCGTTGAAATTGAATACAGTAAGGGTTTGCTCGGTCATTCCGATGCCGACGTACTTCTGCATGCCGTGAGTGATGCTTTGCTCGGTGCGGCAGCTCTCGGCGACATAGGCAAGCTTTTTCCTGACAATGACCCCGCATTTAAAGGCGCGGATAGTCTTATGCTCCTCGGCAGAGTTGTTGATGCCGTAAAAATGAAGGGCTACAAAGTAGTCAATATTGATGCAACCGTTCTTGCTCAGGCGCCCAAACTGCGCCCTTTTATTGATGAAATGCGGGCCAATATTGCAGTAGCGTGTGGAACAGACGTTGATTGCATAAGTGTTAAGGCAACAACTGAAGAAGGGCTTGGATTTACCGGCTCAGGTGAGGGGATTGCCGCTCATTGCGTATGTTTAATTGATAAAAATTAAAAAATTTGTTAATTATTCAATATTTATTTGCAGTAGGGTAAAAGCTGTGTTAAAATTATTTATCATTAAAAATCAATCCGCAAAAGGAAAGGGAGATGCCCATGACCTTTGTTGAAAATATAACAAGTCTATTTTCAAAAATCACATCCGTTTTATCGTCTTTCGGTATTGCGGATGCACTTGATATTATACTTGTTGCTTTTATCATTTATCAGGCAATCAAGCTTATAAGAGAAACCCGTGCATTTCAGCTTGCAAAGGGTCTGCTTTTGCTTGCTGTTGTTTATTTTGTAATCACGAATTTTATTGATATGCAAGCAACTGCATACATTTTCAGTAAAGTTTTATCCAACGTAATTCTTGTTCTGATAATCCTGTTTGTGCCCGAATTGCGCCACGCCATCGAGCATATGGGCAGAAGCTGGTCTTCAACCCTGTCTTTCTTCGGGTTGGGAGAAAAGAAGGCAGTCAGCGAAAACAAAATACGTACAAATATAATTGAAATTTCCAAAGCCTGCGGCCGTATGAGCGCAAGCAAAACCGGCTCGCTTATTATTCTTGAGAATAACACTCTTTTGGGTGATATTATTAAAACAGGCACAATTACAGATGCCGCCATTTCCCACGAAATTATAGGAAATATGTTCTTCCCCAATTCACCTTTACACGACGGTGCTGTAATCATCAGAGGCGAAAGGCTTTACGCAGCAGGTTGCGTTTTACCGCTTACTCAGAATCCCGAAATACCGAGTGATCTGGGTATGAGGCACCGTGCAGCACTTGGAGTTACAGAACAGAGTGATGCTGTGGCTATTATAACTTCTGAGGAGACAGGAACCATCTCTGTATGTTACAAAGGCTCAATAGAGAGAGGCTTCAATGAAGCTTCTTTGAGAGAAAAACTTTTTGAGTTTTTCCTCTCCGATGCAAACGATTCACCCAAAAACTTTGGTGAAACAATAAAAAAATTCTTTGAGGGTCTGGGAAAAAATGAAAAATAAGAAAAAATTCAGTTTAAACAGCCTTTTCTATAACAACAGATTTCTTATGCTGTTTTCTATTATTGCCGCCGTGGTCGTGTGGCTGGCGGTTGTTCTTGAATTCAGCCCTGAGGATGAACGCGTTATTGAAAAAGTCCCCGTTACAATTGAACAGACTCAGGTGATGGATGATTTCGGTCTTCAGGCATTTGGTGAAACGGAATATACTGTTGACGTAACTGTTTACGGTAAAAGATATATTGTTTCTCCCGTGTCGCTTGAAACTGACGATATTGTTGTAAAAGCGAACACGAAGTATGTGGATTCTGCGGGTCAGTATACACTTACTCTTGTTGCCTCCAGTGTTGATGAAAACGCAGAATTTGAAATTACCGATATTTCGCTTGATAACATAAGCGTTTATTTTGACGTTAAAACTGAGGCTGAGTTTGCTGTTGAGGGTGTTATTGATGCACCTTCGGGCATAGCCCCTGAGGGTTATCACGTCGGAGATACCGTTATGTCTTCCAACACTGTTACTATTACGGGACCCTCAACACAGATTGACCGTATTGAGAAGGTTACCGCTTCTGTTTCCCTCGAATCTCAGTTAACTCAGACGGAATCTTTTGCGTGTGAAGTAAAGGCTGTTGACAGCAACGGTTATGAGCCTGAATATCTCACGTATTCCATTGATACTGACGGTTTTACAATGACTATCCCTGTGTATAAAACTGCGGTTCTCAGCACTTCTGTCAGCTTTATTAATTCACCTGCAAGCTATATTAAAAATCCGCTCAGTTACACGGTGAGTCCGTCCAGTGCGCTTTTTGGCGTAAATGAAAGTAAACTTGAAAATCTTAACGGAATTATTTCTGTAGCTACTATTGATTTTGTTGATTTGAAGCCCGGAATCAATACTTTTATCATCGATTCTCTCCCTGCCGATTCGGGTGTTTTGCTTGACGGCACGGAATCCTTTGAAATTGTAGTTAATGTGCCTGACGTTTTTGAGAAAACGTTCGTAATTCCTGTTTCTGAGATTCAGGTGATCAACAGTCCCAGAGGGATTACTCCTCAGATTGAAACTCAAGGCAGCATCACGGTTACCGTTGTTGGCACTGGCGAGGAACTTGAAAAACTTAATGAGCAATCTATATCCTTACAAGTTGACGCATCTGAACTTGAGTTTTCACAAAAACGCAATGTACCGGTTAAAGCTGTGATTTCCGACTCGGATTATTGCTGGGCGAGCGGAGATTATGAGGTTATTCTATCTGCTTAATAAAACAAGGCATCGGACTTTTTAGAAGTTCGGTGCTTTTTATATTATAACTTATTAATAAAATATTTATTATTAGTTATTGAATATATTTGATAATTATGATATAATAATGTGAAAAATTGGGAGAGAAGGTGTTGACGGCGTGAAAAGAATACTTACGGCTGTTATTTTGCTTGCCGTTATTGCTGCTTCTCTTACTGGTTGTTCAGATCAGTTTTATAAGCCGGTTGAATCACTTATGAAACCGCCTTCATTTTCCGGTATGAACGAAGCGTTAATTAAAGCGTTTGAAGCACACGCGGGTGAAGATGCCGTTTTTTCACCACCCTCAGGCGGTGAACACAAATCCGCTATTGTTACGGAGGATATTGATTCCGACAGCAGGGAAGAAGCTCTGATTTTTTATTCGCAGAAGAACGAAAGTCATGCAAGAGTTTCCTTTTTTGATTACATTGACGGTGAATGGCGTTATATTGCCGATTTCGGCGGTTCGGGTGACACAGTTGACAGCGTGAAGTTTGTTGATATGGACGGTAACGGTAAATCAGAAGTGCTCGTCAGCTGGAGAGTCGGTACAACGGCAGGAAGAATTCTTTCGGTATACGTTGCTTATTCCGACTCATTGAAAGATACGTACAAAGAGATTGCAAACGAATCTTATGAAATTATGACCTGTACCGATTTTGATTCAGACGGTCTGGATGAAGTTTTTATAGTCAGCCGTACGGTTGGCGCATCGGGCAATCAGTGTACGGGAAAACTGCTCAAGTATAACTCAGATTCAATAGTGGTTGCCGGTAACGTTCGTCTTGATGCAAACGTAAGCAAATATACTGCAATCAAAACGGAAAAGATTGATGAAGGCACTCCTATGCGTGTTTATATTGATGCTCTCAAGGGCGAAGAACAGATGATAACTGAGGTTGTTTACTGGAATAAAGACTCGGGTGAGCTTGTAGCTCCGTTCTTTGATGCGGAAACTATGACTAACTCTGCAACACTCCGATATCAGCCCGTCGGTTGTATGGATGTCAATAACGACGGCACAATTGATATTCCTGTTCAGACTTTGATGCTTCCCGTTGATACTTCTGATTTTTACGTTAACGTTGGTGTTGAAACTCCGTTCCAGGATATTTATCTCACGGAATGGATGAATGTTTCGGGCAATGAACTTGTTACCGTAAAATATTCGGTTATAAATTCTGATAATTCATATATGTTCTTCCTTGAAGAGCACGAAATAGGAACAATCTTTGTTAAAAGCAGAACTGAAAACTGCTGGGTATTCTATGCTTATGACGAACAAAGAAAAAGCGGCTCTGATTTATTCTCGGTGCTTTCAATTCCAGAAGATGAATGGAATGAAAAAAGCTATGAGCAGTATGCTGTGCTGTACGAAGGCGATAACGTAATATGCGCCTACATTTCTTCGGCAGGCAAAGCGATAGGAATTGATTCACTTAAGCTTTCCCAAAGAGTTGTATATTTTAAATTCTGATGATATGAGGTGATAATGTGAAAAGGGTACTTGTTGCCGAAGATGAATCTGCAATCCGTGAGTTTATTGTTATTAATCTTCGCAGGGGCGGCTATGAAGTTGTTGAGGCAAGTAACGGCGCTGAAGCACTTGAACAATACGAGGTATGTAACGGTGATTTTGATATAGCGTTGCTTGATATAATGATGCCCGAGGTAAACGGACTTGACGTTTGCAAAATCCTCAGAAAAGAAAGCGAAACAATCGGAATAATTATGCTTACGGCAAAAACTCAGGAGATGGACAAAGTAACAGGTCTTATGATGGGCGCTGACGATTATATCACAAAGCCATTTTCACCAACTGAGCTTGTGGCCCGAGTTGATGCGGTTTACCGTCGCGTTTCCATGCTTTCCAATTCAACCTCAGGCAATTCGGCGGACAGTATAATTGAACTCGGTGATTTCAGGCTTGATTTAAAAAGCAGAACGCTCACCAAAAAGGGTGCTTTCATTGAACTGACTCAGGTTGAGTTTCAGATGATGGAGTACTTTTTCAAGAACCCCGGTGTCGCACTGCACAGAACGGATATCCTTAACCGTGTCTGGGGCAGTGAATATTTTGGTGAGGAAAAAATCGTTGACGTTAATGTAAGAAGACTTCGTATGAAGATAGAGGATGAGCCTTCTAATCCCAGAAACATTGCTACAATCTGGGGAATCGGCTACAAATGGGTTGTATGATAAATCGGCAAGGAGGGTAAGAAGTGAAGGGAATTACGAGAAGATGGTTCATTGAAGTTGTATCGCTTATATTTGCTATTCTTCTTGTAACCGCAACTGTTCTTGTTGTAATTCTTGCCAGATCTTACTATGGCACTGTTGAAACTACTCTTTCTTCCAATGCAAACGATATGGTAACGCTTTTCTTTTCACGCTACGGCAGCACAACCGGCGAAGGCTTTGCTGCAAGCGGCAGAGAATTCCTTGAGGATTTTACCGAGAAGGATGTTATGGAAGTATGGATAATTGACAGCAGCGGCAAAGTAATCCTTTCGTCGAGCGGATTTGAAGTTGATGAAACAGAAATGCCTGACTATGATGAAGCTCTTTCAAGCGAAACTTACAAGGGAGCCTGGTCAGGTAAAACTGAAAGCGGTGAAAGCATAATGGCGCAGACGGTTCTGGTAACCGGAACCGACGGTGTTCACGCGGGCGCAGTAAGGTTTATGATTTCACTTGAGGGTATTGAGCGTCAGCTATTAAAGCTTTCTTTGCTTATTTACGGTATATGCTTTATATTCTTTGCGGTTCTCGTTCTTATATCTGCCAACTTCTTCTTTAAATCTATAATACGTCCTGTTAAAAAGGTCTGCGATACCGCTCATCAGATTGCCAGCGGTGACCTTGACGCAAGAATAGAAGAGTATAACAGTGACGATGAAATTGGTCAGTTGTGTAAAACTATAAACGATATGGCATCAGAGCTTGAAGCGGCAGATGAAATGAAAAATGATTTTATTTCAACCGTTTCACACGAGCTGCGCACACCGCTTACAGCGATAAAAGGTTGGGGAGAAACTTTGCTTCAGCTTGGTGATGCTGATCCGGCTATGACCCGCCGAGGTATGGAAATTATTATTGACGAAACCACAAGACTCAATGATATGGTTGAGGAGCTGCTTGATTTCTCAAGAATGAATAACGGAAAACTCAGCCTTAATAATGAGAGAATTGACGTGCTTGCCGAGCTTGATGAAGCAGTTTTCACATTCAGAGAGCGTGCAGTTAAGGAAGGAATTGAAGTAACCTATAACGTTCCTCACGTACCCATTCCAGCCTTTGGTGATGCGGCGAGAATAAGGCAGGTTTTTGTAAATATACTTGATAATGCAATTAAATACAATCAGCAGGGCGGTAAGCTTATTGTTAAAGCTGAGCTGATTGATTCTGATAAACTTATGATTGCCTTTACCGATACAGGCAAGGGAATTTCTGAGGACGATTTACCCAAAGTTAAGGAGAAGTTTTATAAAGCTGACTCAACGGTAAGGGGCTCCGGAATCGGACTTGCCGTTGTTGATGAAATTGTTAAGCTCCACAACGGTGAATTCAGCATTGACAGTGTGCTCGGTGAAGGTACAACAGTAACTGTTATTTTCCCTGTTGACGTAACAGGTAAGGAAGGAGAGAAAAAGGTAAATGAAGAAGAATGATAATAAATGTCCTTATGTTGCGGTTGGCGGTCAGGCACTTATGGAAGGAATTATGATGAAAGGCCCCAAAGGCACCGCAATGTCATTGAGAATGCCTGACGGTTCAATAGAAACTCAGATGAAGAGTTTCAAGTCATACCGCAAGAAATATAAAATTCTCAATATCCCTCTTATCAGAGGAGTTGTTTCGTTTGTTGAATCAATGGTGGTAGGCTATAAATGCCTTATGGAGTCTGCGGAGAAAACCAGCCTTGACCTTGAAAATGACGTTGGTGAATCAAAGCTTGATAAATGGCTTTCTGAGCATTTCGGGCCCAAGATGATGGCGGTTATCGGTGGTATTTCAATGGCACTTAGCCTTGGACTTGCATTTCTTCTCTTTATGTATGCTCCCACCAAGGCGTTTGAACTTGTCAACAAATATATTTTTGACGGTGAAATTTCCGCTTTCAAAACCATATTTGAAGGTGTAATCAGAGTAGGAATATTCGTGATTTATATGTACGCCGTTTCACGAATGAAAGAAATACGCAGGGTGTATATGTATCACGGTGCAGAGCATAAATCTATTTTCTGCTTTGAAGCAGGTCTTGAGCTTACCGTTGAAAACGTAAAAAAACAAAAGCGTTTTCATCCCAGATGCGGTACAAGCTTTATTTTCATCACCATAATTCTCAGCATCCTTATTTCCTCGATTTTTGCGGTTGTGCTTCCCGATTATATTGTTCAAACAACCTGGCTCTGGATCGGAATAAAGGTTCTTATTATGCCGCTTATTATGGGTATCGGATTTGAGTTCATTCAGCTTGCCGGTAAATATCCCAACAAGCTTACAAAAGCTCTTTCGGCACCCGGTTTACTTATGCAGAGAATTACTACTGTTGAGCCTACTGACGATATAATTGAGGTTGGTATTCAGGCGCTCAAAGCGGCGCTCAGCGGCGAGCCTGAGCAGATTCCCGCACCCGATGCCGAGGCTCAGCAGGAAAACGTTTCAGAGGATTCTGCCGAATGAAATCAATTTCTGAACTTTTGAAGCAGGGTGAAAAAATCCTCGTAGATGCGAGTGTCGATAATGCAAAAAATGAGGCACTATGGATTCTTGAATCCCTCGGTGTAAGCAGGAGAGACTTGATTATAAACGCTTCCTCCTGTCCTGACGGTGATGTTGCCTGTGCATTTTTAACGGCTGCTGCAAAACGCGCAGAGGGTGTGCCGCTTCAGTACATTATAGGCGAATGGGATTTCTACTCATACACGTTTAAGGTTGGCGAAGGAGTTCTTATTCCTCGCCCTGAGAGCGAGATGCTTGTTGACTGCGCCTGCGAATTCCTCAAAGACCGCAAAGATGCTGTTGTGTATGATTTGTGCGCAGGAAGCGGATGTATAGGGTTGAGCATTGCCAAGCAAAACCCTGATTGTAAGGTTTACCTTGTTGAAAAGTCTGAGAAAGCGGCTGAATACTTAAACAAGAATATTTCGTTGCTTGAAGTTGAGAATGCTCAGCTTATAATCGGTGATATATTCAACCCTGAGCTTTTCGATTTACCCTGCGCTGACGTGCTTGTGTCAAATCCTCCTTACATAGCGAGCAGCACTGTTACAACTCTGCAGAAGGAAGTTTTGCACGAGCCGATTATGGCTCTTGACGGCGGTGCAGATGGTCTCGATTTTTACCGTGCAATTTTGCAGGGATGGTTATCAAGGGTAAAGCGCGGCGGATTTATTGCTTTTGAATGCGGCGAAGAACAGACTTCGGCAATAGCAAAGCTTTTCCCTGATTTTTGTATTGAGGTGAAGGAACACATTGATATTTACGGTCAGCCGAGAATGGTTACCGCAAAAATGAAAGGATGATTTTATAATGCTTATGAATCTGCTTCGCAGCGGTTTTTCTATGCAGACTCTCATCGGTGTTTTTTCAAGTATTTTCGTTGTTTTCTGTACGCTGCCTATTCATGAATTTGCCCACGCATGGGTTGCCACAAAACTCGGTGACGATACCGCAAGGCTTAAGGGCAGGCTTACAATTAATCCGTTGGCTCATATTGACCTTATCGGTTCGCTGATGATTGTTCTCGTAGGCTTCGGTTACGCAAAGCCCGTACCCGTAAATGCAAGAAGATTTAAAAATCTGAGAGGCGGTATGGCGCTGACTGCTCTTGCGGGTCCTGTATCCAACCTCATAATGGCTTTATTTTTCCTTTTGCTCAGCAATCTCAGCGCATACATTCTGGCAGGTGCCGATGCTGCGGCAACCTACGGTGTTGTTTTGTTTGTATGCCGTTATTTCTTCTACTATGCGGCTTATATAAACGTAAGTCTTGCAGTTTTTAATTTACTTCCCATTCCTCCGCTTGACGGCTCAAGAATTGCAACACTTCTTATTCCCGCAAAATATTATTTTAAAATTATGCAGTATGAGCGATATATAATGCTCGGCATACTTGCTTTGCTGTTTTTTGGCGTGCTTTCAACTCCGCTTGCCTGGATTACGGGTAAGGTTATGATTGGAGTTGAGTGGCTTGCAATGTTACCTTTTAGTTTTATCAGTTAGTTTGAAGGGAGCGCTCTGATTTGGAGCAGTTATCTTATAAAATTGAAGTTTTTGAAGGGCCTATGGATTTGCTGCTTCACCTTATCAGCAAGAAAAAGGTTAGCATCAATGACGTGCCTATTCTTGAAATAATTGAACAGTATCTTGAATATGTAAAGCTTATGCAGCAGGAGAATCTTGACGTTGCAAGTGAATTCCTTGAAATGGCAGCAAGGCTTGTTTATATCAAGACTGCCTCGCTCCTTCCGGTTCACGAGGAAAGCGAAAAGCTTGTTGAGGAGCTTCGCGGTGAACTTACCGAGTATCAGGATTGTAAGCTTGTGGCCGGCAAACTTGCCAAACAGGCGAATGGATTTGATTATTTCTGGCGTGAGCCTGAGGAGATTGAAGCAGACCTTACTTACACAAGAATACACGAGCCTGCCAAAATCTTTAAGGCATATCTTGCCGCAGTAGGCAAAGGTAAAAGAAAACTACCGCCTCCCGTTGAAGCTTTTTCGGGTATAGTTGCTCATAAGATTGTATCGGTCGCTTCCAGGATTGATGGTATAATCAAACGTTTTTCGAGTTCAACCAAACAGAGGTTTTTGTCCTTCTTCGAGCATTCCGAATCCCGTTCGGAAATGGTTGCAACTTTTCTTGCTTTGCTTGCAATGGCGAAAGCAAAAAGAATTTTTATTGAGGGCGACGGCGAAAATGCTGAAATAGTCCTGCTTCAGGGCAGAGGGGAGGACATAGAAATTGACGAATAATGAAAAATGTGCGGCATGCGAAGCTATACTTTTTGCTTCGGGCGAGCCGCTGGAAATAGCAAGAATCTCTGAGGTTCTTGAAATTGAAAATGAAGAAACCGCTTTGATTCTTTCAACTCTTGCCGCAAAGCTCGAGCAGAGGGAGAGCGGAATATGTCTTTTAAAGCTCGGCAACAAGTATCAGCTTTGCTCACGCGCCGAGTATGCCGGTCAGATACGCAGTGTGCTTGAAAAGAAAAAGAACGCTCCTCTTTCCAATGCTGCGTTTGAGGTGCTTGCTGTTGTTGCTTACAATCAGCCGGTAACAAAAGCTTACGTTGAGCAGATTAGAGGCGTTGATTGCTCCGGCGTTATTGCAACCCTTTGTCAGAAGGGTCTTCTTGAGGAAAAAGGCAGGCTTGATTTACCGGGCAGACCTCTGCTTTACGGAACCACACCTGACTTTCTCAGATGCTTCTGTCTCACTTCACTTTCTGAGCTTCCCGAGCTTCCCGATAAGCGTGAACTTGAGGATGACGATGATGATGAGATTGACAGTGAGCAGGGCGAGCAGATTCGCGGATTTTTTAATCAGACAGAGGAAATTAACGAAGAATAAAAGCTTTCAATAAAGGGGTGATGCTATGAAAGCGTTGATTATTATTTTCGCAATTGTCCTTTTCTTTGTGCTTTTGCTTTCGGTAAAATTCACGGCGGTTATCCACTATGACGAGGACGTTGCGGTCGACGTGCGTTGGCTTTTCATCAAAAAACAGATAATGCCTAAAGATGAATCAAAGAAACCGAAAAAGAAGAAGGAAAAGAAGAAAAAAGAACCCGAGCAGGAAACTGTTGATGAAACAGTAAAGGAGCCCAAGAAAAAGGGTGACAATATTATCACTCGCTTTTATCACAACAACGGCATTCCCGGATTTATAGACCTTTTGAAAAGACTTATGAAAGCTGTCGGCGGTATGTTCTCAAGGATTTTCAAATCGTTTATAATAGACGATTTGTTTATATCGCTTATTGTTGGTGATTCTGACTCTGCGCAGACCGCAATCAAACACGGTAAAACCTGTGCTGCAGTTTATCCGATTCTCGGATACCTCACCACTCATATGAACATTAAAAAACATAAGACCGAAATTTTGCCCGACTTTATTCAGGGGCGTAATATCGTAAGAGTTCACGCAAAGATTTCGGTAGTGCCCAGAAGGCTTATAAATGCCGTTATTATCGTCGCATTTGAGCTTACCGGTAAAGTTCTGTTTAAATTGCTCAAAGGTTCAAAGGCTAAAAAGCCTGCAACATCGGAGCATTTAAAATAAAAATCAAAAAAATGTATGAAAGGCGGAAACTAAAATGAAAGAACAGTCAGCAGCAGGAATCCTCGGCACATCAATTGAAAAGATTAAGGATCTCGTAGATGTCAGCACAATTATCGGTGACCCCATCGTAATCAGCGACGTACTTCAGGTTATCCCTGTTTCAAAGGTTACATACGGCTTTGCATCAGGCGGTACTGATTTCCCCTCTAAGAACAGCAAGGACCTTTTCGGCGGTGGCGGCGGTGCAGGCATCACCATTTCTCCCGTTGCATTTCTTGTTGTAAATAACGGCAATGTTTCCATTAAGTATCTCAACGCTTCCGAAGGCTCAGTTGAAAGAGCAATCGGTATGATTCCTGATGTTGTAGATAAGGCAAGCGAAGTCATTACAAAGCTTACCCATAAGGACACTCAGGTTGACGAAGCAATTGACGAATACATTGCAAACAACTAATTGTAATTAACCATAATATCATCTGCATATTATTTACAAATTATTTTTGCGGGTGATATGTTTTGAAGCTACATAAAATTCTGTGTTTACTGTGCTGTTTTTGTTTAGTGCTTGTTTTACCTGTCAAAGCTGATGCATCAATCAGTGTCAGCGCCGAGGCAGCAGTGCTGATGTGTGCTGATAACGGTGAAGTGATATTTGCTGTAAACGAGCATAAGCATCTTTCTATGGCAAGTACAACAAAAATAATGACCACCCTGCTTCTGCTTGAAGAAAAAACCCCGTTTCGTGAGGTTAATGTTACCAAGCAGATGGTATCAATTGAGGGTACTTCGATGGGCTTACTGCCCGGAGATACGGTCAATTTTGATGCACTTGCTCACGGTATGCTCCTTGCATCGGGTAATGATGCCGCCAATACTGCAGCTCTTGTTATTGGCGGCAGTGCTGAAAGCTTTGCTGTAATGATGAACAGGCGGGCAGAAGAAATCGGTATGGATAACACAAATTTTGTTACTGCTTCAGGCCTCGATGATGAAGAGCATTATTCAACCGCTTATGATATGGCATTACTTGCTGTTGAAGCTCTTGAAAACCCTGAGTTTCGCAGTATTTGCGCCAAAAAAACAGCGGCTCTTTGTTACGGCAATCCGCCGTACATAAGAACACTTACCAACCATAACAGACTTTTGTGGAGTTATTCGCATACAATTGGGATTAAAACCGGATTTACAAAAAAGAGCGGCAGATGCCTCGTCAGTGCCGCTGAGAGAGACGGTATAACTCTTGTGGCGGTAACACTTAATGACCGTGATGACTGGAATGATCATATCAATATGTTTGAGTACGGTTTTTCAAAGGTGAAGAAGTCTGAGGTTTCTCCTGATTTATCTTCTGTTTCGCTGGCGGTAGTCGGGAGTGACGTGCCGTGTGTTGGAGTTACTGTTGACGGTATACCTGCAATTGTCAGTGATTTCCCGGTTGAATACAAAGTATATTTGAGTCAGTTTGAATATGCACCGGTTAATTCAGGTGATTGCGTCGGTTACGTTGAGTATGTCAGTAACGGCAATGTGTGCGGGCGAAGTTCTATACTCGCGGCGCAGGATGCGTTCGCTAAAACGATAATCGAATCCTCTGAGTCGCAGGACAGCGTACAAGAAAAACAGAATTTTTTTGAAAGAGTAATAAACCGCGCTAAATCGGCATTAATCAGCTTGTTTTGCGGTGACTAAAGGAGTGTATCCGTTGGCGGATAACAACAAAATAAGATTACAGAAGTTTCTCTCCGAAGCGGGTATTGCCTCCCGAAGGAAAGCAGAAACAATGATTGAAAACGGTGAAGTCAAGGTTAACGGAGTTAAAGCAAAAATCGGTGACTGCGTTGACCCAAAAAAAGATACCGTTACTGTTAAAGGTAAAAAGGTAATGCGGGAAGCAGTTATGAGATATATTCTTCTCAACAAACCCCGCGGATTTGTAACTACCAACCATGATGAAATGGGCAGAAAATGTGTCGCGGAGCTTGTCAGTGATATCAGTGAGCGTGTTTATCCCGTCGGAAGGCTTGACAGAAATTCCGAAGGCGCGCTTCTGATGACCAATGACGGTGAATTCGCAAACGCAATGATGCATCCTTCGCATCACGTTCCCAAGACCTACCGTGTAACCGTAAGACCTTCCGTTAATGAAGATCAGCTTACAAAGCTTGCAACAGGTGTTGATATTGACGGCAGAATGACCGCACCTGCAGATGTGCGCGTTGTTACAAAGGAAGAGGGCAGGGTGGTTCTTGAAATTGTCCTTTATGAGGGCAGAAACCGCGAGATCAGAAGAATGTGTGAGGCTGTTGAGCTTGAGGTTGCAAGGCTTAGAAGAATTGCTATTGGTAATTTAAAACTCGGTATGCTTCAGCAGGGCCAGTGGCGTGATTTAACAGAGCAGGAGGTGGACAAGCTGTTCTCTGCAGCAGGAATAAAGAGGCAGAAGAACGGCTCTAAAAGATGATTGAATTCAAACCTCTTCTGAATGATGCTGCCGTTAAATCCGATTTCGGTGAAAATGCGGTTGCTTATATAGCTGCGGATTCTGATTATGAAACCGCCAGATGTGTTTTCACTGTTGACGGAATGAGCACTCGTATTCACGAGCTTAAAGCTCCGTGTGATGATCCTCTTACCGTTGAAGGTCTTGTGCGCTCTGCGTTGACTTATGCAGCAAACCGTGATTCTTTTACGGCTTACATTGCGGCAAAATCAGTTAACAATGAGTGTGCCAAGGTGCTCACATCGCTCAAATTTGAGCTTGAAGGCGATTATTATACCGTTGACATTCCCGATGTTTTTATCGGCGGATGCTGTTCAAATTGCAATAAATAAAATTTTGGAGATGTTCCGATGATTAGAAGTATGACCGGCTACGGTCGTTCACAGCAGACTGTAGACGGAATGAACATAACTCTTGAAATAAAGAGTGTAAATCACAGATATTTTGAATTTGCCGCAAGGCTTCCCAGAAGCTACGGCTTTCTTGAGGAGAAGCTCAAGAGCTTTTTCTCGGGTATTATTTCCAGAGGTAAGGTTGAGTGCAACGTTCAGATTGAGGCTCTTGAAGAGCCCGATACCGTTATCAGCGTAAACCACCCCCTTGCAAAAGGTTATCTTGAGGCATATAAAGAGCTTAGCGAAACCTATTCAATTGACAACGATATTACCGTTTCTTCTCTTGCGCGAGTTTCTGATATTTTTGCCATCCGCAAGCAACAGGCTGATGAAGATAAAATCTGGGCTGCGGTAAGCGTTGTTGCAGCTGCGGCGCTTGACGGTTTTACCTCTATGCGTGAGCGTGAAGGCGCAAAGCTTAAGAATGACGTTAACACAAGGCTTGATTCAATTCTTGACTGTGTTGCTTTTGTTGAAAAACGTTCTCCCGAAACGGTTAAAGAATACAATGCAAAGCTTCTTTCAAGACTTCAGGAGCTTTTGGCAGACGTAAGTGTTGATGAGCAGAGACTGCTCACGGAAGCTGCAATATTTGCCGATAAAATTGCTGTTGCGGAAGAAACCGTAAGACTCAGAAGTCATATCGCTCAGCTTAGATCTTTCCTTGACGGTGACGGTGCAATCGGTAAAAAAATGGATTTCCTTGTGCAGGAGCTTAACCGTGAAGCTAACACAATCGGCTCAAAGTGCCAGGATGTTGAGATTGCCCGCAAAGTAGTCGATATCAAGGCGGAGATTGAAAAAATCCGTGAGCAGATTCAGAATATTGAATAACGGAGGAGTACTGATATGAAGCTTATAAATATCGGATTCGGTAATATGGTAAATGCCGGCAGACTTGTAGCTATTGTAAGCCCTGAATCTGCTCCTATTAAACGAATTATTCAGGAAAGTAAAGAAAAAGGTACACTCATTGACGCTACCCACGGCAGACGTACGAGGGCTGTTATTATCACTGACAGTGACCACGTAATTCTCACATATCTTCAGAGCGAGACTGTTGCTAACCGTCTCAATGACGAAGCTGATGAAATTGATGAGGAGGAAGATGATGGCTAAAAAAGGAATGCTTATAGTTCTTTCCGGTCCTTCCGGCTCAGGTAAGGATACCGTAATTGCGGAGCTGCTTAAGAAAAACAGCGAACTAAAAGTGTCGGTTTCTCTGACTACACGTAATAAGCGTGATGGAGAAATTGACGGCGAAAGCTATTATTTTGTTTCGCGTGAATATTTTCAGAAGAAGCTTGATGAAGGCGGTTTTCTCGAGTCTGCCGAATATGGCACCAATCTCTACGGAACACCCAAGGCTCCCGTTGATGAGATGCTCGCCGCAGGCAAGAACGTTATTTTGAAAATTGACGTTCAGGGTGCTGAAAAAATCAGAACACTTTACCCTGAATGTGTTACTGTTTTTATTCTTCCGCCTTCTTCACGCGTGCTTGAGAGCCGTTTGCGCGGCAGAGCGAGCGATGACGAGGAGGATATTCAGAGACGTCTGCTTATCGCAAAGGAAGAAATCCGCAGATGTGTTGAATATACTTACGTTGTAGTAAATGACCGCCTTGAAGATGCGGTTGACGATGTTCTGGCTATTATCAGTTCAGAATCTCATAAAACTTTACGTAATAAAAAAATAATAAGCGAGGTAATTAACAATGACTAATCCCGATATGAGAAAACTTCTTAAGAATCATCTCAGCCGCTATTCTCTTGTTATCGCTACTGCTAAGAGAGCAAGAGCTATTGCTGAAAAAGCGGAAGAAGATAAGGTTATTATGGTAGAAAAGCCTGTAACTCTTGCGGTTGATGAAATCCAGCGCGGCGACTATGTTATAGTTGAACCCGAAGAAATCAGAAATCTTTAATTCTGAGCTACTGACTACTTAAGAAAGGGGCGCAGGCTTCTGCGCAATGGTGAATTTTATGAAAATTGCCGCTGTTGCAGTTTCCAATGCCGCTTTCAGCTTTGATAAGGTTTATGATTATTCTATTCCCGAAGAGCTTGTTGAAAATGCCAGACCCGGTTGCAGAGTGTCTGTAACCTTCGGCAAAAGCTCAAAAAAACGCATCGGAATAATATTTGATGTTTTTGACGGTGAAAAACGCAAGGGATTGAAAGCTATTCTTGAAGTGTTGGATGAATCATCGTTACTCAATGACGAAATGCTTCGCCTTGCACAATGGATGAAGGAACGTACTTTCTGTACTTTGTTTGAAGCGGCAAAAGCAATGCTTCCAACAGGAATTAATCATCACGTTGTTGTCTCTTATTCCGCCGTTACAGATAATCCCGATGCAGCAAAGCTATCAGGTACACAGCGTGAAATTTTTGATTATCTCGCCTCTTGCGGCGGATATGTGAAAAGAGAAACACTTTATAAAAATCTCGGATTGTCTTCAACTGACAATGCAGCGGAATTGCTTTTAAAAAAGGGAATGCTCGTATGTAATACCGATGTTGTGCGCAACGTTGGCGATGCAAGCGTCAGAATGCTTATGCTTAATGAGAGTGAGCCTGAGTTTGTACGTCTTACCGCTAAACAAAAGCTTGTTGTGGAAACACTAAGAGATGTCGGATGTGCAACGGTTAAAGAGATTTGTTATTTTACCGGGGTAACTCCTGCGGTGCCTAATGCTCTTGTAAATAACGGCTTTGCAAGATGGGTTGAATTTGAAGTGCTTCGCACCCCCACAGGTGAATATGAAAAAGCGGATGATTCTCCCATAGTCTTAACAGATGAGCAAAACAAAGCATATACCAACATAAGTAAACGGATAATGAGCGGTAAAGCGGGCGTTACTCTGCTTTACGGTGTTACGGGCAGCGGTAAAACGTCAGTTTACCTTAAAGCTATTGATGATACTGTCAACGCAGGTAAATCAGTTATAGTAATGGTGCCCGAAATTTCGCTTACTCCTCAGACTCTTTCTCTTTTCAGGTGCAGATACGGTGAAAGTATTGCTGTATTTCACAGTGCATTGTCTGCAGGTGAACGTGCAGATGAATGGAAGCGTGTTAAAAACGGTGATGCAAAAATAGTTATCGGTACACGCAGTGCAGTTTTTGCTCCGCTTGAGAATATCGGTCTTATCATCATTGATGAAGAGCAGGAGCATACTTATAAATCCGAGCAATCTCCCAGATACAATGCAATTGAGGTTGCCAAATTCAGGGCGGTTGAGCATAATTGTTTGCTTTTGCTCAGCTCAGCAACTCCGAGCATTGAAAGTTATGCAAATGCCGTTAACTCAAGGTATTCACTTGAAAAATTAACTCACCGTTACGGCCGCGCCGTTTTGCCGGACGTTGTAACGGTTGATATGCTTACTGAGCCTAAGGCTGACGGATGCGAATCTATAAGTCAGTATTTACTCGATGAGCTTAAAGAAAACGTAAATAATAAAATGCAATCCATTCTTCTTATCAACAGAAGAGGATACAATACCTTTGTTGCCTGCAATTCATGCGGTCACGTTGTAAGCTGCCCAAACTGCAGCATCTCGATGACCTATCATTCGGCTAACGGCAGACTTATGTGCCATTACTGCGGCAGGTCTGTTCCGTTTACAAAAACCTGCCCGGAATGTGGGCAGGATAGTGTGAGGTATTCAGGCTTCGGCACTCAGAAAATAGAGGATGAGCTTGCAAGGCTTATCCCTGAAGCGCGTATCCTGCGTATGGATACGGATACAACCTCTGCTAAAAACTCCCACGAACGTTTTCTTGGCGAGTTTTCGCAGGGCAAATATGATATAATGATTGGTACTCAGATGGTCGCCAAGGGTCTTGACTTTGAAAACGTTACTCTTGTCGGCGTAGTTTCTGTGGACCAGCAACTGTATAATGACGATTTCAGGAGTCTTGAAAAAACCTTCTCTCTCCTTACTCAGGTTGTCGGTCGTTCCGGCAGAGGTGAGCATAAGGGCAGAGCTGTAATTCAGACAATGACGCCTGAAAATGAGATTATCCGCCTTGCCGCAAAGCAGGATTACGAAGCTTTTTTTAAAACTGAGATTTCAATAAGAAAATCTTTGGTTTATCCTCCGTATTGCGACATATGTGTTCTTGCGTTTATATGTGAAAATGAAATCAGATGCAGGGCGGCTGCTAATTTTGCTCTTGAAAGAATAATGGATTTAACAAACGGAGAATATTCTAAGGAAAAGATTATTGTTCTCGGTCCGAGGCAGGCTAAGGTATATAAGGTAAATAATAAATACCGTTACCGCCTCATTGTTAAATGCAAGAATTCTAAAGGTTTCAGAGAAATGATATCGAAAATTCTTATTGAATTGGGTGAGCGCAAGGAGTTTTCCATTGTTACATCCCATGCCGATATTAATCCTGATTCAATAATGTAATATAGGAAGGTAAAGAATATGGCTTTAAGAAATATTGTAAAAATCGGTGATCCTATTCTTGCAAAAAAATCACGTGCCGTCGAAAAATTTGACGAACGCCTCTGGACTCTGCTTGATGATATGAAGCAGACTATGTATGAGGCTCAGGGTGTTGGCCTTGCAGCAGTGCAAGTCGGCATACTCAGGCGTGTTGTTGTAATTGACTGCGGTGATGGTTATATTGAACTCGTGAACCCTGAAATTATCAGTTTTGAGGGTGAGCAGAGAGTTGAAGAGGGCTGTCTTTCTCTCCCCGGAGAATGCGGTGTTACCTTAAGACCTGCCGTAGTAAGAGTTAAGGCTCAGGACAGAAACGGCAAATGGTGCATTTATAAAGGCGAAGATTTAAAAGCAAGGTGCTTTTGCCATGAAATTGATCACCTTGACGGTATAGTTTTCACTCAGAGGCTCGCTCCGGATGCTTCTGCAGAGAATTGAGGTAGTTCTATGAGAATTGTTTATATGGGCACTCCTGATTTTGCTGTGAGCTGCCTTGAAAAGCTTCATTCGCTCGGCCACGAAATCGCAGGTGTTTTTTGCCAGCCTGACAAACCTCAGGGCAGAAAAATGATTCTTACAGCACCGCCTGTTAAAGAAGCGGCTCTGAAGCTTTCACTTCCCGTGTTTCAGCCTGTGACCTTGCGAAACGGTGAAGCACTTGAGATTTTACAGCAGCTTAATCCTGATTTGATAGTTGTTGTAGCTTACGGAAAAATCCTTCCCCGCGAAATTCTTGAGCTTCCTGAACACGGATGCATCAATATTCACGCATCTCTTCTGCCTGAGCTCAGAGGTGCAGCGCCTATTCAGTGGGCTGTAATAAACGGATTAAAGAAAACCGGCGTCACCTCAATGCTTATGGATGAAGGGCTTGACACGGGAGATATGCTTCTCAAGGCTGAAGTGGAAATAGGCGAGAATGAAACTTCCGCTGAGCTTTGGGACAGATTGTCTCTCCTTGCAGCTCAGGTGCTTGAGGAAACACTTGCGAAGCTTCAAAACGGTGAGCTCGTAAGAACTGAGCAAGACGATTCAAAATCCACATATGCGCCCTTGCTTTCAAAATCAATAAGTGAAATTGACTGGAATGAAAGCGCTCAGGCTGTGCACAATAAAATACGCGGTCTTTATTCGTGGCCTTGCGCCGTCACAACCATTCAGGGCAAAGTTATAAAGCTTATGTCAAGCAGACTTGCCGAAGGATTTGGAAAGGCCGGCGAAGTTATTGAGAGCAACGGTAAACTTGTTATAGCTTGCGGTGACGGTAAATGTGTTGAAATCCTTTCCCTGCAGGCTCAGGGTAAAAAGGTTATGAATTCTGCAGATTACTTAAGGGGTAATCCCATTGACAAGGGGTTAATCATAATATAACAGCAAAGGAGAAAGACTATGGGTTGGCTTTATTTTGATCAATACTATTTATTACTTGTTGTTCCCGCTATGATTATTGCTCTTATAGCGCAAGTCAATGTTAAGAGCACTTATTCAAAGATGTCAAAAATCAGAAATATCCGCGGTATTACCGGTGCTGAGGCGGCACAGACAGTGCTTACTTATTACGGTATTACCGACGTTACCATTCAGAGATGCCCCGGTACTTTGAGTGACAATTACAACCCTCGCAATAAAACCCTCAATCTTTCGCAGGGTGTTTATGATTCTGCTTCGATTGCAGCAGTCGGCATTGCCTGCCACGAAGTTGGTCACGCCATTCAGCACGCTACGGGGTATGCTCCGATAAAAATAAGGAATTTCCTTGTTCCTGTTTGCAATATCGGTTCTTCCCTTGGCTTACCGCTTGCTATTATTGGCTATGTTATGGGCTTTGAGCCGCTTATTTCCATTGGTCTTATACTTTACTCACTTATAGCGGTTTTTCAGTTTATAACACTTCCCGTTGAATTCAACGCAAGCAGCCGCGCAATGACGGCTATTGTCGAAAGAGGATTACTTTACGATGACGAAACCGGAAAGGCAAGAAAAGTTCTCAGTGCGGCTGCAATGACCTATGTTGCATCGCTTATTGTTTCTTTAGCAAACCTTCTGCGCCTTGTTCTGCGTTTTGGCAACAGAAGAAGATAAATTTAAAGGACGGTTTAATTTTTATGAAATCAGCAAGACAGACTGCTTTTGAAATATTGCTTCGTGTTCACCGTGACGGTGCGTATTCCAACCTCACTGTGGACAGTATGCTTAACGAAAATACCGCACTTGACGGTAGGGACACCGCCTTTGTCTGTGCTCTTGTTTACGGTACTCTTGAGCGTCTGATTTCTATTGATTATAACTTATCGCTTTATCTCACTCAGCCGATCAGAAAGCTTCGTCCTGAATTGCTTTCAATTATGAGGATGGGTACATATCAGATTTTATTTATGGACAAGGTTCCGGATTCTGCCGCTGTTAATGAGAGCGTGAAGCTTGCTAAAGAGAACAAATCGGCATTTGCCGCATCTATGGTAAATGCGGTTCTTAGAAGAGTTGCGGCTAACGGCTTTGTTCTTCCCGAAGGGGATGAAAACTCTTTTGAACGTATGGAGATTGAGTATTCATGCCCTGCGTGGATACTTAAAATGTGGGCTGATGCTTACGGATTGGATAATGCAAAGGCAATAGCACTTGATGCTTTGGATGCCAAGAACGTTGTTCTCAGGGTTAACACCTGCAAAACAACCGCTGATGAGCTTATTGAAATCCTCAAAGAGCAGGGTGTTGAGGCAACCAGGAGTGATATTGTTGAAAACGCTCTTGTTCTTACAAAACAAGGTGCTCTCGAACGCCTTCAGGCTTATAAAGACGGGTTTTTCCACGTTCAGGATTTTGCTTCGCAGATTTGCTGTAAAGCGGTTGATGCAAGACCGGGAGAAACTGTGTTTGACGTCTGTTCCGCTCCGGGCGGTAAAACCTTTACCATAGCGCAGTATATGGGTGGCACGGGAGTTGTCAATGCTTTTGATGTTTATCAGTCACGCGTTGACCTTATTAGGAGCGGTGCCCGCAGACTTGGGCTTGATAATGTTAAACCGTTCTTGTCAGACGCTTCAATATTTAACGAACATTACGGATTTGCCGACAGAGTGCTTTGCGACGTTCCGTGCTCAGGACTTGGTATTATTGGCAGAAAGCCCGAAATCCGTTTTAAAAAGCAAAATGAAATTGAAAACCTTCCTGAATTGCAATATAGAATTCTTTGCAATTCCAGACGTTATGTCAAAGCCGGCGGCAGACTGATTTATTCTACGTGTACACTCAATCCTGCTGAAAACCAGGAGGTTTGCAACAGGTTTTTGAGCGAATGCCGTGAATTCACCGCTGTTGATTTTATGGAAGAATATGAGAGAACTGACGGTTCAAAGTATCTTACTTTACTCCCTCACGTCAGCAAGACGGACGGATTCTTCGTTGCAGTTTTTCAAAGGAGAGGGGAGCAGTAATGAAAAAAGATATAAAATCAATGCTCCTCACTCAACTTAAAGATGAGTTTTCGGCCATGGGGCTGCCCTCTTACAGAGCAGGGCAAGTTTATTCGTGGCTCCACATAAAAAAAGTTGATGAGTTTGCTCAGATGAGCAATATTTCCAAAGATTTACGTTGCGAACTGGAAAACAGTTTTGAAATCTATTCCTGTGAAATTGAGCGTAAGCAGGTATCCGCAGTTGATTCAACAGTAAAGTATCTTTTTCGTCTGCACGACGGAGAGCTGGTTGAATCTGTAATAATGAAATATAAATACGGTTATACCGTCTGTGTTTCAACTCAGGCGGGATGTAAAATGGGATGCGCTTTCTGTGCATCAACTGTCGGTGGTTTTCGCCGTCATCTTGCACCGAGTGAGATTCTTTCCCAGCTTTACACCGCCGAAAATGATCTTGGTATTACCGTTTCACACATTGTTCTTATGGGAATGGGTGAAGCGCTCGATAATTATGACAACGTAATGAGATTTATTGAATTAATCACAAATGCAGACGGTCATAATATATCAATGAGGAATATTTCCCTTTCTACCTGCGGAATTGTACCGAGGATTTATGATTTGCTTGAGAAAAAGCTTCAGCTTACTCTTTCAATTTCTCTTCACGCACCGTTTGATGAATTGAGAAGTCAGATTATGCCGGTTAATAAAACATATCATATTGATGAGCTTATCACCGCATGCAGAAAATATGCTAAGGACAGTTCAAGGCGTATTTCCTTCGAGTATGCAATGTTAGCAGGGGTAAATGATACAGACGAGTGTGCTAAAACTCTTGCATCAAAGCTTAAGGGAATGCTTTGTCACGTTAACCTTATACCGGTAAATGAAGTTGCGGAGAGTCCGTTTCATCCAAGTTCTCCTCAACGTGTAAAAGAATTTACGCAAATACTTGAGAAAAACGGTATCAATACCACCGTACGCCGTAAACTCGGATCCGATATTGATGCATCCTGCGGGCAGTTAAGACTGCGCCATAAGGACTGAATGTGTTTTGCTAAAAGGATGTGATGCTTTATGAAGATTGTTGCAAAGACCGACGTTGGTCTTGTCAGAAAACAGAATCAGGATTCATACAACACAGGTGAATTGTCTAACGGTGCAGCCTGGGCGGTTGTATGTGACGGTATGGGCGGTGCCGCAGGCGGTGCTGTTGCCAGTTCGGTTGCCGTTAAAATGATTTCTGAAAAGATTGTTAACTGCTACAGAGAAGGGCTCAGCGAAAATACGGTTAAAAATATAGTTGTTTCTGCTATTGAAAGTGCAAATGCCTGCCTTTTCGATATGTCGGAATCCAGTGATGAGCTTTACGGTATGGGCACCACTGCCGTTGCCGTAATTGCCGACGGTGATGTTGCATATATTGCTCACGTGGGTGACAGCAGAGCGTACGTTATCAGAAACAATGCAATAACTCAGCTTACACGCGACCATTCTGTTGTGGCTCAGATGATTGAGCGAGGTGAGATTACCCGCGATGAAGCCAAGTCACACCCCGACCGTCACATTATCACGCGCGCCGTGGGTGTAAATGATAAAATCAACGTGGACTTTTTGAATGTTGAAATAACTCAAGGGGATATTCTTGTAGTTTGCACGGACGGTTTATCCGGCTTTGTAACTGAAGAGGATATGCTTTCTCTCACGGCAGACGGTCAGTATCATAAATTCGCCGACAGACTTGTCAGCCTTGCCAATAAAAACGGCGGTGCTGATAATATAACTGTTGTGGCATTTGTGAAGTAAGGAGGAACAACCTATGCAGAATTACACAGGTAAAAGACTTGACGGCAGGTATGAAATACACGAAGTAATCGGTGTTGGCGGTATGGCCGTTGTTTATAAAGCTTATGACAATATTAATGACCGTATTGTTTCAGTAAAGATTCTTAAAGAAGAATATCTTGCAAACGCTGAATTCAGGCGCAGATTTAAAAACGAATCAAAGGCAATTGCCGTGCTTTCTCATCCCAACATAGTAAAGGTATTCGATGTAAGCTATGGCGACAAGCTTCAGTATATCGTTATGGAATATGTTGAAGGTATAACTCTTAAGGAGTATATTGAGCAGCAGGGCAGGCTGGAAGTGCGTGAAACCGTGCACTTTATGATGCAGATTCTCCGTGCTCTTCAGCACGCTCACGATAAGGGTGTTGTTCACAGGGATATCAAGCCTCAGAATATCCTGCTTTTGTCAAACGGCAATATCAAGGTTACGGATTTCGGTATTGCGCGTTTCAGCTGCAGTGATACCAAAACAATGACTGACAGTGCAATCGGATCTGTTCACTACATCAGCCCCGAGCAGGCAAGAGGCGACATTACTGACGATAAAACTGACCTTTATTCGGCAGGTGTTGTTCTTTATGAAATGCTGACGGGCAAGGTACCCTTTGAATCTGAGAGCTCGGTTTCTGTTGCGCTTATGCATCTTCAGAACGATGCAAAAAGACCCAGGGAGATTAACAGCAATATTCCCGTTGGTCTTGAGCAGATTACAATGCGTGCTATGCAGAAAAACGTTAAGGACAGATATCAGTCAGCAGCTGAAATGCTTCTTGATATTGAAGAGTTCAAACGCAATCCCAATACCCGCTTTTCTGACAGCTATTTTACCGATAAAAATCCTACAAGAAGCATTCCTTCCGCTCAGATACGCTCAAAAGCTGTGAGTATGCCGTCTATAAATGACGTATCTGCTCCTGCAGCCGCGCCGAGTGTAAATCAGCCTGAGAAGGTTGAAGATCAGGAAACCTCTAACAGCAAAACACCTGTAATAATAGGAGTTGTTTCCGGCTTGCTTGTAGTGCTTCTGATCGTATTCGGTGTGCTTTTCTTTAAATTCTTCGCAAATTCCCGTCTGACCGTTCCAAATCTTGTCGGCAAGAACTACGCTGAAGAAATTGCAGGCAAATCCGACTATGACCGCTTTAAGTTCGAGGTTGAATATGTTCAGAACAGTACACACGAAGATGGTCACGTTTTCAATCAGGAACCCCGTGCAGGTCAGAAGATTGATAAAAACAATAATACTATTATTATTTCTGTTGCAAGCACTATTCAGATGGTTCCCGTTCCCGACGTTACGGGTTATAACTATACCGAAGCCAAGAAGATGCTTACAAGTAAAGGCTTCAGCGTAACCGCAACTCCTCAGACCAGCTCTACTCAGGAGTTCGGTACTGTTATCACTACTTATCCCGAACCCAATACTGAAGTTCAGGAAGGCACAACGGTTGTAATTTACTATGCAAGCGATGAGAGTCTTATCTCAGTTCCCGAGCTTATAGGCTGGGACCTTGAAACAGCTGAACAGCTTCTTATCTCCCTGAACCTTGAACTTGATGATGCTGATATAAAGAGTGAAAACAGTGATGCGCCTGAAGGTGAAGTTATCGGTCAGTCTCTTGATCCAGGAACTAAGGTTGAAGCGGGTGCTAAGGTTGGTGTAACTGTAAGCAACGGTATACCCGAAGCATCAACTGCATCAATATCCGTTCAGCTTCCCAGCTATTCGACAGGTACAACCGGCAAGGTTATGGCAACTCTCAATAATGACGTTCTCTTTGAGAAGAACCTTCTCCTTGACGGGAGTGTTTACAGCTTCTCAGTTGAAGGCGCAGGAGCGGATAACACCTTAAAGGTATTTGTTGACAGTACTCTTCTTTATACTTGCCAGATTGATTTCACAAAAACTCCCGCATCAATCAGTGATGCACAGTATAACAACATCAGCGCCGCTAAAGCAACGCTTCCCTCGGTTGTCGGATTCACTTTAAGCCGCGCAAAGCTTGATCTGCTCACTCAGGGATTCAATAATATTGAAATTAAAGAAGTTTCGGTAAACAATTCAATTCAGAACGGTATTGTTCTTGAGCAGTCTCCCGATGCATCTTCATCCTCTCTCTTCGCGGCAAGTTATCCGCTTGACACCAAGATAACTCTTACCGTAGGCGTTTTTGAAGAGGTATAAGAATGGCTAATGATATCGTTGCTGACGGCATTATCTTAAAGGGAATTGACGGTTTCTATTACGTTGAAACAGACAGCGGAATTCACGAGTGCCGCGCAAGGGGAGTTTTCCGAAAAAAAGGAATGAAGCCGCTTGCCGGGGACAGAGTTAAAGTAATCCTCAGTGAAATCAACGGAAACGTTGTGGACTGTATTTATGAACGCACAAGTATGTTTACAAGGCCGCCCGTTTCCAATATCAACAAGTTGTTCATCATTTCATCGGTTGTTGAACCGTCTCCTAATTTCCTTGTTATTGACCGAATGACCGCGCTCGCGTGTAACAAGGGAATTGAACCGGTTGTTGTTTTTTCAAAATGTGACCTTGCCAATCCTGCTGAATACATTGAGATTTATAATAAAGCCGGAATTGAAGCCTTTGCGGTTTCGTGTGTAACAGGTGAAGGAATTGAACGCATTAAAAACGCCCTTAAAGGTCATATCAGCGCATTTACGGGTAACACCGGCGTTGGTAAGTCATCAATACTTAACGCAGTATTTCCCCATCTGGAGCTTGAAACGGGTGAAATAAGTCAAAAGCTCGGCAGAGGCAGGCATACCACCCGTCAAAGTGAGCTTATAAAACTTGAAGACGGTTACGTTGCCGATACACCCGGATTTTCATCACTTGAATTTGAGGGTGACGACCTTATGCTTAAGGAAAACGTAGCCTTCGGCTTTAAAGAGTTTTTACCGTATCTCGGTACCTGTAAGTTTTCAACGTGCCTTCACGTTAAAGATAAGGGATGTAAAATTATCGAAGCTGTTGAGAAGGGAATAATTTCTCCTTCTCGTCACGAAAGTTACGTTGCTATGGTTGAAAGCGCACGTCAGCTCAATGAGTGGGAGTTGAAGTAACAAAATTTAACACCGCCGATTATACTGTACTAAGCAAAGGCTTAAGTTTAAGTATATCGGCGGTGATTTTTATAAGAAGAAAATTCAGTTGGTTTTACTGTGTTGCTTTTGCGGCGGGGCTGATTGTCGCCTGTTGTTTTCCGAACAAGGCATTGATTTTAATAATCGCCGCGTTGCTGCTGGTTGCGGGACTCAGCCTGTGCAGATACTGTTGAGCAGGGGGGAACATAATGAAAATAGTGGTAGTAAGGAGCCCAAAAGCCTTCAGAGGGATTCTCAGGATGCTTTTCGGAATTAAAAAGAACGAGGAAAATACATAGAAAAAACGGGGGCCGCATCAAGCGACCCCGTAATTTTTTATAAAATTATTTATCTTCTTTCTTCTTGTGGAAGAGGATTTTATCAACAGGGAAGTAAAGGAAGAACTGAAGCGCAGAGCATACCATAGTAGCAATATTCTTAGCAGCAGTTTCGTTGATAAGGTAACCGAAGATTTCCTTGTTGATAAGGAGTTCCTTAAGGGTGGGATTAAGCCATGCGGAGAAGAAAATAAGAGCAATTGTAAAAACTATGTAGATAGGAAGAGCGATAGCAACGTTAGCGCCGGAGTTAAAAGTCTTTTCCTTATTAACAAAGAAAGCAACAATCTGAGCAATAATGTTTGCAACGTTGCTTACGATGAAATAACCGAGACCGCCAACAGCTACGGGGTAAATAAATACCCACCACTCAAAGGGTTCTGAGTAAAGGTCTTTGATAGCAGGGATCAGGTTGAGTGTGTTTAACAAAACAAACTGCACGATCATTGCAAGAAGGCTTACAACGATGAACTTAACAAACTGCCAGATTGTTACGAGGAGTGAGCCTTTGCTCTCGGCAGCTTTATCAATCTGATTCAATTTTCCCATAATAAATTCTCCTAAAAATTATATTTTGCGACACCGCAATTTTAATCAGTATACCATATCAACGCGACAAAAGCAATACTAAATCTTAAACGGATTGTCGCATTTTTCTGAATTTGACATATAGTGAATTAAGGGCAGGCTGTACACGTTTGCCCAAAAAACTGATAGGAGTGTTATTGTAAATGGGCGACAACAGAGTATTTAATGATATGCAGTCAAACAGAAGAAACGATGCACTCAGGCGCAGTTATTCAGGTATGAACGGGGTTTCACCAATGCATTGCACGCCCGCAATGGCATTTATTCCGCTTCAGACTGATATTATGACATACAACTGTTCAAAGGCGCTTGAGTGTGGAACGATTTTTCCTGTTCTTGACAAACCGTTTTTGGGAGGAAGATGCAAATGAGTCAGCGAGGCGCCGCTTTGAGAGCGGTAAGCGAAAAGGGCTTTGCGGTAACTGAGTGGAATCTTTACCTTGATACTCATCCGACCGATATGCAGGCCTTTGCAGAATTCAAAAAAGCAGTAAATGAATATAAACTTGCGAAAGAAAGCTTTGTAAACGAACACGGTCCGCTTTTAAATACAGATATCTGCCGAAAAGCGTGGATATCAGATCCGTGGCCGTGGGATTATGAGGGGTGTGGCTGCTAATGTTTAATTATGAAAAAAGACTTCAGTATCCGGTAAAGATTACAAATCCAAATCCGAAATACGCTCAGATTATTTTATCGCAGTATGGAGGTCCTGATGGCGAGCTTGGTGCAACCCTGAGATATCTCAGCCAGCGTTTCACAATGCCTTACCCTGAACTTAAGGGTCTTCTGACCGACATCGGTACCGAAGAACTCGGCCATCTTGAGATGATCGGTGCCATTGTTCATCAGCTTACAAGAAATCTTTCTGCCGAAGAAGTAAAGAAATACAATCTTGAAGCGTATTTCGTTGATCATACGGCAGGAGTTTATCCGTCCTCGGCAGCGGGAGTACCTTACACAGCTGCATCCATGCAGAGTAAAGGCGACGTAATCACGGATTTGATGGAAGACCTTGCGGCTGAGCAGAAGGCAAGAACCACATATGATAACATTCTGCGCCTTGTGGATGACCCTGATGTGAAAGATGTAATCAGATTCTTAAGACAGCGCGAAATTGTTCATTTCCAGCGTTTCGGTGAAGGATTAAGACTTGTTACGGACCGACTCAACGAGAAGAATTTTTATGCTTTCAATCCGTCGTTTGATAAGCATTGCAACAAATAAACTTCCCTTTATAAACCAAAAACCGCTTCACAGGTGCTCTTGCATCTATGGAGCGGTTTATTATGTTAAGGTCTGTAATAGAGGTAAACTATTCTTGCTACGTCATCAATTCTCCACACGTAAGCAATAGCTTTGCGGTAGAAATAATTGAACTTGGATTTAAAGGTCTTTAATTTGAATTTATATTCTCGCGGCTCAACCGTATCGTAAAGCTCTGTAACACAGTTGCAATCACAATCGGTTTTTATCTGAGTTGCGGCAAGGATAAACAAGTTCATGTTGCAGGGCAGGGTTATTGATTTTGCGCCATTCGTTTCAATCTCATACTTAAAGAAGAAAAGCTGATGCGCATAATCGTCACCTTTTGCACTATGGGTGTGAGTGCATTCCCAACCTACAACATCAGTCTTGATTTTTGCCGTTCGCTTCATACCGTATAAATCCCAGGCAAAGGGTCTTTCTTCAATATCGCTTACTTTGATATTAACGGTTTTTCCGTCAACGTCAAAAGTGTATTCTCTGTCAGAGTCGAGGCTTGCACAAAGTAAAACAAGTTTGTTACAGTTACCATCAAGTTCAATTCTCTGACCGTCGGCAAGCAAGGAATCGTATTTTCCTTTACGTATAGCAAAATCAACGCCGCCGCTTGTAATAACGTCGGGGACAAGCTCTTCAGGAATAGTAAAATTCTTTCCGAAAATACCGCTGTCCGAGCGTGAAAGATTTGAAGAAAAAGCTTTGGTATTAAGCGGAAGCTTAACTGTTGAGCACTTTACGGGATTTACGGCTTTATCAAAATCAGAAAGAGTTAAAGCAAAGCTCTTCACCTCATATGGAGATATATCAAAAAGCAATGATCCGTCTTTTACTGTTGCATCGCCCATATGCTCCTCGGAAGCAAAAATTTCACGGGCAGAAACTACTCCGTTGCCAAGTGTCAATCTTACATTTTTATGAGCTTTATTGCAGCCTTCATTTACTCTTACAACGATTTCATCAGTATTCTCAGCTTTTTTAATTGCACGTATAATAACTGCATTATCAGAAATATTTGCAAAGCTGTAACAAGCGCCGAGAATGCCGTTATGTCTATCTGTAACAAAAGCGGCCATAGGAGAATTGAATTCGCGGGCGGCCGCCTGTATTCTTACAATGTCATCACCTTTGTGGGCGCATATTGCATAACCGTAACGGTTCAGACCAAGATCCATCATACTTTGAGCATTGGCGGGTCGGGAATTATTGAGAGGTGTATGTATAACAGTCATTCTTACGGTGTTATCATTAAACTTATCCCAACCGTATTTGCAGTCACTTATAACAGCAACGCCGAATTCACCGCTTCTGTCGGTTATATCAACCCACTTTTGTGCAGGAACCTCATAGATTTCGGGTTTTGCGTTACCTCTTTTAATAGCACCAAGGCCAAGATCAAAGGTTGCTTCTTCGTTTACACAGGAGAAACTGAAAACGTTTTTGCAAAGTGTTCTTTGATTATTCCATTCAAATTCACATTGAATTTCAACTGTATCAGAGCCTGCAGACAACGAAATGTTATTTATGAAAACGGTATCATCACATCGCTGAACAACCTGAATTGTGCATCTTGCGGGACCGCTCTCGATTATTCTTGTTTTCACAAGCTTCGCAATTCTGTCGTGATTTCTTATAGTTTGCTTATATACCATTTCCCACGCAGGATAAAACCAGCCACCTGCATAATTATCAAAAATACCGAGAACAACGGGAGAGGAAAGCAATTCTTTTCCGATTTCTTTATCATAAATGGAGCCGATATCGCCGTTTTCATTGAGGGATACTGTATAACGCTCATTATCAAGAGTGTTTTCGGTAACTCTTAGCTGCGTTTCTGTTTGACCAGTTGATTCGCCTGCGATAACATCAAAAACGCAGTATGAATGCGCGGGCATATCGGTTATAAAAGCAATTGTTGTTTTTCCTTTATGGACTGCTGAAACTTGAGAAGGAACTTCTTTGCCATTAAAATCGTAAACAGTAATTCTTTTAAATTCGCCGTCAAGTGTTGCTGTAACACAGTTCTTTCTGCTGATCTCCATAGGATTATTCACCACAACGGGAATACCTTTACAAAAAGAAGTATCAAGCAGAGAAACAATTGATGCAACACTTTTTTCATACTCGTGTGCTAACTGATTAAGAGAAAGGCCGTAGTCGTTCCACGAGCGGAGATAAGCTCTCTGAACCGAAGTGCCGGGCAGATCATCGTGGAACTGATGATTTATAATTCTTTTCCAGGAAACGTTCAGTTCCTTTTGCGGATACTTTGCAGTGCCGAGCCAATGGGCGGTTACGGCCGCTCTTTCAGCCATATCGGCGAGTTCTTCGCCGCGTTTATTCCAACGCTTACCGATTGTTCTCGAGGTATAGGCAGCCGTGCCATGGTCGGTGAGAAGAAATTCATTATTCCAGGATGGCAGTTTATCGCGGTCAGCTTCAGACATTTCAGTCATTATCTGTTTGAAAAGTTTATCTGAAGGGGAGGAATGAACTTTTATGTCAGAGCTTTTGTTTTTCTTAATACCTCTGCAGACGTTTCTTACTGATATCGGGAGAGGTCCGCCGCCTCTGTCTCCCAGACCGTGAAAAATTTCGGTAGCATTTATTCCACAGGGTTCATTTTCCTTAAGTTTTTCCGCAACTGCTCTATTTTTACGAAGATTCCAGAGGGTGGCAACGTAGTTATGCATTTTTATGCTGGCAATTATGTATTTGCCGTCAGGACCGTACCACTTGCCGATATCAAAAGGTTGGCCGTAGGTACTGCCCCAGGCAAGTTTCTGTGTTGTGAATCCGTAAAGATTTGAATGCCTTGCAATCGACGGCAATGCATATCCAAAGCCAAAGCAATCAGGCAGAAATACATCGCGGCTTCTTACTCCGAATTTTTCTTCAAAATAATTATTACCTAAAAGGAAATTTCTGAAAAGCGCTTCAGGTGAAGGGACGTTTACATCGCCATTTTCCCAACCGGCCCCGCAGGGATACCATTTGCCTTTTGCAACGTATTCCTTAAGCTTTTCAAACTGCTCGGGATAGTATTCCTCCATAAGCTCATATCTGTATGCACCTTCAAAGTTAAACACGTATTCAGGGTACTTATCAATCAAATGAAAGTTCCAGTTGAGAGTCTGCGGTATATAGTTTTTTACCGTTCTTTCAAAGTCCCAGTTCCAGATTGTATCAAGGTGAGCCGTTGCAATGGTATGAACGTGTTTTTCCTTACCCATAAATCATTTGCGGCAATAAGCCTTTCCTTTCCCTATTCTGTAGTTATTTTATCATAAAGTAATTATAAATGTAAACCATTATCTTGTATTTTTCTTTTCTATATGTTATTATCAAGGAAAACAGCAGTAAGGAGCTTGAAAAGAATGAATAGAATTAAAGAAGTATTCTGTTGGTCTTTCCCTAATGCAACAAAGGATATCGGTGATTATTCCGGCAAGGAACGCAATATTTATCTTGCCGGTATGTTTGGACAGAATGTTATTTATGCCATAATCGGCTCCATCCTTCAGGTTTTTTATACTGATATACTCATCATTCCCACCATAGCCGTAAGTGCAATTATGGGCGTTTCAAGAGTCTGGGACGGTATTAACGATATACTTATGGGTACTGTTGTTGACAGAACCCACACCCGCTGGGGCAAGTGCAGACCGTATCTCAAATTTGTTCCGATTCCCATTGCTGTTACAACAATCCTTATGTTTATGCCCATAAACAATTTCCCTCTCGGCGCAAAAATTGCTTATGTTGTAATCAGCTTCCTCATTTGGGAAACACTTTACACCCTTGGTGATATTCCTTTATGGGGCGTTACTTCTCTTATGACCCCGGATGAGCAAAAACGTGCAAAGCTTCTCTCTGCAGCAAGAACAATCTCAAGTGTTGGCAGCATTGTAATTGTTGGCTTCTATCCTTTGAAGGATGCACTCGGCGCGATCGACCTTGGATTATTTGCAAACACAGGTAAGGTTAACTCTGACCTGGCATATTTCTCTGAGCCTCAGGGATATTTGCTTGCAGTTATAGCCATTGCGATGTTTGGCGGTATACTGTTCCGCCTTCCTTTCGCATTTATCCGCGAAAGAATTACTCAGGCTCCTAAAGAAAAGGATACAGGCTTCAAGGAGAATCTTAAGCTTATGTGGGAAAACAAGCTTTTCCTGCGCGCTCTGGCTTCAAATATCCTCGGCTGCACAAAAACAATTCTTATGACAGCAGGTATCTATTTCTGCAAATGGGTGCTTGGTAACGGCGGCGACGAAACTCTCTGGCTTGTTAAAATGGGCGGCTCTTTCCTTGTAGGTATGATAATTGCAATGAATATCAGCACATCGGTTGCTAAAAAATTCGGAAAGAAAAGAGTTTACCTTGTAACTTCATATCTTAACACTGTGCCTTACATACTCATTTTCTTCGTTGGATATCAGCATCTTATTTTCCTTGCTGTAATGCTCTTTATTGCAGGTTTCCTTACAGGATTCTCAACTGTTTATAACACAACAATGATTGCTGACAGTGTTGACTATATGGAACACAAAACAGGTAGAAGAAATGACGGCGTTTTCTTCTCAGGTCTTAACTTTACATCGAAGCTCACAGCGGCAATTACTGCTATTGTAACAAACCTTATTTTCTCTACCGTTAATTATACTGAAACCATCAATACTCTTACGGAAAACATTGCTAATGCATCCGCACAAGGTCTTGAATATACTCTTGATTTTGCGTCTGCATATCCTGAAATAACCTCAGCAATGATTATTCTTATCACTTTTGTTCCTGCAATAGGCTGTATTCTTCAAGCTCTGCCCATTCACGGTTATGCGCTTGATGAAAAGCAGCACGCAAAAATCCTTGAAGAGCTTGAGGAAATAAGAGCAAATAATAAATAATTCTTTTGTGTAACAAAGCCGCCCGATCGGGCGGCTTTTCTTTATAATTTCTTCATTTTAATGGTGATGTGCGTGCTCCTCATATAATGTTTCCTACTCTGTATCCGTCATAAACGGCATTCGGAATAATTCCACCTCCGTTGGAGTCGCCGATGTTATAAATTTCTTTAATATCGTCCTTTAAAGATTCGTAAAGACTTGCTTCGGGCCTTGTACCTATCGCAACAACAACTGTATCAGCCTTTATGGAATTGCTTTTGCCGTCTGCGGATTTGTAAACAACGTCAGTTGACGTTATTCTCTCAACCTTACTTTCCGTCAGAATTTTTACTCCGTTTCCTTTAAGATGGCCGAGTAATATCGTCTGTGCGGTTTTGCCTGTGTTGCCGGCGAGAGTGTCTGTCATTTCAATTATGCTTACTTTTTTGCCTTGCTTTGCAAGAAATTCCGCTGTTTCGCAACCTATTGAGCCGCCACCGATTACAACAACGTTTTTACCGCTTGATTTGCCCGAAAGTATATCTGTTGCATTCACGGCTCTATCTGCTCCTTCAATATTAAGCACAGCATTTTTAACACCCGTTGCGCACACAACTGCATCCGGATTCATAGCGATAACCTCTTCTTTAGTAAGTCTTTTACCCAGATGAACGTTTACACCGTGAAGCTCAAGCTGCCTTTCAAGGTAAGGCTTCATTAAGCCAAGATGCTGCTTGAAGGGCGGAATGCAGGCAAGATTCATCTGTCCTCCAACTTCATCAGAGGAATCGTAAATATCAACCGTATGGCCTCTCATAGCCGCAATTCTTGCAGCTTCAACACCTGCAACGCCTGCGCCGATTACAACAACGTTCTTTTTTATATCAGCAGGCTTGATTCTATAATCATTATCACCTCTGGCAAGCACTGCGTTTCCTGAGCATACGGCTCTTGCGCCGTGCTGTAGCTGATGGTCAATGCAATGACCGCAACCAATGCAAGGGCGAATTTCGTCCTCTCTACCTTCGTCTATAAGGTTGACCAGGTCAGGCTGAGCGAGTAATCCGTGGCCGATGAATATCAAATCACACTGGCCGGATTTGAGCGCTTTTTCCGATGCAACGGGATTCTGGGCGCGTCCTCCGCCGATAAGGGTTA
This sequence comes from Acutalibacteraceae bacterium, assembly GCA_045592385.1. Taxonomy (GTDB): domain Bacteria; phylum Bacillota; class Clostridia; order Oscillospirales; family Acutalibacteraceae; genus CAG-177. Next base: position 69,341 of record JAZNUP010000111.1, read on the forward strand.
TTTTTTTACCTCCTGCAGTAAGAGCAAGTCCGATTTTCATAACAAGGCATAAAGCAACCGCCATACAGTCGGCATATGCTGATTCAGGCTTTTGATTTTTGCCGGCTTCGCCCGACCATATACCAGCAAGCACTTCAATTGCATCTACGCCTGCTTTTTGAAATTCTTTGCAATAATAAAGACCGTCAAGCATTGAAATTCCTGCATCTTTGCCCATTTCAATAACGGAAAGCTTTACAATTATTGCAAAATCTTCGCCACAAAGCTCGCGGATTCTTTTAATTATGTTAAGGTGAAAACGAACTCTGTTTTCACGGCTTCCGCCGTATTCATCAGTACGTACGTTGGCTGTTTTTGATAAAAATTGCTGACCGAGATAATAGCCAACAGCGTGTATTTCAACTCCGTCAAAGCCTGCTTTTTTCGCACGCAGAGCAGCCTGCGCATATTTTTCTTCAATTTCTTTGATTTCATTCACCGTCAACGCACGCGGAGTTTCATTGGCAAGGCCCATCATATATGAGTAAGGCATTGGTACTGCGCTGGGGCCTACGGGTTGGTCACCAATAATCTTTCTTCTTGCTCCTCTGCCGGTATGAGAAATCTGCAAAAACGCTTTTGAACCGCCCTCGTGGATAACGTCGGCAAGCTGTGTCATACCGGGAATGTATTTGTCGTCATCAATAATGAGCATACCCTTTGTATTAAGACCAAGCGGGGAATCAACACAGGTAACCTCAACAATTATGGCACCGACACCGCCTTTTGCTCTTTCCGCATAGTGATTCAGCACGGCTTTATTGACAAAACCGTTTTCGGCCTGGCTCATACCCATAGCTGCCATAACGGTTTTGTTGCGCAATTCAACTTTACCAATCTTACCCGGTGATAAAAGATTTGGATATTTTGGATTCATACACTACCTCCTGCAATTTTCTTTCTCAATCAGAATTATAATATATATCATTATATATTTCAATATATAGGTAATTTTTTGTCACATTCTCAAAATGATATATGAGTTTTTGATACTTGTACAATCTGTTTACTTATTGTAATTTTGTGGATTTATGATATAATTTTAATGTCAGTATTTATTATAACTATAATCGGAACAGAGGGTGAAAAAATGGAAAAACTTGATAGTTTACAAGTTTTATTTATTCGTCATGCGCAAACTGATTATGATGATATTGGTGACCGTGATCCGAGCGACGGTGAGCTTACGTCAGCAGGTGAACAGCAATGCATAGAGCTGGGTAACAAACTTAAAGATTTGCCTATAGACGCTTACATAACAAGCTCTCTTCTGCGCAGTTTTAAAACCGCGGTTGGCGTTTGCAACGCTAAAGCAGACAGTCCGACACTTGAAATATGCCCCGAACTCGTCGAATGCGGTTGCACTCCGGGATACTATGGTTGCAGCAAAGAATATCTTCAAAGATATTATGGCAACACAATAATGTGTGAAAAGCTTTTTAATACCGAGAATTATGAGTTTGGTTGCGAAGCTTTTGAGGACAACGTGCTGCGCGCAGAGAAAGTTATTTCATACATTAAAAGCAGATTTACTTTTGGTAATCGTGTTGCGGTTTTCAGTCATCACGGAATGCTTGAGTACTTAATTCCCGTTGCGCTTGGCGTAAAACCGCACGTATTCCGATTTTCGCTTGATAACACCTCTATAACTGTTGTTGATTTTTGCCGTGACGGTAATGCGGTACTTCGATGCGTAAATAAATGACAGAGGTAATGATATGAAAACAATCAGCCTTAACGGCCGCTGGCAGGGCGAATGCATTGAAGCGAGCGGTGTAAAGAAATTCAACTTTGTCGGTAATGTGCCGGGATGTGTGCATACAGATCTTGAGGGTGAATATATTCCGAAAAATATTTTTTACCGTAACTATGCCGATGATTGTTCTTGGATTGAGGAATGTAACTGGAAATATACAAAGAAGTTTAATCTGAAAAGCGTTCCTGAAACCGCTAAGCTTGTGTTTGAGGGGCTTGATACTTATGCGGATATTTACCTAAACGATGTACACATTGCCAACGTTGACAATATGTTTATTTCACATTCGTTTGACGTAAAGCGTCTGCTTCGTAAAGGTGAGAACTCGGTTTGCGTTAATTTTCGTTCTCCTGCGCGTGAAGTGGAGGGATTGGAAAAACGTGAGGGCGCATTCACAACAGAGAGGATGCATACAAGACGTATTCAATGCACCTACGGTTGGGATTGGGTTGCAAGATTTGTTACCTGCGGCATCTGGCGCGACGTTTACCTCGACCTTACCAACGGATTTAACGTTAAAAACGCTTACGTTTATACAGAACATATACTTGATAACTCAGCACAGATAGTAGTTGAAGCTGAATTTGAGAATTACCGAAACGGAAATACGGTGGAAACGGAAATAATCAGCCCCGACGGTCAAACGTTATACCGTCACAGACGTTTTTGCAAGGAACCTTTTATAAAGGAATATATTGATATACCGAAAGCTGCTCTTTGGTATCCCTCAGGTTACGGTGTTCAGCCGATTTACACTCTGCGGATTTGCGGTAAAGAATTCAAATTCGGTATCCGTACCGTTGCTGTTTTACAGTTACCTGACGAAAAGGACAGCCCTTATTACCGTAAGTGCCTTGAAATCAAGAATAGTGTCAGCGGCAAAATCTATGACAGAAACGAAGAGTTCTCAGGTTTTCAATTACTGATTAACGGTATTCCGATTATGTGCAAGGGTGCAAACTGGGTGCCTTGCGAGCCTTTCCCAAGTGCTGAAGATGATAATAAAATTACCGAATTGCTCAGCCTTGCAGTTGAAGCAGGAGTAAATATGCTGCGAGTTTGGGGCGGAGGAATCTTTGAAAAGCAGCATTTTTATAACGAATGTGACAGATTGGGAATTCTTGTCACTCAGGATTTTCTTATGGCTTGCGGCCACTATCCCGAGGAAAAAGATGAGTTTATTGCTCAGCTGAAAAAAGAAACAGAGTTTGCGGCTTATGAGTTGCGTAACCATCCGTCGCTTGTATGGTGGTCGGGTGACAACGAAAATGCTGTTTGGGGCTATGATGAGGCTGAGGATTATAAAGGAAGAACCGCTATCCACGAGGGGATTATGCCTGTGATTAACCGCCTTGACCCTAAACGCAGATTTATGCTGTCAAGCCCGTGCGGCGGTAATACTTATGCATCAAAAACAGCAGGAACTACCCATAATACCCAGTATCTCGGCGACTCCATTTTTCCTTATATTCTTGATACACCAATGCAGGATTACAAGGAATTTTTCTCTACCTTGCTGGCTCGTTTCATTGCGGAAGAGCCCACTCTCGGCGCGGTTTCACTTCC
>JAZNUP010000112.1:0-7585 GCA_045592385.1 Acutalibacteraceae bacterium
GCGGAAATCAGCAACGAGTCAATGGACTATTGCGAATGGAAAAACGGCTACCGAGCAGAGGCTATGATAGGCGTTGCGCAAACAACAATTGCAAAGCTTCAGATGGCAGTTATGGGCAGTATCAACAGCCTTGTTCTTAAGGGCATCGGATATGTTCAGGGAGCCACGGTCGGAACACAGACCGACAGAACAAAATGGTGGATTTTCGCTCTCGGTACGGGTGTTCCCATTATCACAGGTGCTCTCGGCATCATTCCCAAGCTTTTCTATCCCATTACGGCTGATAAGCGTAACCTTATGTATGCCGAGCTTCGTGAAAGAAGAAGCAAGGTTGCTGACAGAATGAATAAAGCAACAACTGCTGAAGAGGTTGCAGAAATCGCAGATTCACAGTTCATTATTAAATAACAAAATAAAAAGGAACAGAGACCCAAAGGTTTCTGTTCCTTTTTTCTGGCGGAGAGTTAGGGATTCGAACCCTAGGTGAGTTTCCCCACACAGCATTTCGAGTGCTGCACCTTCGACCACTCGGACAACTCTCCGTACCTCTCGCTTTTCAGCCCTGCTATTTTAACAAATTGCACCTGCTTTGTCAATACTTTTAAAGCCGAAAAGCGTCAGCAGTCAGTCTGCAAAGTCGGGGCAGATATATCTGCGCTTGCCCTCGCTCTTTTTGCCGTATTCTATCGCCTCAACGGGGCATCGGCAGATGCACGCCATACAGTGAGTGCAATCTTTTCCCCACACAGGCTTATTATCCACGATTTTTATATTGTTCAGCGGGCAGACCTCGGCGCACTTGCCGCAGGCAATGCAATTATCCTTTGCATAAAAATCCTTTGCCTTTACGCAAAGAGGGTAAAACAGCAGATTCACGGGCACTGATTTAACTCTGTCTGCAAGGGTTATTTTTTTATTTTCAAGCCTCTGAGAGTTTGCGATTTTTTCAGCCGCCGCTTCAAGGGCAGGCGTTGCCGCGCGGACAATCTTTACCGCCGTTTTCTCCTTTGGCACGCTGAACATTGCAAGATAATTCTCAGGCATCACTGCCTCGTGCACGCCCATAAATTCCAGCCCCTTTTCCCTGCAAAGAGCTTCAATTTTAAACCTTGCCGCGCCGATTTCCGAGCCGCAGGTCATAACGAAATATGCCTTTTTACTGCCCGAAAGCTCCGCGTTTTTAATAAGATTTGCAAAAACTCTCGGCAGCTGCCACGCATACGTTGGCGCGCAGAATACCCACGCATCCTCGCTCTCCATACAAAGCTGCTGCGAATTCTTTATATACGGCGCACAGTCAACCGCCGTCTGATTGAGGCGGCGCGCAATAACCTCGGCACAGTATTTACTGTTGCCCGTTCCCGAAAAATAAAGTACCATCGTCTGCCCTCCGAGTTTTTCAGATTCCGTATTTTATCTTAATCCTTTCAAGCTTTTCACCTATCGGCTTTTCCAGAAGGATTATAAAAATAACGTTTGACACGGCATATATCCCCGTATGAAGAAGCGATGCCGCAACGGTTGTAAGATAAAGCTTTAAGCTGAAGCTCTGATGCATCCACAGCACGGTGTAAATATCCATTATAAGCGAATAAAGTATGCCCGAAAAAAACGCGTAGATGCTGAGCCAAACCGTGTTGCCCTTGAGTTTTTTTGCAAGCAGACCTGCTATAAGACCTACCAGACCCCACGCAAGCATCTGGAACGGAGTCCACACTCCCTGCCCTGCATAGAAATTGGAAATCAGCGCCGCCATTGAGCCTACGAGAAATCCCGTTTCGCCGCCCATATAGAGCGCCGCAATTATTGCAAGAGGCGTAATGGGCGAAACTCCGGGAATGGGGGAGAATATAAATCTGCCTGCAACGGCGAGGGCGGTCATAACGGCTATAATGACAAGCCTGCGCGTGCCCGTTCTTTTCTTTTCAAATCCGCAGAAAAACAGAAAAACCGCCAGCACCGCAACCGCAAGAGTAATATATGCATAACCCTTGCTGCGGAATACCGCAAGCCCTCCGATAACCGTAAGCGGTGCCAGCACAAACGGTATCAGATATGAAAAGATTTTTTTGAGTTTTTGCTTAATATCAGTCATTTACGTTTCTCCGATTCTTCCTGCAAAGCTCAGCCGCTTCCTCTGCGGTTATGACACCGCTGAAAAAGTCCCGCGTCATACGGTTTGCGGCGGTGGTATAAAAACTACTGCCCTCAAAAAATGCGTGCGGCTCATCCGTGCAGGTTACGTCTCCCCTGAAAAACAAGGCGCAGCGCTCTGCCGTTTCGGCGGCAAACTCCACGTCGTGAGTAACACACACCACTGTCATTCCCTCTGCCTTGAGCTGTTTTATTATTGCGGTGATTTTCTTTTTGGTTGCGGGGTCAAGACCCTTAGTGGGCTCATCAAGAAGTAAAATCTTCGGCTTTGATGCAAGAACCTTTGCTATGCCAAGCAATTGCTGCTCTCCGCCGCTCAAATCGTATGGATGCTTGGCAAGAAGACTGCTCAGATCAAACGGAAGCTCTTCGGCGGTTATTCCCGAATCCTCAAGCTCCTCACGCACGGTGTTTTTCAGAAACAGAGTCTGCACGTCCTGCCCGAGCATGGCAAGGCAGCCTTTGTAAAGCTCGTTATTTTTATAGTGCTTGAGCTTTTTGCCGAAAACTCTGACACTGCCCGAATGCGGGCGGATAATCCCTGCAGCCGCCATAAGTGCGGTTGATTTGCCTGAGCCGTTGCCGCCGAGGATGCAGAAAATCTCATTCTCCATAACCTCAAGGCACAAACCGCGAAGCACGTCGTCAAGCTCGCGTGAATAGCGGAAGAAAACGTCCTTCATTTCGAGCGCCGCAGTCTTTGCCCTCTCAGGGGTACGGATTGCGGGGCTTTTTATTTCATTGGTGCAGGATTTTTCAATAACGCTCCTGCCCTCACGCACGGTGAGCGCAAAATCCTCGCTTTCAAGCTGCGCACAAACCCTTGACGGCACGGGCAGGAAATTGAAGAATTTATCATTCTGCGCCATCTTGCGGCACACCTCACGCACACCGCCGTCGCAGACGAGCTCTCCGTCTTCGAGCACGAGCATACGGTCGCTGAGGGAAAGCACCTCTTCAAGACGGTGCTCGGCGATGATGACGGTTAAGGAATAATCCGTATTCAGCCTTTTGACCGCCGCCAGAAAATCCGAAGCGGCAATGGGGTCAAGCTGAGAGGTAGGCTCATCGAGAATAAGGATTTCGGGGCGCATCACCATTACCGCCGCAAGGTTGAGCAGCTGCTTCTGACCGCCCGAAAGCTCATCCACGTTTTTCTCAAACCACGAGTCTATGCCGAAATATCCCGATATTTCCGCAACAGCCCGCCTTATAACCGCAGGGTCGGTATTGAGATTTTCAAGCCCGAAGGCAAGCTCGTGCCACACCTTGTCCGTAACAAGCTGATGGTCGGGATTCTGCATTACAAAGCCTATTGAGGCCGCACTTACCCCTGCATCAAGGCTCTGCACGTCCTGCGATTTGAACAGCACCCTGCCGCTCCTTGTGCCGTTGGGAGTAAGCTCCCTTTTGAGCGCACGCAGTAAGGTTGTTTTGCCCGCACCCGTAGGCGAGCAAACGGTAACAAACTCACCCTTGTTGACGGTGAAAGATATGTTTTTCAGCGCATCCTGTGCGCATTCAGGATATCTGAACGATAAATTTTCGACCTTGAGTATTTCCATTTTATCCCTTCCGTTGCTTGTGTGATTAAAGGCAGAATACAAAGTACGGCATACGATGCATAAGCCGAAAGGCTTAAATAATCCGTGGGGATTGCCTGAATTTCGGGGTAAAAGCTCATTTCAAGCCCTCCGCCCGAAAGAGCCGTAATGCTCGGCAGCATAAATATTACCGCCGCCGCAATAAGAATGAAATCTCTTTTTAAAAAGCGGAAAATCGCATATCTGCTGCGTCTGCCCGAGGCATAGCCCCTTGCCTGCATACTGTCTGCGGTGATTATACCGTTTTCAAGCGCCCAGCTTACAATAACCGAAAAGACTCTTGAGCCCGTTGCAAGGCGGTGTGAGAAGCTCTCTTCACCACCCTTGCCCGTCACCGTCTGTGCCGCCGAGGTACGCTTTGCCTGACGCCTGAACATCGGCACAAACCTGAGCACCATAGAGAGCATAAACGCGGTTTTGGGCGAAATTCTGCCGAAAAGGTACAGAAGCTTATCCGTAGTCATCACCGCGGAAAAGGCGGAAAACCAGAGAATGAGCGCCGCAAGCGCAACACCCGTTAAAACTCCGTAAAACAAAGATTCAAGCGTTACGGGGTTGCCGTTTATGAAGAAAAGCGCGGTTGACCCTCTGTGATTAAAAAACGGATTTGCAAGCGAAACAACCGTAAGCATCACAAATGGAAAAATCAGCTTTTTGGGGTCTGCTCCGCACACGGTGAAATTGACCGCCACCGCGCAAAAAAGCGAAATTATAAGCATTACGGGGTTGAGGCAAAACATCGGTATCACCGCCGCGCTTATGAGACACACCGCCGCCGCAACGGGATTATACTGATTAAACGCTCTCATTTCAAATCATCTCCGAGATTACAGGTATAAATCCATTCGATTTTATCGCCGTCTTTAAGGATATATTCACCGCAGCCCGTATCGGGGCTGAGGGAATTGACAAAATACATCCACCCCGAAAGCTCGCCGAAATCGAATTCATAAAGATTGTTTATACCCGATATGTAAGCGGTTAAGGGGGATGCGGATTCGTTTTCAATAAGCAAGCCGTGCTGTTTTGAAGCGAGCATAAGAGCATCGAGCACGGTTGAATTTTCACTGAGTGAAAGCTGAGTTTCAGGCAGGATAACCCCGTTATCGGGGATATGTGAAGCGTGGGGCTTTTCCGATGCCGTGTAGCAGGAAACGGACAGAGTAACCGTAATTTCTCCGCTTTCATCGGCTGAGGAATAAAAGCTCCCCCTGCTCTGAATATTGATACTCATTATGACCGCCGCCGCAAGCAAAGCCGCCGCAACGGCAATCAACGCGCTGCGCCTGCTTTTGCGCGCAAGCAACAAATACAATGCCGCTGCCGCACCTGATACAAGCACTACTGTGATTATAACCCCTTTTGCGCCAAAAAGCGAGTCCTTATTTTCTTTTTTATCACTTTGCAAAGACCCGGTAACGCTTTGCTCCTGTGTAACAACGGTACTCGCTTCGGTTTCAACCGGCTGAGAGGTGACGGTGACAGTAGTGACAGACTGAGTTTCCTGCGTTTTTTCGGTTTGCGGCACAGCCTGAGTAACGGTTTCGGCGGGTGGTTTTACCTCTTCTCCGAAAACGAAAAGCGGAGATTTTTCGTTTTCGTTTCTCCACATTGCAACAAGCGCATAAAGTACCTGCTCGCCTGCAAGAGTGTTGACGCTGCCGCCCTCAGCGTGGCAGAATCCCCCGCCCGCGAGGCGGGATTTCATCATACCGTCAAGCAAAGTGTTTGAATTTTTGATAAACCTTGCATCCGTCAGCGCATCAATACCGAGCGATGCCAGAGCAACGGCAACCTGCGCCGTGCTTTCAGGATTGGGCACACCGTAGCTTGAAAAATCGCCACCGTCAAGCTGCCTTTGCGAGAGCATGGAAAGCGCTCCGTCAACCGCCGATTTGACCCTGCCGTTTTCACCATAATAAGGCGCGAGAGCCTGCACCGCCATAGCGGTTACGTCAACGTCACTGCCCGTTGCGCCCAATGCCCAGCCGCCGTCCTCAAGGCGCAGGGCAAGCAATTCTTCAATCACCTGCTCTTTTGTATATGCGGAACACGCGGCGCCGTTTGTGAGCAGATGCAAACCGTAGACAAAGCTCATCACTCCGTTTTCTCCGACGGAATCGTTTGCGGTTTTTTCGATATGTTCGCTTTCACTGCCGCAGGCAATAAGCATAAGCGCGCATCGCTGACGGCTTACGGCATTTTCAACAGCGTTATTGCTCACGTACTCCTCAAGCGACTCGCGGTAGGCGGAAAAATCCCGCTCCCCGTAACGCATAAGCGAAAGAGCAAGCCAATCCGAACCGCAGCCCGCATAATCGGATACATAGCCGTCAATAAGCTCCTGCGCATTTTTTGCGCCGTGAAGCTCAGCCTGATAAGCAATGCATTCATCAATAAGCGCGGCAACGCCGTGCGCCGCCCCTGCAGGAAGAAAGCTTCCACACAAAAGCAGCACACAGCATACCGACGCTGTCAGTTTTTTAATAACAGCCGTTTTCATTTATCAGAATGCGGAAATAACGGATTTTACAAGACTGATTACCGCTTCAATGATGTATCTGATTACTGAAATCACGGTATCAAGGATTGAGCCGCCCTCAACCTCTGCAATGCAAACAGGAGGAGTGATAATCATACTGTCGCACTCTGCGCTGATAACGTGCTCGCCGCTCTTTTCCAGAGTTACGGATGCCTTGCCGTTTTTATCGGTAACGGCAGAAGTCTTTTCACCGTCAACGGTGATAACCGCACCGCTTACGGGCGCAGAAACAAGGTTGAAGGAAGCATCATAGTAATATCTTTCAAGAGTAAGCTCAACCGTGCCACCCTTTTCGGCAGTAACGGTATTTGAGTTAAAGAATGAATAGGAATCGCTGTAGGTTTTTGCATCCTCGTAGGCAAAAGCATACACACTGTCGCCGTTTTTTACTTCATCGCTGAGTGACCACGCAGAGGCATCGTTTACGTAATAGCCGAAAGAGCCTGAGTTTGTGTTGCCCCAGAGCTTTGTGAGCGAAAGTCCGTCATAGGGAGGTACAACCTTGCTCTCATAGCCCGAGGTGCCGTCCTTGTAAAATTCATCGTGTGCGGCAATAAGAGTATCGTTAATTGTGATTTTACCGTCGGAATCCTCATCCGAAACGCTGATTTGCTCGTAAGCTACAACAAGCTCGCCCTTATTGGCTATGCTTACGTACACGTCTGCCGAGTTATCAGCCGCAAAAGCCGCCGAAGTGCAACCCATTACCATAATCAATGCCATTAACAATGCTGTGAACTTTTTCATTTTTCAAATCTCCTTTTTCTCTTTTTCTGCCGCTTTCTGCTGAATTTTAGCGGCTGTTTTCGCCCTTTTTGAAGCAATCTTTTTCTGCTTCTTTTTTTCGAGCCTTTCGGGGTCCTCAGGCTTCAAGCCTGCCGCCTCGAGTGCTCTGGGCCACGGACCGAGAAAAGATTTTACAGCCGCCGCCTGCTCCTCGCTGAAATCAGCTTTTTTCGGGTAACGGCTTTCTCCGTTTTCCTCAAGCTCCTTTGCTTTTTCGCAAAGCAACTCAATGCACGTTTCTTTTGTTAATTTTTCCACAACGCTTCCCTCCTTCATCATAGAGTGACTACATTCGAACTAAATACGCCGCAAAGATCGGATTTCCGACTCATCGAAGCGTTTTTTTCTTCGCCATACGACAGTATGGCTTCATAAAAGAAACGCTCCGCTGAATCAAAACTGCGACCTTTTCGGTGCTTCGCAGTTTTGAAAGAGCAGATTTTTGTCACAGCAAGGCAAAAATCTGCAGGAATACGAGGTTATTTCAAAGGTTTTTAAC
>JAZNUP010000113.1:0-16817 GCA_045592385.1 Acutalibacteraceae bacterium
TACGATCCGACTTGTTGTTGATTACAGCATAATTGATTCTGATTGCGTAATCGGCGCAGGCGCAGTTGTAGGCAAGGCAAAGGCTGACGGCGGCGAAGTTACCGTAATCGGTGCGGAAAACACCGTTGCATCGGGCGAGCACGTTGAAAGCGGCGCTATGATCAGCGCGAAATAAGCGGGAAAGTGAGGATTTAATATGTCAGCAACAGGAATTATCTTTTCAAACATACACGACCATAACATTCCGGAATTAACCAGACTGCGCACTATCGCTTCCGTACCCTTCGGATGCAGATACCGCTTTATCGACTTTGCGCTTTCAAATATGGTGAACTCCGATATTTATAACATCAACGTTATCACCAACTATAATTACCAGTCCCTTATGGACCATATCGGAAGCGGTAAGGACTGGGATCTTGCCCGTCGCTCAGGCGGTATCAAAATCCTGCCCCCTTACATTATGGGCGGCTACGCGGGCGCATCAAACACCCTTTACGCAACAAGGCTTGATGCCCTCAAGAGCGCAAACTACTCCATAAGCAGAATTACCGATGATTACGTTGTTATGTCCGACTGTGACGTTATCTGCAATATCGACCTTAACGATATCATCTCCTACCACATCAGAACAAAGTCCGATATGACCTTCGCGGTAAAGAACGTTGAACTCACCAGAGAAACCGCTGAATTCAACACCATTTTCAAATCAGATGAGGACGGCAGAATCGTTGACGTGCTCGCTTATCCCAAGGATTTTGAAGGCAAGGCAGACATCAGCCTTAATATAATTGTTGTAAATACAAAGTATCTTCAGCAGGTTGTTGTTGATGCTATTTCCCACAATTACACAAGCCTTACCCGTGACGTTATTCTCAGAAACGCCGCTCATATGAATTACAGAGTTTATAAGTATGACGGTTACTTCGGCTGCGTTTCATCCTTTGCAGAGTATTTCAAGCACAATATGGCTCTGCTTTCCGACCCCGAAATCAGGGATTCTCTCTTCAACGTAAAGAACAGACCCATCTACACCAAGGTCCGCAATTCCTCCCCCGCTTATTACAGCGAGGATTCAGAGGTTTCCAATTCCCTTGTTGCAGACGGATGCCAGATTTACGGCAAGGTAGAAAATTCCATCCTCTTCAGAGGAGTAAAGGTAGGCAAGGGCGCAGTTGTCAAAAACTGCATACTTATGCAGGATACCGCTATCGGCGAGGGTGCATCACTCAACTGCGTTATCTCCGATAAGAACGCAGTGGTAAATGAGAATACCGTGCTTTCAGGAGTTGCGGAATTCCCGTATTACATAATGAAAGGTAAAAGGGTTTAAGAGATGAAAATATTATTCGTTGCCTCCGAGGTGCTTCCGTTTGCCTCAACAGGAGGTCTCGCCGACGTTGCAGGCTCTCTGCCTGCAGCCATCAGGCGCGCATCAGTCACCTGCGGCGCAAGAGTTGTAATGCCTCTTTACGGTTCCATTAAAGAAAAATACGGCTCACAGCTTAAAGAAGAAACCGTAACAAACGTAAAGCTTGCCTGGCGCAATCAGTACTGCGGAATATATTCCCTCAAAAAAGACGGTGTTATCTATTATTTCATTGATAACGAGTATTACTTCAAGCGCGACTCCCTTTACGGAAGCTTTGATGACGGTGAACGCTTTGCATTCTTCGGCAAGGCGGTAATGGAGCTTATGTCTGCGGTAAACTATTACCCCGATATCATCCACGCAAACGACTGGCAGAGTGCTCCTGCAGTAATCTACCTCAAGAGAAAGTTTGCTCATCTTGAGCAGTACAGCAAAATCAAGGTGCTTTTCACCATTCACAATATCGCCTATCAGGGCATTTACGATTTCTCTATCCTCGGCGACGTTTTCGAGCTTGCTGAGTGGGACAGGGATATCGTCGCCTACAACGGCGCAATCAACCTTCTTAAGGGTGCAATAGTATGCGCGGATATGGTAAGCACAGTAAGCGCAAAATATGCCGATGAAATCCTTACCGAATTCTATTCCCACGGCCTTGACCCGATTCTCAATGAAAACAGAGGCAAGCTCACGGGAGTTATAAACGGTATAGATATCGACTATTACAACCCCGAAAAAGACCCCGATATCAAGTGCACCTTCAGCGCGGATGATTTATCGGGCAAGGCAGAGGATAAGCTTGACCTTATGCAGCTTTGCGGCTTTAAGGGCGATGCCTCCGCTCCCATTATCTCTATGGTTTCCCGTCTTGCATCCCACAAGGGCTTTGACCTTGTTCAGTGCGTAATCGAGGAGCTTATCTGCACAAGCGATGCAAAGTTCGTTCTCCTCGGCACGGGCGAGCCTCAGTTTGAGAGCTTCTTTGCCGCCCTTTCGGAAAAATATCCTGACAGATTCTGCACTCTTCTTAAATATGACAAGGCTCTTTCAAAGAAGATTTATGCAGGCTCTGATATGTTCCTTTTGCCTTCGCAGAGCGAGCCCTGCGGTCTTGCTCAGATGATAGCGTCCCGCTATGCAACCGTGCCTATCGTACGTGAAACGGGCGGACTTTACGATACAATCAAGCCCTACAATAAATATGAGGGCACAGGCAACGGCTTTACCTTCGCAAATTACAACGCTCACGATATGCTCAACGTCATCAGGCAGGCAATAGACCTTTACTATGACAAGCAGGAATGGAGCGCACTTGTAGAGCGCGTGCTTGCGGTTGATTTTTCCTGGAACGCTTCTGCAAAAAAATATATTGATATTTATAAAAAAATGTTGTAATATATAATAACATTTTTTAATAAAGGAATTTTTACAATGATCAAAAACAAAACAGAGCTTCAGCAGGAAATCAAAAAATCACTCGTTACAAAGCTTTCAAGATACTACGGTATCTCTTATGAGGAAGCTACCTACGAGCAAATTTATAAAGCCACCATTATGAGCGTTAAGGATATCCTTACAGAAAAGCGCTCAGCTTACAGAGAGAAGATTAAAAAGCAGCGTGCAAAGAGAGTTTACTACCTTTGCATGGAATTCCTCGTTGGTCCCTCCCTCAAGAATAACCTTATGAACATCGGCGTTTGCGATGAATATGAGGCTGTTCTCAAGGAGATGGGCTTCGAGCTTGAAAAGCTTTACGATATGGAGCCCAACCCCGGCCTCGGCAACGGCGGCCTCGGCAGACTCGCCTCATGCTTTATGGATTCGCTCACAACCCTTGAATATCCCGCAACGGGATTTTCAATCTGCTATGAATACGGACTTTTCAAGCAGAAAATCATTGACGGCAACCAGCTTGAACTCCCCGATTCCTGGATGAACAGGGGCGACACCTGGCTTGTTCTCAGAACAGACAAGGCATTTGACGTTACCCTCGGCGGCAACATCAACGAAACCTGGGAAAACGGCAAGTGCACCGTCACCTGCGAGAATTATCAGACGGTAAGGGCAGTCCCCTACGATATGATGATTTCAGGCGCAAACTCAGAGGCGGTAAACGTTCTGCGTTTGTGGAAAGCGGTAAGCACCTCCAATTTCAATATGGGTCTTTTCTCACAGGGTCAGTATGTAAAGGCTATTGAGGAAACCAGCAATGCCGAAATTATCTCAAAGGTGCTTTACCCCTCCGATAATCACGAGGAAGGCAAGCTTCTGCGCCTCACCCAGCAGTATTTCCTTGTTTCAGCATCTCTTCAGAGCATTATTCACGATCATCTCGCAGGCTACGGCAGCCTTGATAATTTTGCTCAGAAGGTTGCAATCCACATCAACGATACTCATCCCGCTCTCGTAGTGCCCGAGCTTATGCGTATTCTTCTTGACGTTTACTCATACTCCTGGGAAGATGCGTGGAGCGTGGTAACTCAGGTTGTTTCTTACACCAACCATACAGTTCTCCCCGAAGCGCTTGAAACGTGGGACGAAAATCTATTCCGCCTCAAGCTGCCGAGAATTTATATGATAGTATCCGAAATCAACCGCAGACTCTGCGCTGATTTGTGGAATATGTATCCCGGTGACTGGAACAGAATTTCAAATATGGCAATTGTCGGCTATTCTCAGGTAAGAATGGCTAATCTCAGCGTTGCCGCTTCTCACACCGTAAACGGTGTTTCTGCCCTTCACTCGGATATTCTCAAGAAAACCATCTTCCACGATTATTATAAGGCAATGCCCTATAAGTTCACCAACGTAACAAACGGTATTGCTCACAGAAGATGGCTCTGCTACTCAAACCCCGGCCTCACCGCTCTGCTTGATGAATGCATTGGCCCCGATTACCGTAAGGATTCCGCACAGCTCGGTGAATTCCTTAAGTTCAAGGATGACCCTGCCGTGCTTGAGCGTCTTGCAAAAATCAAGCTTGAGAATAAGCAGAGGCTTGATAAATTCTATTTTGACAAAACAGGCGAGCATCTTGACACATCCTGTGTATTCGACGTTCAGGTAAAGCGTATGCACGAGTACAAGCGTCAGCTTCTCAACGTGCTTAAGATTATTGCGCTTTACAATATCCTTAAAGAGAATCCCAATGCCGATATCACCCCCACCACCTTCATCTTCGGCGGCAAGGCGGCAGGCGGCTACATTATGGCTAAGGATATCATCCGCCTTATATGGAGCCTCGGCAAGGAGATTGAGAAGGACCCCGTTATCAGCAAGATTCTCAAGGTTGTTTATCTTGAGGATTACAACGTAAGCACTGCCGAAGTGCTTATGCCCGCTACCGATATCAGCGAACAGATTTCCCTTGCAGGTAAAGAAGCAAGCGGCACGGGCTGTATGAAGTTTATGATTAACGGCGCCATCACCCTCGGCACTCTTGACGGTGCAAACGTTGAAATGAAGGAAGCCGTGGGCGATGATAACATCTTCATCTTCGGTCTTACTTCGCAGGAGGTTGACGAAATCTGGAAGCAGGGCTACAGGTCAGTTGATTATTACATCACAAGTGACCGTCTTAAGGGCGTTGTTGACTCCCTCAAGGGCACCTTCGCAGGCAACGATTTCAGCTCAATGTTCAACTATCTGCTTCACAGCACAGGCGTTGCTGACCCTTATATGTGCCTTGCGGACTTTGATTCCTACTTCAACACCTATAAGGAAGTTATGAACGCTTACGCTGACCCCTCTAACTGGAACCGCAAATCCCTTGCCAATATTGCAGGCGCAGGCTTCTTCTCATCTGACAGAAGCATCCACGATTATGCAAAAAATATCTGGCACATAAATGAGATTAAATGATGAACCTTATCAGAGAATTCAAATTCAGTAAAACTTATAAAAAAGAGATGTCGCTTTTCGGGGCTTTCCCGAGAAGCGACTCTTTGCGCCTTTTGCTCAGAATCCCCCGCACTGTTGGTGCAAGCAGCGTAAAGCTTTTAATCCACGCCGATGCACTTGATTTCCCCGATGAGGGTGAAAAATGCTTTGCTTTAAAGTGGACGGGGCTTGACGGAAGCTGCGATAAATACGAGCTGCAGCTCTCTCTTCCCTCCCTTTGCGGCAAAAGCGGCAACGAAAGCCTTTTTTATTACAGATACGAAATAAAGTGCGCCGAGGGCACTCTGCTCCTCGGCGGTGAAAAAGCAACAGAACTTCAGCCCTGCTCTCTGGCAGGTGACCGTCAGCTGCTGCTTTTTGACGATGATTACACAACCTGTGAAAGTATGCGCGGTGGCATAATATATCACGTCTTTGTTGACCGCTTCAAATCAAGCGGAAGATGTGAACTCAAAAAAGGCGCCGAATTCAACCCCGATTGGGAAAACGGAATTCCTCAATACGGCGCATATCCGGGCGCAAAGGTTAAAAACAACGTCTTTTTCGGCGGCGACCTTTACGGCATTGCCGAAAAGCTTGATTACATTGCCTCTCTCGGCACAAAGACCATTTATCTTTCACCCGTTTTTGAAGCCGCTTCAAATCACAAGTACGATACCGGCGACTTCCTTAAAGTGGACAGTATGTTCGGCGGCGACGAAGCTCTCAGGGAGCTTACCGAAAAAGCAAAAGAATTCGGCATCAACGTAATTCTCGACGGTGTTTTCAACCACACGGGCAGCGACAGTGTGTACTTCAACCGCGAAGGTAATTACAGCACCGTCGGAGCTTACAATTCGCCGAGTTCTCCTTATTACAACTGGTACGCTTTCAGGGATTATCCCGATGATTACGAATGCTGGTGGGGTGTGGATATCCTTCCCCACGTAAAAAGCGCAAATCCCGATTACCTTAAATTCATTCTGGACAGTGTTATAGAAAAATGGATGAATTACGGAGTTTACGGCTGGCGGCTTGACGTTGCGGACGAGCTTTCGGATGAATTCCTCACCGCTCTTCGTAAAAAGGTAAAGCAAAAAAATCCCGATGCGCCGATAATCGGCGAGGTATGGGAGGATGCAAGCGATAAAATCGCCTATTCGCGCAGACGCCATTATTTCAAAGGCGGTCAGCTTGACTGCGTTATGAATTATCCCCTGCGCGAAGCGGTAATAAACTTCATAAAATACGGCGAAGCCAAAAAGCTTGCGGATACCGTTGAAAGACTTTACCGCAGATACCCCAAGCAATCCAGCGACACTCTGATGAATTTCCTCGGCAGTCACGATACCCAGCGCATCCTCACCGTCCTCGGCGGCATTCCTCAGGGCGATTTGAGCAACGCTGAGCTTTCAACCCTTCGTATGACAGCGGCACAGCGTAAAAATGCAATAAAGCTTTTAAAGCTCGCCTATGCGCTCACAGTTGCCTGCCCCGGTGTGCCCTGCGTTTTCTACGGCGATGAGGCAGGTCTTGAGGGATACAGGGATCCCTTCTGCCGTATGCCCTTCCCTTGGCATAATATTGAAAAAAGTCTGCTTGCCCATTACAGAAAGCTCGGCAAAATCCGAAAGGGAGAGTCTCTTTTTGCAAGCGGAACTTTTGAAAACGTATACGCCTCCCGTGAGCTTTTCGTTTTCAGGCGAAATCCTTTCAACGGTGAAAAATACTTTATCCTTGTTGTCATAAACCGCGGCGAGGAAGCAGTGAGCTTTGATTTTTCCTCCGATGCCAAAGAGCTTATCAGCGGCACCTTGGGTAAAAAAATCACCGTTGCCCCCTTTGAAGCAGCTTTCATAAAGCTTAAGTTAAACGAAAATATTGATTTATAAGAATAACCGCTTCTCTTCTGCACAGCGCAGCAGAGAGGCGGTTTTCTTTTATTATTTGAAAGCAATGAACACATACGACATACCGCTCATATTAAGACAGGTTTCATAGCCCAGGTCATCGTCGTAATCATCATTCACGGTAAAGCCCGTTGAGTTTATGCTTATTGCGCTTGTTCCTCCGTGCCCCACTGCAAAGCCGTAGAAAATATTGCACACTCCGTCCTCAAAATCGACCTGCACGGGTGGGCAGTCCAGGCAAGCCACAAAAACCGCCTTTGGCTCAAACTCGGTGGAAACACGCTTTGAAGAACGTCCGTCACCCATATAGTAAGAGCACACACACGGCTCATCAAGGTAATCGCGGTCACGGCCTGATAAATGCACCTCTTCATCGTAAATATGCTTGCCGCAGAGTAAATCCTTCATCATAAACGAGCCGAAGGAAACCGAGCTGCTCGCCGCGGGGCAAAAATTCGCATTAACGTTTATCCACGCCGCAAGAACAAAGGCATCCGTATCTCTGTCCGCATTGATATCCTCGCATCCCGAGTTAACTATTTCAAGGTCGGATGCAAAGGTCAGGCAGTCAATAATGTCGGTAAACGCATCATAGCATTTTTCACCGCCCTGTGAAAAAGGCACGTGAATGGCAAGGCGGATTTTTATTGATGCCACTCTGCAATAATCGTTTTTCTCAAGCACACCCTCATCGTTTTCAACGAACGAATCTGTTATCTGCATTTCCTCAATACCTACCGCCACAATAGGTGAGGTAAGAGGAATAGCCTTCTTTTCTGCAGGGAATTCAGTCATAAAGCGCAGGGATTTGAGTATCTCCTGCTCACTGAGCCAGTTCACTATACTGCCGGGCATTGCGCTTATTTCGCTCACGTTATCATATCCTTTCTTATGAAATTGGCAGGGGCTGCCCGAAAGCACACGGACAGCCCCGATTTGAAAGAAATTAAGGTTCACTCGGGGTTATCAATCAGGCTCAACTATGATTCTGATTATAGCCCATATGTAAAATACTTCCTTGCCGAAATAAACCTTCTCCGCTCTGTCAATTCTGTATTTTATGCCCTCCGAAAGCAGGTAACATCCGTCGCGTCCGGTAAGGTCGCAATCGGGCGGACCTATGTAGAGATAATGACCTTCGCTGTTGTAGCCTATTTCGGTATAGATACCGCTGAGGTACATTTTATTTTTGTATCTCAGAGGGCTGATGATAGCGTGAAGATTCTCTTCGGTTTTGCCGTCACTGCTGCAAAGTGCGGCGGGTCTGCCGTATTCTTCAAGGCATTCTTTAATATTCATGCATCCACCTGCACAAATAAAAATCCGTCATCCCGCAAAAGAGGATACGCGTGCATTATCGCCTGATTTTTTTCGTCAAGCGCAAGGTCAAGCGAAGCCTGCGGAGTTTTTGTTACCGTTACGTCTCCCGCCTTGAAGGAAGTAATCTGCGAGGCGGAAAAACTCCTGCGCAGGGCAAGGCGGTAATTTGCAACGGCGGCTGCAGCATTTATAAGGCGGATATCTCCCGGGTCGGCGCCGTCCTTCATTTTAACGGAGATTTCCTCGCTCGCACTGGCGCAGACGGCGAGAAGCGCTGTTTCATCCTCATCGCCGGGAGAATAATTCTGCTTAAGCGCAGAAAGAACGCTCCATTTGTTAATCACCGTCATCCCTCCGTATTAAACAGTAAGGATTTTTGAAGCGCCGTCAAAGATTTTGGCAAAGCCTGCGGTGCAGGTAATTGCCGCTCTTTCAAGCTGACGGTCAATGAGCTTGTCATACTCGGTAAGCACGTCACCAGTCTTTACCATTTCGAGTGCACAGCTCTTGTCAAGGCCGATAAGAGAGCCTGCATCCACCTTTGAGGACTTGAGAAGATTTGCTCCGATGGGAGTAACAGCCTTGCCCGTAGCGTGGAAGTTAAGGCCTGCCGCCGCATCCCTGAACTCGGTAAGGTTGAGAATTGATGCCATCACAGCAGGGTCGGCAATAATTGTGTTGAGCTCATAGGGGTCAAAGCCGTTCCAGAAGGAAACAAGGTCCGCATAGGTAAGAGTGCCTGCTGAAGCTACGGATGAGCTTGAAGCAGCATTGTTGTTACCGTCACCGTTTTTGAGCACGTCGATTGCGTCACTGAGCTGAGAGCGTGCAATGTAAGCGCCGATCTGTCTGAGAGTTACGGTGAAGAGGTCAAGGCGCGGGAATCTGATTGCCTCGTAAGAAGAAACAAGCATTCTGCCTCTCTTGTGAAGGGACACAAGGTTTTCCTTCATAGTGATATTGGTTTCAGGGATGTGAGCGCCCTGAGCCACAACCTTGAGCTGCTTGTCATCCTCCGTGGGGTCGGATGTGATTGAACGGTAATCAAGGCCGTCAATAACGGTAGTGGATGCCACAATCTGGTCAAGCACGTTTGCCTCTTCAAGACCCTGACGTACCGCTCTTGATACGTACTCAGGGAAAAGGACTGCTGAATCCGAAGTCTTGAAGAACTTGTCAACCACGTCGCTTGAAGGGCCGCTTACCTTGATGTCAAAACGCTTGAGCTGGCGCTGATATGCGTCAAGACCCTCAAGGGAAGAGCCTGCATATTCTGCGGAGGGGTCAATGGATTCAAGAGCCTTTGTGAAATTGCCTGTGGAATAAAGACCTTTTTCAAGTCTTACGTTATCAAATGTTGCCATTATATATTCTCCTTTCTTTAAATCAGATTACAAAGGTAACCTTTTTGCTTACGGTATCCACGCTGAGAACAAGATATTCTCTGCCGCCCGATGCGGCTGCTACACTGCCGTTAGCACCTGCAGAAAGGGTTGCATAGCCCGCCTCGGGTGCAGTGCCTGTATAAGGAACGGTTACCGCGCCTGCAAGCTGAACGCTTACGTACTTGCCCTCTGCGTGAACTGCAATACCGCAGAAATCATCGCCTGAATCGCAGGGGGCTACGGTGCCGTTGCCGCTCATCATAACGGGATATCCCGTTTCAACAGCGGATTCTGTTTTGAAAGTAAGAACTTTTTCGTTAAAGCCGTTAAAAGATACTGACATTTTATATCCTCCTTAAATTTTAAACTGATTGTTTGTCCCCTCAGCCGCAACACTCTGAGGCTGAAGCTGAAGGGATGAGCAAGCAGACTTGCTCGTATGTGAACGGAAAGCCGCCCTCAGATCAAGCAGCTGCTCAAGGGTGAGCGCAGAGCAGATGTCCGAAAGGCTCTCGCCCTTCATTTCAGGCAGACAAAGCGCGCCTGAACGGATTATTTCAAGCAGCAATTCATCGCGGAACTGCCTGCCGTATTCTGCAAGATTGCCGAGCTTTGTTATATGCTCTTTTATCTGCTCAAGAGCCTTTCCGCTGAGAGTCACACTGTCGCCCTGCGAAAGGGTTTTCACTATTTTTTCAGTCTCCTTTGCAGAGAAGGTGTCAAAGGATTTTATAACCCCTGCCGCCCTCTGCGCAGGCACTGCCACAAAGGACCATTCATAGGCATCGCTTGCCTTTGAAAGCACGGTGTGGCAAATCTTATCACCGTAAAGCTTACCCTTTATGTGTTCGCATCCGCTGTGCGTAAGGGATGCGCCACACACGGAGCAGAGCTTTTCGCTCACGGCGCAGCCGATGCTGGTTTCCTTTTTTATGCCGCCGTCTATCTCTTCAATAAGCGCGGCGTTTTTCTCATTTCTGAGCATATAAGCCTTAGCCTCAACGTAAGTGTAAGGCTCGCCTGCAGACGTCGTTTTGCTCTCATCTGTTACAACCTGAGTGCTGTAAATGCGTGCAGTCTGGTCCTTACTGCTCATACTGTGGTCATAAATACCCGTTTTGCCCACAAAAAGCTCTGCAAGCGAATTTAACGCATCAATGCTGAAACGCTCGCAGTCACGGTCAACCTCGTTATCGCAAAGAATGAGGCTGAAGGTGTAAAGCTTCTCGGCAGGGATAGGCTTACGGGTAAAGGTGCTTATGAGACTGAGCTCCTGCTCATCGGGTGTGCAGGTGCCAATCTCGCTGACGTAATCTTTGTTGATATCAATCACTCCTGTTTGATTTGTTTAAGCTTTCGGCCTGAGCTTTATAGAGCATAGCTCTGCTCAGGTCAACTTCATCCTGGAGAGTAATGTCGCTCCATTGCACCTCAACCGAATCGGAGTAACCGCTGCGGCTGAGAAACATACGGCAGATTTTTTCAATTACGGGAGTGAGGATTCTTCTGTATGCCTCAAGCTCGCTTGTAAGAAGATCCGCCTGCTGGGAGGACATTCGCTCGGTTGACGACCAGGAAAGCCCCAGCATAAACGGAGGTAGTCCCGTTTTTGCAACTATCTGCTCAAGCATCTGGCGCACGGGGATTTCGCTGTCCATAATCGGACTGTCCGCGCCGATTACTTTAATCTGCACGTCACCCACCGCAACAAAATCCTTTACCGCGCCGCCCGTCTGCATTGCCTCGCCCCATTCCTTTGCAACCTGCAAGGCTCTGTCCTTAGCATATGCCCTGTCCACGGCATCATTCTGCGGCTTATAGGTTACGGCAAAGCGGATATTGCCTGCGCGCTCCCAGTTTATGCCGATGCTTTCGTAAATCCTCGTAAGTATGGAGCTCACAAAAGGCAGACCCTTGAGAAGCGAGCTGCCCTGAAGCTTGCCGGGCTCGGGATTAAGAACGCTGAGCAGGCAAAGCTCAGGCTTGCTAACCTTAACGCATTCACTGCCGTTTCTCACGTAAAGGTCAACGGTAAATCCGTTTTCATTCCTGCGAAGCTCCACCGAATCAAGCGGTGAATTCCACAATGCGGCAGGCACGCCGAAGCAGTCCGTCACAATCTCGCCAACCGCAGTACCGCAGGTGAGAAGCTGTTCAAAATACGTGGCAACGAATGCCTCAAGTCCCATTTGATTTCCGCCTACGGGCACGTGGGATACGAAGCCGTCAAGAGCCTTTTGAGCCTGCGGATTTTCGCACACCGCTTTAAATCCACCTGCAAGGCGTACGATTTTGAAAACCGCCGCATCAATTATCGGCACCGCTTCCCTCAAAGCGTAATAAAGCTTTGTCTGCGGAGTGGACAGCGGTACGTAACCGTCAAGAATTGAAAACGCCCGTGTGTGCTGAGCAGTCTGAACAACGGGCACCGCCGTTCTCTGAGGGCTTTTTTTCTTTATCAGTCCCAAGGCTGATTCCCCCTTTCTTTTAAACTCGGTCTTTTCTCTGCGCCGCAAAAGCAAAGAAGCCCGTATCCTCCTCGCTTGCAAGCACAGTTGAAACAAAATATCTGATATCGTCCATTGCGTGGTCATTCTCTTTTCTCACGCTGTCCTTTGCACTGTTGTGCTCCCAGCGGTAGAGTCCGAATTCCCTTATGCAATCCTTGCACGTCGGCGAAAACAGAATCTGCCGCTGCTTTAACGCATCGGAGACTCTGCGTATGCCGTCAATCACATCGTTTTTCGCAGGGATTACCCTGAATTTTGCGTGGCGGTTTATGCATTCAATGAAGCTTGCCGCCGACGGGTCAACTATAACGGCTTCAATATTTTTCTCGCCTGCAAGCTCCTCAAGGGCTGAATAGTGCTCCTCGTCGGTGCGTTGCTCACCAATTGCACGCGAGTCAAAATAATACTCTGCAAGGCGATACCATTTCCCCTGCGAAAGTCCCCACAGACCGAATGAGGACGGATTCACCGTTCCGTAATCGCAGGAGATATAATACTTCCCGATTTCTCCCTGAGGCTCTGCAAGATGAACACTGCGGTCAAACATCGGGTAAACACTGCCGTGAGCGGCAACCCATTTCCCCAGTACGAAACGCTCGTAAAACGCTCCGCTGTAAAGATTCTTATAGCGGCTGATTATGGCAGGGGTAAGCGACGGGTTGTCCTCCATGGTGAAATGGAGATAAAGGCAGTTTTTTTCGGCGGCTTTCTTAATCCACTCCTCGTGAAACCAGTGCATAGGATGCTCGGGGTTGCAGTTGAACCACAGCTTTGACCCTTCAAGGGAGCAACGGGCAATAGCCTGTTCAACAAAAGAGCGTGGCATAAGAGCGACCTCATCGAGCAAAACTCCGCCGAGAGTCATACCCTGAATGAGCGATGCCGAGCTTTCATCCTTGCCGCCGAAAAGATAAAAGCGGTTTGTTTTGCCGAAAGCAGAAACTTCAATAAGATTGCGGCTGAGCTTTTCCGTACACTCAAAGCCCAACTCACGAAGCGGAGAAAGCAAAACGGTGATAACGTTGCGCCTGAGCGATGCTATTGTTTTGCCGCACAGAGCAAAAGACGTGTTATCGAAAGAGCACATTGCCCACGTGATAAATGACATCGACATACACAGCGTTTTGCCGCTTCTTACCGCACCGTCGCATATAACGGCATCCATTTGAGAATACGGGCTCGGCTCACGCCACCAGCAAAGCACCGTCATCTGCTTTGGCGAAAAAGGTACATAAGGTGATTTCTTACGCGTTTGATTCACTCCCGTTTTCGGAAATTTGTCACTATTGATTCTTCCTCAGAGAGTCCGAAAGGCCTGCGGCGCCCTCATCAAGCGCCCTGATAAGGTCGTTGGCCGAAGCGCCTGCACCCTCTCCCGAAGCTGCAAGCTTTTCAAGCGCCTTTATGCGGTCAAAGAATTTGATTTCAAGCCCGCCTCCCTTGGGCCGCTTGATTTCGGCAACATTGAAAAGGTCAAGCTCCTCAATCTGCTGAGCAGAAAACTCATCGCCCTTAAGCATAAGCATTACCGCATCGGCAGCAGAGCCGAATGCAAGGTGACGCAGTCCGTCGCGTATTTCGCCGAGGTTAAAGCCTCGTGATGCCTCTTCGGCCTCAATCGCCTGCTTTATATCGGCACGGTTGAGCAGCTTTACCGCCGCCTTTGCAGGCGATAAATAGCCCGCCCGCGCGGCAGAGCCTCTGGCGTCCCTGCTGCTTGCGAATAAAAGGCAAAATAGCTTTTCTTTTGCCGTAAGTTTGTTTTTCAATGCTGTTGCTCCTTTCATTCATAGTGACCGCAGTCAAACTAAGCTCGCCGCAAAGGTCGTATGCAGTCACCATAGCCTTTCATCCTTAGTTTAAAAACGCATTTTCCGTGACCTGTTCAGGTCATCTTTTTGTGAAAGCACGGATTTTTTCTTGACTTTTATAAATGCTGAGAGTAAAATTAAAATGATACGTAGATAATAAGTATTAATTACATTAAGAAACGTGTGGTGAGAATTTTGGCAGGTCCCGATAAACCTAACCCTCGAAGTAGAATTTCAAAAATAAAATTTGCAGCGGAGCTGCCGAAGTTCAGGTGATTGCTTTTTCCGATTGACGGAAAAGGCTTTGGCTGTTTTTGGTGTCCTCTGCAAAGAAGGAGGCTCCAATGGATTTTGAAACCGTACTCAAAATTATAAGCTCGCTCCTCTCAAAGGGTGAAATTTCCGCTTTGAGGAGTATGCTTGTTGAAATGAATCCCGTTGATATAGCCGCAGTGGCAGGAGAACTTGAGCCTCAGCAAAGGCTCAGGCTTTTCCGTGTTTTGCCAAAAGCTATGTCAGCGGATGTTTTTTCTTATTCAGAGGTTGAAATTCAGACTCAGCTCGTCGATATGATTAACGACCGTGAGCTTGAAGCACTGCTTGATGAAATGTTCATTGACGATACCGTTGACTTTCTTGAGGAAGTTCCTGCGAATATCGTCACCAGAGTTCTCAAGAATGCCGACCCTGAAACCCGCAGTGTCATCAATAAATTCCTGCGCTACCCCGAAACCTCGGCAGGAAGCATAATGACCATCGAAATGGTTCAGCTGCGCGACGATATGACCGCCTCGCAGGCAATTGAAAGCATAAGAAAAACAGGCGTAGACAAAGAAACAGTCTACACCTGCTACTGTATTGATTCCAAGCGCACCCTTATCGGCGCCGTGCCTCTGCTTCAGCTCCTGCTGTGCGACGAAAACACTCTCGTGCGCGATATAATGCAGGACGATGCAAGGCTTATTTACGTAAACACTCTTGATGACAGAGAAGAGGTTGCCGCTCTTGTTAAAAAGTACGACCTTCTGAGCGTACCCGTTGTTGATAATGAGCAGCGCCTTGTAGGTATCATCACCGTTGACGATATCGTTGACGTTATCGAAGAAGAAACCACTGAGGACTTTGAAAAGATGGCTTTGCTTGCTCCGTCTGATAACGAGTACCTCAAAACAGGCGTTTTCAAGCTTGCCAAAAACAGAATCGTGTGGCTGTTGATTCTTATGATTTCGGGCACGTTCACCGGCAAGATTATTGAAAGCTACGAATCTATGCTGGCAGGCATCGTAGCCCTCACCGCGGCAATGCCTATGCTTATGGGCACTGGCGGTAACGCAGGCAGCCAGGTTTCAACCCTTATCATAAGAGGTCTCGCCGTCGGCGAAATCGAAATCAAGGATTATTTCAAAATCGTCCTCAAGGAATTAAGAGTTGCCGCCGTCTGCGGCGTTGTGCTCGGAATAGCCAATATCGGCAGAATGTTCCTTTTCTGTGACGGCACGATTGATATTTTCCTCGTAGTTTCGCTTGCACTTTTCTTTGCAATAATCGTTGCAAAGTTAATCGGCTGCTCACTCCCGATTTTTGCTAAAATCATAAAGCTTGACCCCGCCCTTATGGCAGGCCCTATGATTGCAACTCTTGTTGATATCGTAACCCTGCTCATTTACTTCGGACTTGCGAAACTTTTCCTGTTACAGGTATAAAAAAGGGGTTGTAAAAAAGGCTGTAAAAAAACTTGCGTTTTTTTACAGCCTTTTTCTCATTCTTCAAGTATATTCGGCAAGGTTACAAACTCCGGAGTATGGTTTACTGCGGGCAGGAATTTTTCAAGTATATCCGAAAGCTTGATTTTAAGCGAGGACGTATTTATGCACGGGTGACAGCCGAGATATTCACTCTCAAGCAAATCACGGTCAATTATAAGCTTCACCCTGTTTTCTTTATCAAACTGCAGGCCAAGCACGCTCAGCGAGCCGGGGGTGATGTTTACAAGCTCCTGCATATGCTCTGCGCTCGCAAAGGAAAGCCTTGAAGTACCTATCTGCTTTGAAAGGTCCTTGGTTTTGAAGGGCTTTGCACCCGGCATAAGGAGCATATAAAAATCTGTACACTGTCTGTTGCACAGTAAAAGATTCTTGCAGATTTCGCAGCCAAGCACCTTCTCCACCTCAAGGCACGCCTCAATTGTTGCGGCGGCTTCGTGGTCTGCGCGGTAAAAATCAATGCCGAGTTTATCAAGCAGAGAATAGGTGAGCATCTCCTTCTCTGTTCTCTCATCCTGCGGCGCACCGTGAAAAAGTTCGTTTGCCATATAAAAATCCTCCTTAAACGTCCTTAAAGCATAAACGTATAAATTACGTAATAATGAATCATACTGCCTGCCAGCACCAGAATGTGAAAAACAACGTGCAACGGCGGTCTTTTTATTCCGAGGCCGCAGAAAACAGCGCCGAAAACATACAGTATACAACCGATTGAAAACAGAAGAAAAACTCCGGGGTCAAGCTTTCCCACGTGCGGCACGGCGCTCAGAAGCATTGTACCGCCACCCACCATATAAGTCGGAGGCCAAGCGGTCTTAGGAAGACAACTCCATGGAACAACTCCTTGGCTCACAGAACGACATGGCT
>JAZNUP010000114.1:0-11720 GCA_045592385.1 Acutalibacteraceae bacterium
GACGATTCTGGGGTCATGCCAACCCTGACCTTCTGTGTAGTTCATAACGAACATGTGGTCTGTAAAAATTTTGCCGAAACCGAGATTGTTTTCATCGGGCTTCTGCTTGGGAGTTGCGGTTTTTTCGATTTTGATGTTTAACATATATGTACACCCTTTCCGGCGTAGCTGAATGCGCCATGAATTATTTATAAATTATTAGATTCCGTATTTTTCGGCAGCAGCCTCTCTCATTTTGTATTTGAGGATTTTGCCAGCCGCATTTTTCGGGAAGTCTTTAACGAACTCGATGTACCTGGGAACCTTATGCCTTGCCATATGAGAAAGAATGTAATCTTTCATCTGTTCCTCGGTCATTGTTCTGCCTTCTTTAAGGATGATGCAGGCCATGATTTCTTCGCCGTATCTCTTGTCGGGAACGCCGATAACCTGAACATCCTGAACATCTTCGTGGGTGAAGATGAATTCTTCAATCTCACGGGGATAAATGTTTTCGCCGCCGCGGATTATCATATCCTTGAGTCTGCCGGTGATAAGATAATAACCGTCAGGGCGTCGGCACGCGATATCACCGCTGTGAAGCCAGCCTTCTTTGTCGATAGCGGCTTCGGTTGCCTTGGGCATTTTGTAGTAGCCCTTCATAATATTGTAGCCCCTTGCAACGAACTCGCCGTTTTCGCCGTCCGGCAGGTCTTCGCCTGTTTCGGGGTCAATAATCTTGCATTCAACGTGGGGGAAAGCGCTTCCTACGGTTTCGGTTCTGTCAGCAAGGGATTCATTTACCTCGCCCATTGTACAACCGGGGGATGCCTCTGTTTCGCCGTAAACGCTGAGGATTTCGGTCATATTCATTTCAGCAGCAGCGCGCTTCATAAGATCGGGCGGGCAGTTGGCGCCGGCCATAATACCCGTTCTCATATATGAGAAATCGGTTGTTGCGAAGTCTTCGTGCTGGAACATTGCAATGAACATAGTAGGAACACCGTTGAAGCAGGTGATGCGTTCAAGGTTTATGCAGGCAAGTGATGATTTTGCGGAGAAATACGGGAGCGGACAGAGTGTGCCGCCGTGAGTCATCATAGATGTCATTGAAAGAACCATACCGAAGCAATGGAACATGGGAACCTGAATCATCATACGGTCAGCGGTGGACATATCCATTCTGTCACCAATGCACTTACCGTTGTTTACGATGTTGTAATGAGTGAGCATAACGCCCTTGGGGAAGCCTGTTGTGCCCGAGGTGTACTGCATATTTGCAACGTCGTGGCAGTCAACAGCGGCTGCTCTGCGGTAAACCTCTTCCACGGGAACTCTTACGGACATATCCATAGCTTCTTCCCAGGTAAGGCAGCCTTTCTGGCGGTAGCCTACGGTGATTATGTTGCGCAGGAAGGGGAGCCGTCTGCAGTGGAGCGGGCTTCCTGCGGGAGTGAATTCAAGCTCGGGGCAAAGCTCAGCGATTGACTGAGCGTAGTTTGAATCGAGGCAGGACTCAATAGTGATAAGAGTGTGAGTATCTGACTGCCTGAGAAGATACTCAATCTCGTGGATTTTGTAAGCGGTGTTTACTGTAACGAGTACGGCGCCGATTTTTACCGTTGCCCAGAAAGCAATAAACCACTGAGGGAGGTTGGTAAGCCATACGGCAACCTTGTCGCCGGGTTTTACGCCCATAGCAATAAGCGAACGGGCGAAGGTATCAACGTCATCACGGAACTGTGAGTAAGTTCTTGTGTAATCGAGAGTTGTGTATTTGAATACGTACTGGTCGGGGAAAAGCTCAACCATAGTGTCAAGCACTTCGGAGAATGTTTTGTTTATAAGCTCTTCTTTTTTCCAGACGTATCTGCCTGTTTTTGCTCTGTTCCAGTAAAGGCCGAACTCCTCTTCCTGAACGTCGTAAATGGTTATGTAATTGACGAAGTGGGGGAAGATGATGTCTTTATCCGAAAAGTCATCAAGCAAAGCGGGGTTACATTCGAGCGAAATGAATCCGCTGTAACCTACCGAACGTAAAGCACCGAACATCTCAGCAATGGGAAGGTCACCGTCACCGAGGATGCAGTATTTAACCTTGGAGTCAACAACTTTTGAATCCTTGATGTGAACGTGCTTGACGTAAGCACCGAGGTTTTTGATTGTTGTGTCGGGATCTTCGTTAAAGAAGCGGTAGGGATGATTGAAATCCCAGAGAGCTGCAACGTTGTCGCAGGCGAAGATATTGAGAATATCACGCAGTCTTGAAGTGTCAGCGTAAATACCGCTTGTTTCAACAAGAAGGGTTATTCCTGCTTTTTCAGCCTTGGAAACAACTCTTCCCACTACAGTTACAACCGTTTCGTCATCCTCTCTGGGAGTCTGAGCGGTTGCGGTTGCGTGGATTCGTACATAGGGGCAGCCGAGTTTTGAGGCACGGTCGATATAATTTTCGATTTCCTCACAGCTTTCCTCAATTTTTGAGGAGTCTGCAATGTTGCATACTGTATCTATGCAGGGGATGCATAATCCTTGCTCTGCAAGCTTGCGGGCTGTTGAGGAAATTTTAGCGCTTTCAAAAGGTGCGTCCGCCGCACTCATGGAATCGCTCAGAATATCGTGCACTTCGATTCCGTTGAAACCGAGTTCGCACGCCATGGCTGTGAAATCGCTCCAGCCGAAGCTGTGCCAGCCGTTGGTTGAAAAGGACAGCTTCATATTTTAATTCTCCTCATAAACAATTTTGTTGAGAGCATTTATGTAAGCGTGGATGCTTGCACCGATAATGTCGGTTGAAATGCCTCTGCCTGAATAAATCTTGCCGTTACTGCGCAGTTTAACGAGCGCTTCGCCAAGAGCCTTTCTGCCCTCGGTAACAGCCTGAATTTCAAAATCGTCAAGCTCGTAATGGCAGCCGATTATCTGTTCAACAGTAAGGAAAGCGGCATCAATGGGGCCGTCACCCATTTCGACTGCGCTGAGCTCTCTGCCGTTCTTGGAGAGAACGATGTTGGCGGTTGAAGTCATAATGTTGCCGCTGTTGATAACATAGTTGACAAGCTTGTAGGTAGGAGGAACCTGATTTGCTTCGCTTGCAACGATTGAATCGAGTTCCTTGGTGCCAACCTGTTTCTTTGCGGCAACAACTTTGAAAGCTTCGTAAACTTTGAGGATATCGTCATCACTAAGGTCATAACCGAGTTCAACAACAGCCTTGCTTACCTGAGAAAGCTCTGCGCTTGCATCGAGCAGAACGTTGGCATTGCGTGATTCAAAGGCCATACCAGAGAAGGCATCAACTGATGCGGATTTGTCAGAAGTGGTCATTCTGAGAATCTTGGGTACCGTGTGGCTGATAGCCATAGTGTTAACATCGCAGGAAACCCCGAGTGAATCGCCCTTGATTCTTATTGCGTTTGCGAGAGAATCGGTTGAGGGTGAGGAGTTGCCGCCGATGTTTGTTTTTATCTGCATAGCGCCGCCCTTGATGCAGGCGAAAACGCAGGCATTTGCCATATCCATGGCGTTGCTGCATTCAACGCTGAGGGTTACGTTTGAAAGTTCGGGAACAGCTTCGTAAATTTCAGCAATAAGCTGAGCAAACTCATCAGGGAGCATAATTCCCGATGTGTCACATACTGTAACAGTTTTTGCTCCTGCTTCAACAGCTGTTTTTATTGCGCTGAAAAGGAAACTTTTTTCGCTTCTGGTTGCGTCCTGAGCCGCGAATTCAACATCTGCGCAAAGTGAAGCGGCGTGGCTTACAACAGCGGAGATTGTATCGAGCATAGCGACGGGCTTTTTGTGGCAGAGATATTCCATCTGCACAGCGGAAACGGGGGCGCAGACAAGAAGCCTTGACTTTGCGGCAGAGCTGATTGCTTTCCACGCTCTGTCAACCTCTTCAACAGTAAGACCTGTGGGGCAGGAAAGGATGCTTGTTTTGAGTAGGGAGCATAGAGTACGAAGAACCAGAGTGTCGGTTTTTTCGTCAATAATCGGTGCGGTTTCGATAACGTTTACACCGAGTTTGTCGAGAAGCTTTGCAACTTCAAGCTTTTCTTTGAAACTGAGCGAAATGTCGCTTCTGCAGACACCTTCGCGAAGAGTAACGTCTGCAATTGCAATTTTCTTCATGCGTTTTTTCTCCCTTACTAAAAAATGAATGCTTTAATCTTTAATCAATTTAACATTTATAATTAAAAAGATTACAAAATATAATACCTTATTACAATTCACAAGTCAAGCGCATAAGCACAAGCTTTTTTAAAAATGTTGATTTGACAGATATGTACTAACTGTAATGATGCATTTTGTCTATTTTAACGATAAAGATATGTATAAAAATCAAAAATGCCGCCGCAAATCTGATGAAATGCGTACGGCAGATAAGGTTTGTTGATATGAAAAACAGACCCCGTTTTATTCAACGGAGTCTGTTTCGTCAATGCCGAGGCTTACGGATAGTGCGCGATTAATGCGCGCCATATCCGTGTTGTCAAGAGTGCCCATTTTTTCGCGCAGTCGGCGTTTATCAATGGTGCGTACCTGTTCAAGAAGGACTATGGAATCTTTTGCAAGACCGCTTTCGACAGCGTTTACTCTTATGTGCGTGGGAAGCTCGGTTTTGAATCTGCGGCTGGTAATGGCTGCAGCTATTACCGTGGGGCTGAATTTGTTCCCCACGTCGTTCTGAACAATAAGTACAGGGCGGGTTCCTCCCTGCTCGGAACCTACAACGGGACTTAAATCTGCGTAGTAAATTTCTCCCCTTTTAACATTCAAACGGAATCACTCCCATAATTTTGATTCGCATTTCTATTGTTGACGTTATTGCGGGCAAATAAACATCGTCAATAAAAAATGTGGACCTGCCGCCGTCAGGGGAGATGAGGCGGCTTATCCCATAGCAGTTTATTCCGTCTGCGGTGAGTTGGTGTCGGTGAAATCTATGTTAAGATTGTTTTTTGGTGATTGAAAAGAATGAAGCATCCCTGAGTCAGTGACTCTGAGAATATCGGAATTCTCGCCTTCTGCTGTGCGGAAAATCCAGAAGCCGCCCTCTTTTTGCGGCGCCTGAGAGCAATTTATAGCTCTTTCGGCCGCGTCACATAAAATCAGAGCAAAGAAGTTCTCGGGAAGGTATGCTTCGGAATTTTCAACCTCAAGCGTATCAAAGGAAACAGAAGCTTTTCCGTCTTTATAAGCAAGAGTGAGTCCTGCGGCTTCGTTGGGAGAAATTATACGAACTTTCTGAGTGCCGTCACCAAGAATTGAATAGACGGCATTTCCCGAAAAAGACGGGGAGGATATCTTTGCCTGCAACTCTTTTGCACAAAGCAAAGAGGGCGGCACCTCCGCTTTATCAAAGTCGGAAGTGCAGCCCGAAAAAAGTAAAATAATTAACAGAAAAAAGGGTAAAATTTTTGATTTCAATTTATCACCTGCTGTTCAAAATCTGAAAGCAGGCGGGGCAGATAATCGGCAAGGTCAGAGGGCAGAAAACTTCTTGTTGAGTGCGTTTTTGCGTATTCATCTGCAACAAGACCGTGAAGATAAACCGCGCACACGGCACTGTCAAATGTTGAAACACCCTGAGCAAGAAGCGAGAGAAGCATACCCGCAAGCAAATCTCCGCTTCCGCCCTTTGAAAGACCGTTGTTACCCGTTTTGTTTATGTAAATTCTGCCATCAGGGGAACAAACAACCGTGTTGGCGGTTTTCAAAACGAGAGTAACTGAATTTTCGGTTGCAAATTGGAGCGCGGTTTCAACGGGATTTTCAAGGATTTCAACTATTTCTTTGCCGCAAAGCCTGCTCATTTCTCCCGGATGAGGAGTCATGACAATCGGCGCCTTGGCTGCTTTCAATATATCTATATTGCAGGCAACAGCATTTATTCCGTCGGCATCAATTATAAAGGGATTTGTTGCATTTTCGATGAATGAATATACAACCTTTTTCGTGCCGTCCGTAAGGCCGATACCGCAGCCGATGAGGGATGCGGCGGCACGCTTGTGCGCTTCAAGAATAACGGGCGCGGCGGCAGTACTTATGAAGCCTTTATCATCGCACGGCAAAGGAAGAATAAGCGGCTCTGTGAGTTTGGACGCCACGGCGCAGTATGCGGCATCGGGGATTGCAACAGTGAGAAGTCCCACTCCCATACGCAGAGCGCCTTTTGCGGCAAGAACCGATGCTCCTTGCATAGTTTTGCTTGAGCATATACTTAATGCGTGGCCGTAGCTTCCTTTGTTGGAAACGGCTTT
This sequence comes from Acutalibacteraceae bacterium, assembly GCA_045592385.1. GTDB lineage: Bacteria > Bacillota > Clostridia > Oscillospirales > Acutalibacteraceae > CAG-177. The sequence continues at coordinate 6,249 of JAZNUP010000114.1, forward strand.
TCTTTCAGGTAACTTCGGCAGGATTTCTTCTGCATCCAGAGTGAAAACTCCAACCTTTGCGGCTCGGTAATCATTGTCAATTATCCCGATGTCTGCAATAATTGTTTTACCGCAGACTTCACAGCTGGGCTTTATTACGTGGATGAATTTATATGCAGAAATTGCGATTGTAATATCCGCTTTTATACATACGCCGTAGAGTGCGGATAAATCGCAGCACGAGCCGGAAGGTACGTCAATTGCGTAAATTTTTGCGCCTGAACAGTTGATATATCTGACGAGAGAGGCGGTTTTTTCATCAAGCTTGCCGCTGAATCCCGTGCCGAAAATGCAGTCGATTATAATATCTGCTGAGTCAATAGCGTGGGTGATGTTTTCAAGATTATCATATCTGTAAATTCCTGCTTTTTCAGCGTCTATTCTGCCGAACATCTCAACGGCATCCTCAGGCTTTGGCTCACCGTGGGTAAGTATAATATTTACACCGTATCCGTTTTCGAGCAGCTTTCTTGCAATAACAAATCCGTCGCCGCCGTTTTTGCCTTTTCCGCATACGATAACGGCGTTTTTGCCTGAGTTGTTCGTTTTCATAATAATATCGGCGCTTGAGCAACCTGCGCGCTCCATAAGCTCGCAAAAGGTTATTCCGAGCCTGCTGACGGCTTGTTTTTCTGCTTCAAACATCTGTTTTGAGGTGAGAATATACATACTGCTGCTCCTTTCGGTGTGCTTGAACGCGAAACTGTAAAATATTTTATCATAAATCATTTGTTTTTAAAAGTAATTTTCACAAAATATTCTTTACTCTTTTAATTTTAAAAACGTTGTGTTATACTTAAATGATAGATATGCTACATTTAGGGAGGGAAATATGGACAGATTTGAGCTTGTGTCAAAATACAAGCCTACGGGTGATCAGCCTGAGGCGATTGAAAAGCTTGTGCAGGGTGTCAAAGACGGTTGTATGGAGCAGACACTTCTTGGTGTTACCGGTTCCGGAAAAACCTTTACAATGGCAAACGTTATTGAAAGGCTCAACAGACCGACTCTTGTGCTTGCCCACAACAAGACTCTTGCTGCGCAGCTGTGCTCTGAATTCCGTGAGTTTTTCCCGAATAATGCAGTTGAATATTTCGTGTCTTATTACGATTACTATCAGCCCGAGGCATATATTGCCACAACCGATACTTATATAGAAAAAGACTCTGCGGTTAATGATGAGATTGATAAACTCCGTCACTCGGCAACCTCCGCTCTTTCCGAAAGGCGTGACGTTATAATAGTTGCCAGTGTTTCTTGTATATACACTCTTGGTGACCCTATAGATTACCGCAGTATGGTTATATCTCTTCGCCCCGGTATGCAGAAATCACGCGATGAGCTTATTGACAAGCTTGTATCTATTCAGTATGAAAGAAACGACGTTAATTTTATGCGTAATAAGTTCAGGGTAAGGGGAGATGTGGTTGAAATTTTCCCCGTTTACTCAAACGAAAACGCAATACGTGTTGAATTCTTTGGCGACGAGGTTGACAGAATTAGCGAGATTAACGCTCTTACGGGCGAGGTTAAAGGCGTGCTTTCTCACGTTGCAGTTTATCCTGCATCACATTACGTTGTATCTTCGGAAAAAATGGAAAAATCCATATCCGCTATTTATGATGAAATGCTTGAGAGAGTTGCGTGGTTTGAGAGTCAGGGCAAGCTTCTTGAGGCTCAGCGTATCAGGCAGCGCACACAGTACGATATTGAAATGCTCAGGGAAACGGGTTTTTGTAAAGGAATTGAGAACTATTCAAGAGTAATGTCAGGCAGACCTGCGGGCTCTGCGCCTTTTACTCTTCTAAATTATTTCCCGGATGATTTCCTTCTTTTCGTTGATGAATCGCACGTTACCCTGCCTCAGGTAAGAGGAATGCACGGCGGGGACCGTTCAAGGAAGGACAGTCTTGTGGAATTCGGTTTCAGGCTTCCCTCTGCGTATGATAACAGACCGCTTACCTTTGATGAATTCTATTCAAGGGTAGGGCAGAAAATCTTTGTAAGCGCTACTCCCGGTGAGTTTGAAAAAGATAAAAGCGTTCAGATTGCGGAGCAGATTATCAGACCTACGGGTCTGCTTGACCCTCTTATAAGCGTACGCCCCACGGACGGTCAGATTGATGACCTTGTGTCCGAAATCAATATAAGAGTTGAACGCAAGGAGCGAGTGCTCGTTACCACTCTTACAAAAAAAATGGCTGAGGATTTAACTGATTATATGGAAAACCTCGGTATCAAAGTGCGTTATATGCACCACGATATTGATACAATAGAGCGAATGGAAATCATCAGGGGATTAAGGCTCGGTGAATTCGACGTGCTTGTAGGTATCAACCTTTTAAGAGAGGGTCTTGATATCCCCGAGGTTTCGCTGGTTGTTATTCTTGATGCTGATAAAGAGGGCTTCCTCCGTTCGGAAACGTCGCTTATTCAGACTGTAGGCAGAGCGGCACGAAACGCTAACGGTGAAGTAATAATGTATGCGGATTCGGTAACTCCGTCAATGGAAAGAGCTATAACCGAAACCAACCGCAGAAGAGAAAAGCAGATGAAATATAACGAGCTTCATTCAATCGTGCCCAAAACCATTGTAAAGGACGTTCGTGATATTATTGAAATCACCTCCAAGGAGGACGGTAAAGAGAAACCCGTATCCCGTATGAGCAAGAAGGAGCGCGAGGCGCTTATAGTCAAGCTTACAGCTGAAATGAAGGCGGCGGCGAAGATTCTTGAATTTGAGCACGCTGCATACCTGAGAGACAGAATTGAAAAACTAAGGAAGGGCTGAAATGGCACAGAAATACCTTAAAATCAAAGGTGCAAAAGAGCACAATCTTAAAAATATAGACGTAAAAATCCCGAGGGACAGCCTTACTGTTTTTACGGGACTTTCAGGCTCGGGAAAATCCTCTCTTGCATTTGATACAATCTATGCAGAGGGACAAAGACGCTACGTGGAATCGCATTCTTCTTATGCAAGGCAGTTCCTCGGTCAGATGGAAAAGCCCAACGTTGAATACATCGAGGGTCTTTCTCCCGCAATTTCGATTGATCAGAAAACAACTTCAAAAAATCCTCGCTCTACCGTTGGTACGGTAACGGAAATTTACGATTATCTCAGGCTTCTTTATGCCAGAATCGGTGTGCCTCACTGTACGGTTTGCGGCAGGGAGATAGCAAAGCAGACCGTGGATGACGTTTCCGATGCAATTATGAAGTTTGAGGAAGGCACTAAAATTCAGGTTATGGCGCCCATAGCAAGGGGCAAAAAGGGTGAATTTGTAAAAGAGCTTGAAAGTATACGTAAAAGCGGCTTTGTCAGGGTTCGTGTTGACGGTGTTATTTACGATTTATCCGAAACCGTAAAGCTTGAAAAGAATATAAAGCATAATATCGAAGTGGTAGTCGACCGTCTTGTTGTTAAAGAATCAATCCGTTCAAGGGTTGCCGAATCTGTTGAAACTGCGGCGCACCTTTCGGACGGTCTTATTCTCATAGACATAATAGACGGCGAAGAGGAGCTGTTTTCCCTCAACTATGCCTGTCCTGAGCACGGAGTTAATATTGAGGAGCTTGAACCGAGATCGTTTTCTTTCAACAATCCTTTCGGCGCTTGTCCGGTTTGTTCGGGTCTCAGCGTGTTTATGAAGCCTGATGAGGATTTGATAGTGCCTGATAAATTCCTCTCAATAAAAGAGGGAGCAATAAAGGCGTCGGGTTGGTCAGTTTCTGACGGCGGAACAATCGCTCAGATGTATTTTGAGGGTCTTGCCGAGGCTTACGGCTTTTCGCTGGATACTCCTTTCGGTGAACTTTCTGATACGGCTAAGGATGTGATATTTTACGGCACAAAGGGTAAGAAGATAAAACTCGAGCGACGCAGTGAATACGGCTTCGGTTCGTATATGAGCGATTTTGAAGGTGTTATAACTAACCTTGAGCGCCGTTATACAACCAGCTCAAGCGAAGCCTCAAGGGCGCAGATTGAGCCGCTTATGTCAACAGTGAAATGCCCTGAGTGTAAAGGCGCAAGGCTTAAAAAAGAAGCTCTTGCCGTTACTGTGGGCGGAATAAATATTGATGAATTTACAAAAAAATCCATAAAAGACGGACTTGAATTCCTTGATGAGCTTAAGCTTTCTCAGAGAGACACAATGATAGCGGACCTTATTATCAAGGAAATACGTAACCGTATGGAATTTCTTTCAAACGTAGGACTTGATTATCTTTCCCTTTCCCGTTCATCGGGTACACTTTCGGGCGGAGAAAGTCAGCGAATCAGGCTCGCCACTCAAATAGGATCTTCGCTTATGGGTGTTATGTATATTCTCGACGAACCGAGCATCGGTCTGCATCAGAGGGATAATGAAAAACTCATTTCAACCCTTAAGGGTCTGCGTGATATGGGTAACACTCTTATTGTTGTTGAGCACGATGAAGAAACAATGCTCAACGCCGATTATATCGTTGATATCGGACCCAAAGCGGGAATTCACGGCGGTGAGCTTGTGTGTTGCGGAAGCGTTGAGGATATAATGAACTGTGAACAGTCGCTTACGGGTCAGTATCTCAGCGGTAAAAAGAAAATTCCCGTGCCGGAGGAAAGACGCCAGGGCAACGGTAAAGAGCTTACGGTTGTTGGCGCAAGTGAGAATAATCTTAAAAACATTGATGTTAAAATTCCTTTGGGTGAGTTTGTCTGTGTTACGGGTGTTTCGGGCTCGGGCAAATCGTCGCTTGTAAACGAGATTATCCATAAACGCCTCGCAGCCGAACTTAACGGAGCAAGAAGAGTTTCCGGCAAGCACAAGGATATGCTCGGCATAGATAATCTTGATAAGGTTATTTGTATTGATCAGTCTCCCATTGGCAGAACTCCGCGTTCAAATCCTGCCACGTATACGGGCGTTTTCAATGATATCCGTGATCTTTTTGCATCCCTTTCCGATTCCAAAAAGAAAGGCTATAAAGCAAACAGATTTTCTTTCAATGTCAAGGGCGGCAGATGCGAGGCCTGCCAGGGCGACGGAATTGTGAAAATCGAGATGCATTTCCTTGCTGATATCTATGTGCCCTGTGAGGTATGCAAAGGCGCAAGATACAACAAGGAGACCCTTGAGGTTAAATTCAAGGGCAAGAGTATACGCGATGTGCTTGAAATGACTGTTGAAGAGGCTGTTGTATTCTTTGAGAATCAGCAGAAAATCAGCAAAAAACTGCAAACGCTTTATGATGTGGGTCTGGGTTATGTCAAGCTCGGTCAGCCCGCAACCACTCTTTCCGGCGGTGAGGCGCAGAGAGTGAAGCTTGCAACGGAGCTTTCACGCTACGCAACCGGTAAAACTCTTTATATACTTGTTGAGCCTACAACGGGTCTGCACACTGCGGACGTTCATAGCCTTATAGGCGTGCTTGAAAGGCTTGTTGATG
>JAZNUP010000115.1:0-4919 GCA_045592385.1 Acutalibacteraceae bacterium
CACTGCTCAGAATCCGTACGACAAAGAAATGCTACTGGCTTCTTCCAGGGGCGGTGTAGCCTTCAGAAGCCTGCTGAACAACTCATACCAGGCTTTTTCCGCACTTACAACTCACGCGTGCGAGAGCTCGCTGTGCCTGCAGAATCTTGTAGCCAGGGATTGCGTTGTTCTGATTAATCCTTCTGAACTCAATCCTGAGTTCTTTTCAATTTATTTCGCCGCGGAGCTCAAATCCCTCATCGGGCAGAATTTCACCTGCATCTTTGATGATACCGTTTTACTCAACAACAAGTTTATGCAGTCCGTAATAAGTATGATGAAGCAGAGGCAGCAGACTACGGTTGTTGTTTCACACGAAAACATCGTATCCGTTGATTGCGATGATGTTCTCTCAAGAAATTTCAACCGCAGCCTCATTCTTCTCAACGGCAATGTTCCCTATATTGATTTGCAGAAAACGTTATCTGATTTCGGGCAATACACCCATATGCAGCCTATGGCCTCTCACAGCACACCTCCGAGGCTTCTCTTCTCACTTTACAGAGGAGAGGGTGAATCAGCTGTTCCTTTTATCCGTGACAGAGTCATTCTTCAGGAGGAATACGGAAACGAAGCGTTACTTAAAGGAGGTAGCAGCTCGGAAATAATCATCACCAGGCGACTTGTATCTTAAAGGAGGTTCAATTAAATGGCTTATGATAACATTCCCGGTTCTTTCGGGTCAAACAATGCCGCGGAAAGCAACCGCGCCGGCAGGAGTTCCTCAAACGGACACAACATATTAAGCAACGTCAATTTCCGCCTGATAAGCCCCGAAAGATGGGTGGACATTGTTTGCTGTTCACTTTTAGCGGTATTTCTGATTACCGTAATCTGTGTCTGGCCGTCCTTCAGTGAGGCACTGTTTGAAAACATTCTGTTCCCCATTGTTTACGTAGGTTCAAAAATCGTGGCACTTATAACCGCTGTCGGTGCGGGCATTGCGGCTTTATTTGCCAGATTGAGAAGAAGACGCTATTGGTGGTAAGGAGAGGTGAAAAATGATTATCAGACGAATTCTGCGATACTGCATTGCTTTTTTGTGCATCTTTTTGGTGCTGTCCTGCATTTGCCTTTATGAGCACAGGGAGCTTTTATCCTCGTATTTCTCAAGTTCTCTCTCATCCGCAGTAGGTATCGGACTGTATCTGCTGATTTTCGGAGCAGGTATAGGTATGATGCTCAAAGCAGTATTTAAGTAACTTACATTTCGGAGGGTGCTCCCCCCCTTTCTTTGTTCAGAATACTGACGTACATAATATGATTGTAAGATTAGTCAGCCTGCTGATTGGCAAGTTGAAAGGAAGTGATAGATTAATTAAAGCCTACAAACAACTTCCCGCAAAAGCCCACCATACCGCACACTTTGAAATACGTTCAAGGTGTGCGGCTGTCAAAAAAATGCTGCAGCAAACGTAAACAAAAGGAGACTTTGTTATGAACAATAAACCTATTGTAACCCTTCGCCTCGCACCTTACAGCGGACTGAGCAAATCAACCAAACGCTCAGATAATGCCAAAACAGATAAAGCAAACCCCTCTTCCTGGCAGAAGCTTATAAAAGGATATCTGATCGGCCTGCTCAATGCGTTAATATTTTCCTTTCCCGTTGCATTGAAATGCATAAACTATTATTTGCCGGATTTGGTAAAATCTCTACCCACATTCCTTGAGGATATCTGTTCGGCTATCCTGAGCCCCTGGTTCTTATTACTGTATTATGCCGTAGCAACGCCGATAGTTTATAACCATTTTACGGCTTTTGATTATCAGCAAAAAGAATTCAGTTCTTTAAGGGACAGTGATTTTACAGACTCATTCCAGAGCTTTATAAATAAGCTTACCACTCTTTGCTCTTCAAATTTAGCGTTAAATCAGGTGGATGATAATCCCGAAAATTTTCCCGATAAATTTTCATCTTTTTATAACTTCGGCAGAATAAAAGCCGCATCAATCACAGGCAACACTGTTGATTATTTTTCGGTAGTATATCCATTTTTTATAAATCCGTTTTGCCGTTTCTTTTATATCAGCAGATATACTTCAAAGAAAAATGCCGTAAAATATCTGATTGGGCAAGGCTTTGATTTTTGCGGCACCGATAATAACGTTCTTCATTTTTGCAAAGGCGGCAACCTGCATGTAAGGCTTGCCTGCCAAAAATTGATTCCCGGCATATTGGGGCTTGAGGTTACCCGCGAAAGCGTTGACTCTGATTTATCAGAACGTCTAAAAGAAGAGTACGAAGAGTTTACTTGCTTCTTTTCGCTTGACTCTTTACTCAGTGAAATTAAAAGCATTGACAAAAAGGATAAAGCATTTATTGCTCTCTCCCTTTTTGCTTTGGCGGCAGGCCTTTGCCTGGTAATCCTGGTAAATCCAATGTAATTCTTCTGCTTTTTTACGTTTCGTTGAAGCCACTTTTAAATAAGGCAGGTGATGCACTCAGCAATAAACTCTTATTGCAAATATGTTGTTGCTTTTGTCACGTTTATATAATATAATTTATTTATGAAGTATACGTAAGGGGCAACAATTATGAACCAATACGATGCATTTATAAGTTTTTCTTTCAAGGATCAGGCAATTGTAGAAAACGTTATAAGTGAGTTGGAAACTGAATACGGAATTTCGTGCTGGACGTGCCTCGAATATGTCAAAAGCGGCCAGAGCTATAAGGAATTGATACCTGCGGCAATTAAAAATTCGGGCGTTTCGGTTGTTTTTATAAGCAAAAACTCCGTTACCTCTACCGAAGTCCCGAAAGAGGTTGGGATTGCTTTAAAATATAAAAAAGCGGTAATCCCCTTCAGGCTTGATGATGCTGAGTATCAGGGAAGGTTGGAATATGACCTTGAAGGTGTAAATTACATTGACTCTTCAATCCCGCTTAAGGACAGAATAAAAGAATTGGCAAAAGCAATCTGCCACGCTTGCGGAAAAACCTTCAGCGCCGCCAAGCCTCCTGCAACCAGGCAAGCTCCGGCAAATGATAAAGAGATTTATTTTTCTCCTGCAAGCAGTAATCTTTTCAATGAAGAGTTTCTGAAAAACATAAGCGCGCCTCAAACCAAGACGCCTTCTCCTCCTGAGAAAAAGAAGGTTAAACCCGCAATTCTTGCCGTAACAATACTTACCGTTGCCGCGCTTGTTTTATCCATTGGTTTCGGTGTTTTTATCAGCCAAAAAGGTCCCGAAGATACAGTCAACGAAACTCAAAACTCAGCGCAACCGATACTCACCAACGGTAATATGGTTAACGACGGTCTGGTTTGTGAACAAGACGGTGTTATTTATTATCAGAACCATGCTGATAACTGGTATCTTTACAAAGAAGATGAAAACGGTACGGATTACAGATTGAACACCGACAACTCCTGGTGCATCTGCTCAGACGGAGAATACGTTTACTATGCAAACGTTGACGACGGCAGCTCGGTTTACAGAATAAAAACCGACGGTGAAGGCAGGGAAAAACTCAACTCCGATAATTGCTCAAACTTAATGCTTGACGGCGATTACGTTTACTATATCGACAGTAATTCCGACCGTAAGCTTTTCAAAATGAAAAAAGACGGAGCAGAAAGGCAAAAAGTTACCGAAGCTCACGTAAACTGTGCCGCGATTTATGACGGAAGAATCTATGCTGCAAGCAAAGAAAACATATTTTCCGTTGCAACCAACGGCTCGGATTTAAACGTAATATGCCAGGAAACCGGCAGCAGAATTAACGTTTATGACGGAAAGATATTTTTTGTAAATCAGGATAACGGCAATATTTACAGCATAAATACCGACGGCTCTGATTTAACCAAAGTATCAGACGATTCCGCAGGATATATGAACGTTTACAACGGACGAATTTATTATCAGAATTTAAGTGACGAAGGTCACCTTTGTTCCGTTAAATTGAATTCGGGTGAAAAAAGCTGGATTAGCATAGACGACTGCCGATATATAAACGTAACCTCTGATAAAATCTATTACAGAGAGGGTAAAGATACAAAGCATATCTATTACCTTTCTCATTTCTGACCGTTAATGCTCTCAGCAACAAAGTTTTATAACTATGCATACAGTCAGGACCTCCGGCTAAGCCGGAGGCTTGATTAAGCCCTATAAGGGCATTATACGGACGAAACCCCTTAAGGGGCGCGCTGAAAGGTTTGCAGACCGCATTCCTTTTTAAGCTACTCCTCAAGGGGTTAATTTTATGCTTTCTTGTTCTCGCTACCCGTAAACGGGACTACATATTCTTTCAGACTCATCTGGTCTGCTATCTGATCTTCAGCAAGCTGATTCCTTATGTATTCTGCTACCTGCTTTTTGTTTCTTCCTACTGTATCCACAAAGTAACCTCTTGCCCAAAAGTGTCTGTTTCCGTACTTGTATTTCAAATTTGCGTGTCTATCGAATATCATCAAGCTACTCTTACCTTTCAGATATCCCATTATCTGTGACACACTATACTTCGGTGGTATGCTTATCAGCATATGGATATGGTCGGAGCACAGTTCTGCTTCTATTATCTCTATTCCTTTTTGTTGGCACAACTGTCTTAATATCTTTCCTATATCTACTTTTATCTCTTTGTATATTGCAAGCCTTCTGTATTTCGGTGCAAATACAATATGGTATTGACATCTCCAACTGGTATGTTCTAAACTATTTATGTCTTTTTCTTTCACGATAAAGACCTCCTTGTTATTCTAGTTGTGTGGTCGGCAAACCACTTCTACTATATCAAGGAGCTTTTTTCTTGTCTACTTCTCCCCTCGCTAAAAGCTTTCCTTTTCCCCTGGCATAGCCAGGGGTTGTCTTTGTTACAAACAAAACAAATCCCAAGTCAGTTAAGACTTGGGATTGATGGTGGAAGAGGG